>JAHFCY010000096.1 GCA_023249255.1 Candidatus Lindowiibacteriota bacterium | reverse complement strand
CGTTGCAGATGAGGCGTCGCGGTGCGGGGGCCAGCCTCGGCACGGTCGCGCCCGACACGGCCTACGGCTCGCCTTATTCCGACCCGCTGATCTGGGAGATGCTGAACGGCCAGCTTGGATTTCCGGCGAAAAATCCGGAGCCGGAATTGTTAAGCGACACAGAAGAGGCGGAGCGCCGCCGCAATCCCCTGCCGTTTTCCCTGACGTATGTGTTTCCGAAAGGATCGTATTTGCTGAATCCGACTCACCGGCTTCCTCTGCCTGACACTCCGCCCGGCATTGATACCGCGCCGCCGGCCTACCATCAGGCGTTGGCCCTCGCCCGCCGCAACCTCTACAAACAGGCCCTGGAGGTGCTGGAGGGATTGATCGAGGACATGAAAGCCAAAAAAATTCATATGTCGATCGTCGAGACGTTCTACCAGTTCGTCAACGCTCATCTTCAACTTGCCTCCGGAAATTACGAGGACGCGATCAAACGGTTCAAGTCGATGTATGACGATAAATTTTTCGGGCGGGGATCTCGATTTTATGCGGCGTACGCGACTGAGCTGTCCGGCGACACGCTGGCCGCGATCTCGGCCTACCAGGGTGTGATCTCGTACAACCCGGAAGGATATTTTACGCCGGAGGCGGCCTACCGGATCGGCCGGCTGTTTTTAAACGCGCGCGCCTTCGACCGCGCGATCGAAGAGTTTGCCGATTACATGCGGACCTATCCGAAAAGTCCATTCATCGACGACGCACTCGTCGACCTTGCCGGAATTTACGATCATATCTACAGCTATCAGGATTTTGACGAAGCGCTGAAACTCTACGACAGTCTCATCACCGACTACGGCGAAAGCCCCTACCTGGACACGGTCGCGGCCCGGAAAAATTTCATCCAGCAGAATTATTTTGCCAAGACGGAGTTTTAGCTTCCCACATCGATGTGATACTCGATCTTCGCGTTTTTCCGAATCGAGTCCAGCCAGTCGGAAACCGATTGTTCGCCGAGAAGCTGGAGGTAGGTCTGGCGGACGATCGACATGTCGGTATCGGTGGGCGGCGTTGAAGAGATGGCGCGCCTCCCATGGACTTTGACAATGTGCCAGCCGAAAGAAGATTTTGCCAATTTTGAAGAAATCTCGCCGATGGGCGTTTCAAACGCAAGGCGGCTGATGTCGCGTTCGACGGCGTTCCCTACCGAAATTTCTCCGATCAGAGGGTTTGCGTCGTAGTCGCTCGGAAAAATCAGGCGGGGCGCCCAGCCGACCCGTCCGCCGTTTTTGGCCGATTTCGCGCGCGAGTTGAATTTGGCCAGAATTTCGAATTGTTCCGGGGATTTCTGGAGAATCTCAAGGACCCGCCGGGCCTTCTGGCGGCACAGTTCCCAGTGGGTGTCGGTCACGGCGCTGGACCGAAGCTCAAGCGCCAGCTCCGGTGACCACGGCCGGATTGTCGCCGGGATTTTGTCTTCGAGTTTGAAAATGTGCATGCCGAATTCGGAGCGGACCGGGTCGCTGATCTGGCCTACGGTCTGGTTGAACACCACGTCGTCCACTTCCTTGACCATGTCGCCCGCTTTGTAATATCCCATGTCCCCGCCCTCTTCGGCGTCCGGGGATTCCGAATATTTATGCGCCAGCGCCGCAAAGTCCTTGCCGGCCCGGGCCAGTTCCAGAATTTTCTTCGCCTGCTCCGTCACCTTCTGGACTTCCGAATCGGGCGCATCGGACGCAAGTTTGAACAGGATCTGGCGTGTGCGGACTTTGGTCGGCTCCAGGAGGCGATAGCGGTTCAGGCGGTAGTATTCGGCGATGTCGGAATCGCTGACTTCATCCTCCGGCCTGAACAGGATGTGGGAGACATCGGCCTCCCAATAAAGATCGCCGAGAATTTTTTTCCATTCAGGATCGGAAATCCACACGCCGTCGTGCAGAAGCGACCGCGTCCGCGCTGTGAGGATGCGCTTGACGGTGTCCTCCTCCATGTACTGCCACCACCGGGCGTCCGCCCGCGCCAGATAGACCTGATACGTGTTTTCGTCCGGAAACATGGCGTGAAGATGTCCCTTGAGTTCCTCGGTCGTGGCGTAGATGCCAAGTTTTTTGGCCGTCTGCTCGAGAATTTTCTGGCTGATGAGGTCTTCGGCCGCCTGTTTGCGAATGTGCTTCCGCACATCCTCCGTGACATTGTCACCGTACTGGTGGACATACTTCGACACAAAGTCCTCAAAAACGCGGATCGGAATATCATCCCCGTTGACGGTGAAGGCCGCCTGACTGCGCGTCCGGGACGAATCGACGTCCATTCCCCAGAAAGCGAAGATCGTAATGAGAAACGCCGCCGCCACAATGATGAACACGATCTTCATCTTGGAGCGAAGATACGAAAACATGGTCAGGAGAAGGTAAATGGCAGGAGGAATTTTTTCAAGGGCACTCTTGTTGGATGTGTCTATTCCAAAAAATCACCCTGAAAGCAGAAATCCGTCTCTTGAGATTCGCCCATGTCTTTGATTGGATGGTGTCGATACAAAATCGAAATTCCTTACATCCACATCTGGAAAGGGATTAAATGATCAGTAATGACACCAAACGTTCGATTCTTCGCTGGATTCATATTATCATTACCATTCCGATACTCGGTTACATTTACGGTCCGGCTTCGGAAGTTCAAGAGTACGCCGGCTTTGTTCGGTTTGTCTGCGTTCCTGTAATTGTCCTTTCGGGACTTTGGATGTATTCAGGCGCATTCTTCGCCATCGCCGGCGTTGCGGCATTGCTCGGCGCATATCGCCTGTATGGATATGGGGCGGCTGTCCTGACTACGGTCGCGCTATTCATCGCGCGGAAGATTTGGCTGGTGATTCGTGAGCGATATTCAATCGGAAAGAAATGAAGTCCCCAAAATTCAATTCGGTTGAGGAATATTTGGCCTCACAGGACCGTACGAAAGCAAAGACCCTCAGGTCCATCATTGATTTGATCCTTGCCCAATTTCCGCAACTGGCTGTCGGCGGTCGGATGAACTGACCCACCCAAGAACGGGTTGAACTGACCCACCCCTCGGGGAATCCCACGTAAGATCGACCTCCTTCTGAAAGGAGGCGACAACGATGGGAAAGTACCTGAGTATGAGCCAGAAAGAAACGATTGTTCGTCTGCATGAAGATATGGGATGGGGCAAACGTAAAATTGCCCGTGAGACCCGGATCAGCCGCAATACCATCCGGAATTGTCTAAAAAACAGACAATCCAAACTGACCCACCCGACCACCGGGAATCCGACCACGAAAGGTCCGCAATCCAAGTGTGAACCCCACCGAGAAATGATCCAGGAGAAGCTGGACGCGGGGCAACTTGGGACGAGCATTTTTTACGACCTGCAGCAGATCAAGTTTTCCGGCAGCTACGAGTGCGTGAAGCGATTTATCCATCAGCTGAAGAAAGGTCATCCGGAATGGGTCGGCAGGATTCTCACGCGCCCGGGCGAGGAGGCGCAGGTCGATTTTGGATTGGGCGCGCCAACGCGTCATCCCAAGACCGGTGTCTATCGCCGTCCGTATCTATTTGCGATGACGCTGTCGCACAGCGGCAAACACTACTCGGAGGTGGTGTGGCGCCAGACGCAGGAAGAATGGGTACAGTGCCATCAACGGGCATTTGAGTTTTTTGGAGGCGTGCCGTCGACGGTGGTCATCGACAATTTGAAGGCGGGCGTGGAGAAGGCGGACTTCTATGACCCGAAGATCAATCGACTCTATGCGGAGTTTTCACGGCACATGGGCTTTGAGGTTCTGCCGTGCCGTGTCCGAGAGCCTCGGCACAAGGGCAAGGTGGAGAGGATAATCCAATACGTGCAGGACGTTCTCAAAGGCCGGCGATGTGAGAGCCTGGAGGAACAGAATGAATTTTTAAGCCGCTGGGAGCAGAGCACGGCACGGTGGCGGATTCACGGGCGGACGAAGAAACAGGTGCAGGCGTTGTTCGAGAAAGAAGATCGCCCGGCGCTTCGGCCGCTGCCGGCCTCGCCGTTCGAAATCTTTCAATTCGGATTCTATCGCGTGGGTCGAGACGGACTCGTGGAGGTTCGGCGGGCCTATTACGCGGTTCCGGGATTTGTCGGCCGACAGGTCGAAGTGCGATGGACGCTCAAGCTGGTCCGCATCTACGATCCGGCCGGCAAACTTCTGGTGACGCACTTGCGCAGACCCGAAGGATCGGTCAGCACGTACACCGGCATGTCGCCAAGCCAAAAACCCTACGATCGGATCGAGTATGAGAAATTCCTGCTCGAAAAGATCGGTCGGCTGGGAAATGAGCCGCTTTCGTGGGCCCGTGAGGCGATGCGATCCCGCGGAGTCATGACCCTGCGGCTCTGGCACGGACTTCTCCAACTGGCGGATCAACACGGCACAGACCGCATCCGCGCGGCATGCCGACACGCCCTCAACGTCCGGGCGTTTCGTTACCACATTCTAAAAGAATTTTGCGAAGGCTCGCCGCAACCGCTCCTGCCGGCATTCAGCAATCAGTCCGATGTCATCCGGCCGCTGTCCGACTACACCGATTCGGCCGAAAAATCCTCTGGAGGTGAACCCGATGAATCAACCTGAACTGGAACGATCTTTACGGCGGATCCGGCTCTCCGGCGTCATCGAGAATCTCGACCGCAGAAACCGTGAAGCCATCGCCGAAAAACTCTCCTACATCGAATTCCTGGAACTCTTGGTCCAGGACGAACAAGACCGGCGGCGCGACCACTTGATCCAGCGCCGAATCAAGCAGGCCCGATTTCCGTGGCTCAAAACGCTCGACGATTTTGACTGGTCATTCAATCCCAAGATCAACCAGAAACAGTTCCGCGATCTGGCAACCAGCGAGTTTGCCCGGAAAGGTCACGGCGTCCTTTTGATTGGTCCGCCCGGCACCGGTAAATCGACGCTCTCAATCGCCGTCGGTCTCGCCTGCGCCAAGCTTGGATTCAAGGTTCGCTACGCTTCAGCATTTGACTTGGCTGAGGAACTCGCAGAGGCCAACGCGCTGGCCGTCCGGAAAAAACGCCTCTCCGTTTTCCTCGACGTCGATCTCTTGATCATCGACGATTTCGGCTTGAAAAAATTGCCGCCCAACGCCGGCGAGGATTTTCTGGAGGTCATTCACAAACGGCATGAGACCAAGTCAACCTTCCTCACGTCCAATCGACCTTTCGAGGACTGGGGCAAGATTCTCCATAACGACAACGCCACGGCCACGGCGATTCTCGACCGACTTTTTCACAACGGCCATGTCATTACGTTCAAGGGATGCCGCAGCTATCGAATGCGGAAAAATTTGTCTTGAAGATTGACCGGCCGCCGTGTTAAACAACGACTGCCCCACCCTCATGGGGGGTGGGTCAGTCTAACCCGACCGCCGGGAATGTTTTCGGTCGGACTGTTCGTTTTTTAGACGTTTTTGTCTTTGACGTGTGATTCCTGAGGGGGGTGGGTCAGTCCAACCCGACCGCAGGTGGGTCAATTCAGGTGACCGCCGGCAGCGGGTCTGGAATGCCGCTGGATGTGTGCGCGAGGCCCACAACGCCTCCGGCGAAGGGGTGCGGCCGTGCCGCCTACTCAGCCGGCCGGCGCTTGAGGCGAAGTAAGGTGAAAGGAAGTCATATTTTTGTCGTCCCCATGCCGCAACATTTTTTGAATTTTTTGCCGGAGCCGCATGGGCATGGATCGTTTCGGCCTACAAACGGGCGGCCTATTGGTGTGGCTTGGGGTATCTGTTTGATTTTTTGGGCGCGCAGTTCTTTCTGACCGACCATGATGGCCGATATGCAACCTTGGAGAACTTCGTCCAAATTTTTGACGTGTTGCATGGCTTCTGGGACACCCCGGTCGACGGGGTCTTCACGGGCGAGGCGCTCGTAGTTTTCATAGAACATGTCGGTTTCGGCAATGACGCGTATGGCCTCTGCCGCTTTCGAGGCCATGCGCTCGGGATCCGTGCCGCCGGCGTCGAGACCGCGGAGGAACCCTTTGATCTCCGCCCGGCGAGTGCGAGACCACGCGGCGAGGTGATCTCGACCGTTTGGTCCGGCAACCGGCCAGAGGGGATAGACGCCGCCGTCTTGGAAGGCGGTCAGGCGGTCCCAGAGAGTCATCAACGTCATCAAGAATGTTCGGGCAGCGGGATTCGGATTCGAAGACCGGTTCGGTGTTGCTCCAGAGGAGCGGTATGAGGCGGCTGGGCATGACCATTTTCGTGGCGGCGATGCTGCCGAGGATGGTGGTTTTGATTTCGCAGATGGGGATTGGGCAGCGCAGACGCCGAAACAGTTTATCGAGTTCTTCGTCAGTGACGTCAGTTGGTTCGATCATCTTTATCGACGGGGTGGTTAGGGTGAGCAAAGCCACGATCTCCTATTTGAGCCGATCAAATTGTTGATTTTGATTTTATAGTACGCAGCAATAAAAACAGACAAGGCAGTTGAAACAACCACCAACAGGCCAAGTTGTAGTACCATATCTACATGGGACTTTATCGGGGCATGCCGAGCAGACAGAACAAAAAACATAATTATGCCCGAGAGCGTGTAAAAGAGTAATTCAGTCATACCCACAAAGGCGTAATATATCTTTATGGTCTCCGGCATGAAATCAAACATCGAAAAGTTTTTCTCGGCAGAATTCCAAGACGACGGCAAAAACCTGTTTATTCCAAGCTGTTGTTCCAAGACCGAGGCGGTGAACTGGAGTTGACGGTAAGTATAAGCCCGCGTTGCAAGAAAAAATTTAAGGGATGTAAACATAATGATGGCCACCGACATAACTCCAAAGAGGAAGATGGGAAATATAAAATTCAGGAATGCACCGCCATGGGGGAACAAATCACGGTATATTTTCAACAGCATTTTCATAGAACTCTCGGTCAATGCGGAAAACTGCAACGCCACTCCCCCTACGACAGACAGAACCGTACCGGCAACTGTCACAATGAAATTCGTCGAATCCCTTTCGATACCTCTCAAGTATTCGTCGATCGCCAGCAACTTTTGTCGCAGTGATATAATTTCTGGCTCCGAGGGATTGCCCCGATCTCGGCGTAGAGGCTCTTGTTCTGGCGCCGCGTTTTCTTCAACAAATGGTCGTGCGACCGAACCAAAAAATATTTTTCGAGTCAAACTACGCCCTTCAAAACATATATTACCAAACCATCTGGCTCCAACATAAACAAACAAAGTTGTGATGATGATATAGGGGAGCACCAAGAAATAATGCCCCTCAGATTTCATCTGTTTAAATATATGGACAGGGAAGACGCCGGGGTTGGGCGTATAAAAAATAAAAACACCGGAAATTGTCAAACAGGCAACGACAAAGACAAACACCGGAAAATTTTTAAAAAGATCCCGACCCTTCATATACATCCCCATTGAAATCAAATGGAAAAAGTAACCGAGAAACAATCCAATCATCAAGCCGAACAGAGGGGTTGGTAGTAATAGCCGCATGGTACCACCCCATTTCCAGCCCAGCGCATCCTGTACGCTAAAGGTATCCAGAAGATTTTCCTGTATAGCCCACGAACATGTCCCGAGTGGGGTTATCAGATAAGCAGCTATTAATCCAAACGTGTAGCCGACGGATAGTTTTTCTGTTGTCGTGAAGCGCTGGACGTGCATTCGATGAGTCGAAGCCAGTTTCAATGACGCAGCCTCTATAAGTAAGATCAAAACTGAGAAGAGGAGGCTCATTTTGAAAAAAATATAGATAGCCCATATAATACCCTCAAGCGCTCCGTGCACCAATTTAAGAAGGTACAAACCCGATATGAACGCCTCGGCGACCGGCACCTTTGTCACAGCCGCAATAAACGATATTACGAAATTCAGGCAACAGAATCGGAGAATATGATTCCAGTAATCTGTGGCCGATCGGATTCGAACGACAAAGATACGTAATTCGGGCACGGACAAATCAAACGAGTAAAAGTAATAAAGGATAAAGTAAGGAATATATAGTACAAGGGCGGGGTAAAATTCGGATAAGACGTTGGTATCCGAATACATCATCATTTCGACATCCGGGGGTCAGGAGGAGTACATCGGTCGAACTATCAACAAGCTGCCTGATTCATATGTCCGACGGGTATGTTGAACTCCAAGCCACTGAATGGACTTATATGGGCGACGCGTGATTACCAAGATGGCCGAGCGGCCTATATTGGGATAGCCCATGTTCAGGGTCGGCGCTCTGCCCAATCGGCGATCTTAGCGGCGGTGTACTTCGCCGGATGTGATACAATTGGTAAGTGAGGCGGTAAGTTATCCATTCTGTATTTCGTCCGGATGTAATCTCGTACCAACGACTCATGATGGCGGTCCAAATCACAGTCGGCAATAAAAGCTTCTCCTCGTGCTTCCATTTCTACCGGATCACAGAATGCCCCGTGATGCACGTGCAATTGCCAGAGCTTGCTCTGGCGAAATGTTCGTGCGCGGGTACAGAAACTATTTAAGCAAATTCTACTCGCAGAGGGTTTGAGAACAAGGAGGGCATCCACATCGGGCATCTTGAAGAACTCGTTAAATGTAAAGTAGAAACATGGAAGTGCTCGGGCAGAACCACCATCACCGGGGATTATGAGGTCGATGATTCCGTAAATTGTTGATATAAATTGATCTGCTTGGACATCCGGATCATCGCCGATGGCCACCAGAGAAATGATCCGAAATACGGTCGTGTCTGCAGGGGTGGACCTTAGTTGCTCAGCAGATTCACGTATGCGCTTTGACACCGGATTTGTACGACCAATGCGATCTTCCCGAATTGTATCACCCCTTTCGGCCAAATCCCTTGTGTACTGCTCATCTCCAGCCATTCCTTTAACCTCAACAATGTAGACTTCGCTCCCATGAGTGACATGGAAGTCTGCGCGTTGTTCCTCGGGTAAGGCATCAATCCGCCGAACCCTGAAGTGTTGGGCCTCAAGAAACTCCCGCACTCGCCGTTCCGCTTCATTCTCCGGCATCACCCGGACTCCCCCATGCGGCGCATGATGCCGGTCATTTTTTATGCTCCTTGATTGCGGCAATGACTTCGGGCAGTAATCTGTGCCTCTGCCAATTCATCGGGTGTACCGGATAACCCGCCTTCGTTTTCGGGATCACAATCTCTGTCAGTGCCTTGAACCTGTCGCGCACGGAAGCGATTCTGTCCAGATAGTCTGCGGAGCATGTGGGATATATGTCGCCGTATGCGTAAAGAATCGCCCGATAGGATTTCGCTTTAATGTGAGGATAGACAAGTGCCTTACTATCGCGGTATTCCCAATTATCATGTAACTCTTGGGGGTTGGGCGATGCATAATCGAAGAGATTAATAACCATCTGGTCCATACCAACTTCATCGCCTACCACACGCAGTATTCTTAAGGTCGTATCCTTTCGTAGATTCTTGCCGTCTCCACTCAGACTACCAGGATTTTTCATGACAACGAGAATCCTACCCCTATTTGATGGTTTCTGTAGTAGACACCAATGTCTATATTGGCCGTGGCTTTCCCAAGAAACAAACCAGCCATCGATTGAGTGCCTATAGACGGTACCATCGAGAAGGCTCCCCATTTAACTGATCCGAGGAGGGGGTTGCCACAACTCACCAGAATCGAACGCGGGATGCCGGGGTTCGCCGATGGGGAGGCCGTAGTCCAAGCGCCAGGATTCGATTTGGCCTAGGAGGGTCCAAGCTGTACGCTTCCGATCATTGTCGTTCAAAAACATATCGAAGAGGCGGGTTCGGAGGCTATTCGCGCTTTGGGGATGGATGCTGTAGACATTCGTCTCGCTGCCGTGCGGACGATGTTCAAGGAAAACTCGCTCGACGGCTCGTTCCAGTTCAAAGGGAATCTGAGGATTGGCACAGTCGTGAATCAGATTCAGGCCGCTATTTATGGCATCCTGTGTTCCGAGCTTGGCGATAACATCCGCGAGCAGGTGGCGCGGACTCGGAGGAAGTTTCCCGGCGCAAAGCTGATAGAGACGGTTTTTTATCGGCGGCTCCACACGTGCTATGGCGGCGATGTGGGTGGCCAAGCGTTCGCGGTCGTGATGTTCGAGGCGCTGCCTGATCCCAATACTCTCGATATCAGGATCGACAAAGCTCAGCATGATCTTTTTTGATTCTGGGGAATCCAAGGCGGCGATGGCGTCGAACCATTCCGTTTCGATATTTTGCAAACCATTCTCTGCCGACGTCGCGAACTCGAGCAGTAAATCAAGTGCGTCCTTGCATCGGCCGTGGCCGAGAGCCGTCACAACTTCGCGCAACTCGTATCTTGGGAGTTTTGCCGCAGAAACAACTTCTTTGATACGTGCGATGCCCACCGAGGGGGGGTCAATGAACGGCAACAGACATAGGCATCGTTTAAGGAGGTCGATGGCCTGCGGGTCTTGATATATTTGCGATAACCGATCGTCGATAATGGGATTTAGGATGCTGAGCACCGCTTCCGCAGGCAACCCCGCTCCACTAAAGAGCATCGCTTCGAGCGTCCCAACGCGAGCCCACGGAGTTACCTTGGCAGGGTGCGATAGAATTTCCAAGACAAGTTCGACCGACTCTCGACCATCGAGGGTCGCAATAGTACGAGCCAGACCTGTCAGGCGTCCATTGAGCGAATCTGGTCTGACGCTTTGCGTGCGTTGTTCCTTGATCGCCGCGATTCGCTGTTTGACGGCATCCGTGTAACGGAGACGACGATCTTCGACGAAAGCTGGGGACTGTCCACCGGGGCGGGCTACCCAGACAGCACTATAATCTGGTCTCCTAAAGCCTGATCGGGGGTCAGGGGTAGGCACCTTCGCGAGTCTTAGCAATGCCCAAGAGGCTTCCTGCTCGTACTCCGGTTCCTGCAAGAGTTTGAGAAAAATGTCTTCGGCAACCTGCGGATCTAACCACTCCATCGCTTGTACATACCAATTGAACCAACCCCCGTCGGAGGCCAAAGGGCCTCGCTCACCTTTCAAGCGTGCCGCACGGGCACGCCTGTGACGTTCAAGATCAGCTCGTAAGAGGCGTTGTAAATCGGCAATATCGTCTGGGTCTCCGACCCGCCCCAAAGACAGGGCAAGATTTATTTTTATATCTCCGGCGAAATCGTCCTGCCCCAAGGCGAAATCGACACCCGGCGTCAGATAGCGTCGTAACTCCTGACGCGTGTCGGCCGGCATATGGTCTCGCAGATCGGAGTAGTCTTCTGGGTTGTTTCTGCCAAGAAGTTCGATGGCAACACCAAACTCGACGGCATTAAACTGTGAAGACAAACAGCTCAACATTCCGGGCACGGACACAGCAGGTGAAATGGTTCGGAACAGATATTCCAGTTGCCTTATAATCGCCCAGAGTGTCTTGTCACTTTCGCCCGGCG
>JAHFCY010000095.1 GCA_023249255.1 Candidatus Lindowiibacteriota bacterium | reverse complement strand
TCGGCCACCTGGCCGGGACGATGAAAGCCCCCGCCCCGGTGTCCCCAGTGGATGGCGGCGTAGACCATTCCGTTGATGCGGGGAGTGATGGTGTAGGTCATGTCCATGCGGGATAGGCCGCTCTTGTCCAGGAAACTGTAAAGATTGGTGTTCGCGAAGGCGACGTCCTTCAAGCTTCCGGGTTCGGGCAGGGAAACCGAAAGGATTCCATATTCGGCCACGGCCCTGGCGTAGAAAAATTCTCCGTGCAGGGTGAGAATGTTGCTCGCCCGGTCGGCGTAGCGTATTTGCCGGCCGGCGCCCCAACTGTATGCGCTCGTCCACCGGCCGGCGGAATTGCGGCCTGTTGCCCCCTCGACATAAACGTCAAAATCGCCCACGGCTTGGGAAATGTCGAAACCCGCTCGGGCCGGTTGGTCCCTCGGGAAGAACCCGGAAAGCGATATCTCGCCGCTTCCCAGAAAATCCCCGCCGCCGTCATAACCGATCTCTTCCCGCAGATAACTGCCGCTCTGGTTCCCCGCGCCATGATGACGCACCATTCTGGCGGCGTAGAAATTGGCGGCGCCGGAGGGGATATGCGCCTTGACCATGTCCACGCCAGACCGTTCGTCCGAGGGCAGGAAAAAATTCAAGGGCTGGGAATTGAGGAAGTCCGTGGGATTGAAAAATTTTGCCGCACCGTATTTCACTTTCTGCCGGCCGACGGTGAGGAATATCTTCCGGTCGATGTTGGCCGAGTACTTCAGTTCATGCAGGCTCACCCTCACGTTTTTTCGGCCTCCGGACCCGTAGGGGTTCGAAATGTCCCCGCCGCCCCCGCCCGACGTTCCGGTGGGGTCGTAGAAGGCCCTGATGCGGGAGAAGAAACGGGCGTCCCGCTTAAACTTCGAGTCGATGTACAGAAAAAGAATGTTGGGGTTGGAAACGGCTGTGTCCTTCAGGGGGAAGTCGTCCCGCAAAAAAAAGTCCCCCTGGGCGGAAAAGTTGCCGCCGATCTGAAGTATTTTTTCGCGTTGATCAGGCTGGGGGAATGAGGTATCCGGCGCCGCAAGGGATGTGGTGTCGCCGAACATGTCGGCTTCGGATGCCCGTTCCGCTCCCTGAACAAGGACGGCGGAATTCAACAGCAGGGCGGTTAGAAGAAGTATGCGTTTCACAATGGTGGCAATCTATTTGCTCTTCGTTTCCAACCAGGCCTTCGTGAAGATATTCTCCGGCAGGGGCTGTAGATCGACCGACTGGATGATGATCAGGGTGGAATTGGCCTTGTCGATTTCGTCGAAGATCCGTATCTCATGGCGATACCAGAGGTCGGCCTTTTTGCTCTCGCTGTAAAGTTTCCGCCACTTGGGAGAGTAGCTGGTACGCATCAGCCTTCCCGACAGGGCGAAATCCTGCCGCTTCAGGTCGTTGCCCGTTTGTCTGTCCACCCAGAATTCCACGATGGGGTAGGCCAGGTCCTTGCCCGGTTTGCCGGTCAGTTTCAGATGCCAGACGCCGAAATTTCCCAGCTTCTCCTCGGCCACGAAGACCGGGTCGTACTCGCCCGCGAGGTCCGACTGGTCGAAATCCTGACGCCGGGAATCCGTGCCCGCGATGCGCTCCCGGTCCGTGCGCCTTTCCCACTTGCCGACGTTCGGATCGTAGTACCAGAGATTCCGGTCCACCCGCAGGTAACCCTTGCCCGCCTCGGTATTGGGTTTGGTAAAAAGGATCATGAGCTTCTGGTCATCGTCCCTGCGGTAGACGAGAGCTTCGCGCGCCACATCCGGTTTGTCCTTCTCGCGCTGTTCGATGTAGACTAGGGCCTTGTAGTCTCCCGAGCTTTTGACCCGCACATCGATGCCCTTGAGGATATCGACCATTTCCGCCTTGTCCAATTCCGCGGCCGGGAGGATTCCGGGAAACAGCATCCACACGGCAAGGAAAAACAGGCCGCAGAATGATTTTTTTCTCATCCGACGTGCGAGATGGCCGCGATCGGCGCCCATTGACCCCAATCGCCGAATAAAAGACGCCATCATATGCCGACTGTTTTGATTTGACCGGGTTGAATATTTTTCAAAGACGCCGCGAGATCGCAGACCAGCGGGGTTATATCGTCGTATCGGTTGCTCTTGGTGGCTATGACGATGACGCCGAATTTCAGCCCTGTCAGATTTTGTTGAAAGGTGATATTTTGATCAACGGTGATAAACATCTCGAAATGGCTCTCTATCCTGGAGAGAAGTTCGCCGTTGGAAAGTTCCGACCAGCCCATGTCCTGAACTGTTTTGACTTCGTGGCCGTGCATGTCGCGGGCCGGACGTTTGGGCAGGCATTCGTCAAGGAGGATTTTCAACAGGAATTCAGGCGGAAAGGAGTTTGGCCCTGGCCGATTCGAGAACCGCGATGATCTGCGGACGCGTCCCGGTCGGAAAATCTCCCGGAAAAACGTCGATGGAATCTCCGCCTTCAAGATAATCGATCAGGGTCTGCACCGGAACCCGCGTCCCCCTGAACACCGGCGTCCCGCTCAAAATGTCCAGACTCGACTGGATGCATTCGCTGTTCATCGCCTCAATGATACGGCAATCCAGACTGTGATTCAAGGGGGTCAGGTCAATGCATTGGATTATGCATTGGATTTTGGCGCTGACGGCTAAACTTTCAAAAACAGACACATCGGGTGGCGGGCGTACCCTCCAAGACAAGATATGTACCGATTTAATGCAGGTTGCGCTGGAACGAGATGCGGTTCAAGGATTCTTTTCTTATCAAATAGGATACATCCGAGAAATCAACCGGATTATTAATATCCACATTTACAGACTGTTATGACAAATCCTCCGTACGGGGTGGGTTGTATCAGGCCTATTGAGTGCGTTTTTTGCTTACCTATATATATATACACCTGTCTGGGGAGCGCCTATGCACCCGTCTAATACGTTGTGGAGGTCGATATGGAAGAACATTCGAACGGGAAAGACATGATCAAGTTGGCGAAAGGAATCAACCGTAGACAATTCTTAACTCTTGCAGGCGGACTTGGATTCACAGCGTTGGCTTCCGGACCTTTGACTTCTTGGTTGACTCCCGCCTACGGACTTGGGCTTGATAATCCTCTTGAAAAACACGCCGATCGCGATTGGGAAAAAGTTTACCGCGATCTCTTCCGGTATGATTCTTCGTTTACATTCCTCTGTGCGCCGAACGACACTCACAACTGCATTCTTCGCGCGTTTGTCAAAAACGGCGTTGTCGTGCGCATCGAGCCGACGTACGGGTACGGCAGTGCGACCGACATTTACGGCAACCGCGCGTCGAGCCGGTGGGACCCGCGGTGCTGTCAGAAGGGGTTGGGTCTGGTGCGCCGGCTTTACAGCGATCGGCGTGTGCGCGGGCCGATGGTGCGCAAAGGATTCAAAGAGTGGGTGGATCGCGGATTTCCGCGCGGGAGCGACGGCCGGCCGCCGGTGGAATTGTTCCAGCGGGCGAAAGATTCGTGGATCAAGGTGACATGGGACGAGGCGTTTGAACTTGCGGCGAAGGCGCATATCAATATCGCCACGACCTACTCGGGCGAGGCGGGCGCCAAACTTCTCAAAGAACAAGGCTATGACGAAGAAATGATCGAGACGATGCACGGCGCCGGCACGCAGGCGATGAAATTCCGCGGCGGTATGCCGCTTCTCGGACAGGTCCGCGTGATGGGCATGGCCCGCTACGCCAACAGCCTCGCGTTGCTCGATTCGCAGATCCGCAAAGTCGACGCGGACCACGCGATCGCGGCGCGCCACTGGGACAGTTACACCTGGCATACCGATCTTCCGCCGGGACACCCGATGGTGACGGGCCAGCAGACGATCGAGTGGGATCTGTTCGCGGTGGAACACGCGAAACTCACGGTGCTCTGGGGCATGAACTGGATCTCGACCAAGATGCCGGACAGCCACTGGCTGACGGAAGCGCGGATGAAGGGCACGAAAGTGTTTGTCGTCGCGTGCGAGTATCAGTCGAGCACTTGCAAGGCCGACGAAGCCCTCGTTGTGCGGCCGGGGACGTCGCCGGCGCTTGCGCTGGGAGTCGCGGGCGTCATCATCAACGAAAAACTCTACGACGCCGACCACGTCAGCACGAAGACGGATCTTCCATTTCTCGTAAGGCTCGACACCCGGGAGATGCTTCGCGCATCCGACGTGTTCGCGGATTATACGAACGCGGAGTTGACGAACTACGCGGGCGTTTTCAAAACCGGGGATAAGCCGATCCCTCCGGGCAAACAGGGCAAGCAGGTCGTTCCGGAAGCTCTGCGGGCCGAGTGGGGCGATTTCGTTTATCTGGACGAGTCGTCGCAGAAACCCGCGGCGGTTTCGCGCAACATGATCGGCAAGGGATTTACCGGAAAGGCGGTCCTCGAGGGAGAACATGACGTCACACTGAAAGACGGCAAAACGGTGAAAGTCGCGCCCGTGTTCGAACTCATCAAGCGCCACATCAACGCGAACCACGATCTCGACACGACGAGCGAGATCACGTGGGCGCCGAAAGAAGGAATTTTGTCGCTCGCCCGGCAGATCGCCGAGGCGCGCGGAACCACCCTGATCGCCTGCGGCATGGGCCCGAACCAGTTTTTCAACAATGACCTCAAAGACCGCGCGATTCTCCTCGTGGGATCGCTCACCGGAAATATCGGGACGGTCTCGGGGAACGTCGGCAGTTACGCCGGAAACTATCGCACGGCGCTCTTCAACGGCGTGCCGTCCTACGTCCTCGAAAATCCGTTCGATCTCGAACTTGACGCGGCCAAACCGCCGCGCCCGAAAAAGTTTTTGAAATACGAATCGGCGCATTACTTCAATTACGGCGACCGGCCGCTCAAGGCGGGCAAAAACAATCTGACGGGCAAGACCCAGATGCCGACGCCGACCAAAAGCTGTTGGTGGGCCAACGGCAATTCCATTCTCGGCAACACCAAGTGGCATTACGACGTCGTGAACAACACTCTGCCGAAAGTCGAAGCGGTTTTCGTGAATGACTGGTCCTGGACGGCGACCTGCGAATACGCCGACATTGTGTTCGGCGTCGACTCGTGGGCTGAATTCAAACATCCGGACATGTGCGCGTCGGTGACGAATCCGTTCCTGACCGTGTTCCCGGTTACGCCGCTTGCCCGGATCCTTGACACGCGGGCGGACATCGAAGTCTACGCGGGCGTCGCCAAAGCGCTGGCGAAGATCACAGGCGAGACGCGGTTTGTCGACCACTGGAAATTCGTCCACGACAGCCGGGTCGATGTTTATCTCCAGCGCATTCTGAACGCGAGCGCGTGTACGAAGGGTTATAGTTTCGAAGAGATTCACGAACGCGCGAAAGACGGCATCCCGGCGCTGATGCTCAACCGCACCTATCCCCGCACCGTGGGATGGGAACAGGCGACGGAGGACAAGCCGCAGTACACGAAAACCGGCCGGCTGGAATTCTACAGGGAAGAAATTGAATTCCGGGCGAGCGGTGAAAACATTCCTTTGTATCGCGAGCCGATCGACTCGACGTTTTACGAACCCAACGTGATCGTGTCGAAAGGCGACGCGGTTCTGAAACCGACGACCCCGGCCGAGTACGGGATGAAGGAGAGCGATCTTTCGTCGGAGGCGCGGCAGGTCCGGCATGTGATCAAGCCATGGTCCGAGGTGAAAAACACGAAACATCCGCTGATGAAAGACGGATACCGGTTCATTTATCACACGCCGAAATACCGGCACGGCGCGCACACGACTCCGGTGGATACCGACATCGTCGCCGTTTTGTTCGGGCCGTTCGGCGATTGGTACCGGCGCGACAAGCGTCAGCCATTCGTCACCGAAGGATACGTCGACATCAATCCGTCGGACGCGAAGTCGCTCGGCATCGAGGATGGCGATTACGTCTGGATCGACGCCGACCCGGAAGACCGCCCGTACCGCGGGTGGAAAAAGGGCGACGCGGCCTACAAGGTCGCGCGGCTGATGTGCCGGGCGCGGTATTACAACGGCACGCCGAAAGGCGTCACGCGGTCCTGGTACAACATGTACGGCGCGACGCCCGGAAGCGTGAAGGGCCAGGAGACGCGGCCGGACGGACTCGCGAAAAATCCGGAGACCAACTATCAGGCGATGTTCCGATCCGGCAGTCACCAGAGCGGATCGAGAGCGTGGATCAAACCGACGCTCGTCACCGACACGCTCGTCCGCAAGGACACGATGGGTCAGACCATCAACAAGGGATTCGAGCCGGACGTGCATTGTCCGACCGGCGCGCCTCGCGAGTCATTTGTGAAGATCACGAAGGCGGAACCGGGCGGCCTTGGCGGCAAGGGATTGTGGCGGCCCGCACAGTTGGGCATCCGGCCCACTTATGAGTCCGACATGATGAAACGGTTCATGGTCGGCGAATACATCGAAGCGGAAAGTTGAGGGAGGCGACATGGCGCATCAAGTTTTCAACTGGCAGATCAACCGGAAAATGGATTACTGGTACAACGAGGCGCGGCCGAAACGCCAGATCGCCTACATCTTCGATATCAACAAGTGCATCGCGTGTCAGACTTGCACGCTCGCGTGCAAAACGACGTGGACCAGCGGCAAGGGTCAGGACGCGATGTTGTGGAACAACGTCGAGACGAAACCATTCGGTTTTTATCCGACAGCGTGGGACGTCCGACTGCTCGATATGCTCGGCGCGCAGTCGTGGGGCGAGGACGAGTACGAGGGCAAGACGATATTCGAGTCGGCGCCCGCCGGCGAGCGAGTGCTGGGATTCCGTCCGGAAGACGAAGACTATTCGCATCCGAATCTCGGGGAGGATGAGATCTCGGCGCCGATCAACAGCGGCATGCACATCAAGGGGCTTCAGGAACAGTGGATGTTTTATCTCGCGCGCATCTGCAATCACTGCACGTACCCGTCGTGCCTGGCCTCCTGCCCGCGCGGGGCGATCTACAAGCGTCCGGAAGACGGCATCGTTCTCATCGATCAGAAAAACTGCCGTGGACATCGCGAGTGCATCCGCGGATGTCCCTACAAAAAAACTTTTTTCAACGACGTGGCCGGCGTCTCGGAGAAATGTATCGGCTGTTATCCCAAAATCGAGTCGGGCCGTCAGCCGCAATGCGTGACGTCCTGCATCGGCAAAATCCGGATGCAGGGATTCATCAACACGCCAGAAAATGCGCGTGCGGACAACCCGATGGATTACCTCGTCCACATCCGCAAGATCGCCCTGCCGCTCTACCCGCAGTTCGGGCTTGAGCCGAACGTCTACTACATCCCGCCGCTTCATGTGTCGCGCAAGTTCATGCACATGATGTTCGGGCCCGGCGTCGACAAGGCCATCGAGGTTTATCGGACGGCGAAGGATGACCCGGAACTTCTAGCGGCGCTCCTTTTGTTCGGCGCGTCGGAACGGACGATCCACACATTCGCCGCGCGGGACGGGATGACGCTCGGCTTCGACGAGAAAGGCGCGGAAGTGGCGCGGGCGCCGATCAAGGAGCCCGTCTACATCCGGCCGTATTTCGACGAGGCCCGGGAAGTCTACCGGCACAACACGCCATGAAAAACGGAATCGGAATATCAGCCGCGCTGGTCGCGGTGTGTTTGACGCAGGTATGTTTTGCGGAAACGGATGATGGCTCGAAAATTCTGCCCATCGTCATTGAATCGAAATCATGCGCGGACCGTATCGACATCACGAACCCGGACCAGGCGTGCTGGAAGGATGCCGCGCCGGTGACACTCGGGCTGGCCCGGCAGAACGTGCAGGAACCGAAAATCCAGGACACCGGCATCGCGGCGCTGACCGTCCGGTCTGTGCACGGCCGGGGGATCATGGCGTTTCTGATCGAGTGGGCCGACGCGACGAAAGATGATGGACTCCGATCCGAAAAATTTGCGGATGGCGTGGCGGTCGAATTCCCTCTCGCGACCGACACGATGCCCGATTACCGGATGGGCAACGACGACAAGCCGGTATGTCTCATGTTGTGGCGCGCCGAACGACAGCGCGCGCGGCTGGACAGCGGCGTCTCGTTTCACGATGAGAATTACCCGAACGCCTGGTCGGACGCTTACACGTTCGATCCCAAGGCCGTGGGCGCCAAGGTCACGCAGGCGGCGAAGACCGAGAGGGAAAAATATCTAGCGTCCCGCGCCGCCGGAAATCCCGACGTGATCGGCATCGCGCCGGTGGTCGAGGAACTTTCGGCCCGGTCGTGGGTCCGGCTGACGGTTCAGAAGGAGCAGGACGCGCGGGGATACGGCGCGTGGAAGAACGGCCGGTGGCGGGTGATTATCGCGCGGCCGATGGTGACGGCTGACGAGGAGGATGCGCGCCTCGAGGAAAATTCGACGTGGCCCGTCGCGTTCGCGGCTTGGGACGGCGCGAAACAGAATGCGGGTCCGCGCAAGATGGTCGTCGACGGATGGGTGCAGGTGAAGATCGCGCCATGATGGAAACCGACCGAGCGATTCTGACGAATCTTTTTTCGAAAAGCGCGGCGTTTGCCTCGATTTCGGCTTTTTTCCGCCGACCCGCCGATGTGGACCGGCGGTGGCTCGAGACGGTGATCGATGAAGTCCCGATCAACCGTCGAGCCGAATTCCGCGCCGTCCGATACGCGATCAATTCCGATCGGGTTTCTTACAGTGAGATTCTCGGCGGCACGGGAGTGTGTCAGGACGGAGAAATCGGTTATCGGCCCAAGACGCCGGCGGGCGCGGTCCTTGCGGATCTCGCCGGATTTTATCGCGCGTTCGGCTATCCCTTCGAATCGGGAACCGGCGAGAAGCCGGACCATATCGCGGTGGAACTGCAATTTGTGTCGTTCATGTTCGCGAAGGAAGCGCACGCGCTGGCTTCGGGCGATACCGACACGGCGGATGTCGTGAGCGGCGCCCGCGTGATGTTCCTCTCCGACCACCTCGCTCTTTGGGTGACGGCGATCGCCGATTCTCTCAAACAGCGCGCCGCAGGCTCGGGTTACGATCTTGCGGGAGAACTTCTGGTGGAACTTGTCAAAAGTGAAGTGCCGGTTGTGGAAATCGCCGGAGACCCTGTTGCGGCTGTCACGGACGCCGAGGGAACGGCATTCGCCTGCGGCGGATGCGCGGGAGAAATTCCGGTGGAAGAAGAGATATCGATCGAGCCGTAAAGACTGCACGGGCGGAGGCTCATGACGAAGGAGGATAAAATAAAATGAAACAAATCATCGGATTTGCGCTGGCGCTGACGCTGACGCTGGGGCTGGCGATCGCGGCGATTGCCGCGGGCAAGACGGGGAGCATCAGCGGGTCGGTGGATCCGAAATTTTTGAAGCGGAGCGACGTCCTGGTCTATATCGACAAAGTCGACGGCGCGTTCCCGACGAAGGACGCGGAGATCGACCAGATGAAACTGACCTTCATTCCGAGAATCACGCCGATCGTCGTCGGTTCGACGATCATCTACAAAAATTCGGACGACGTTAATCATAATGTCAATTCTCCCGACAACGAAGGTTACGACCTCGGTGTGCGGCCCAAAGGGGTCGCCGTGAAACACGTATTCGGCAAGACCGGCGTCTACACCCAGCTTTGCAACGTCCATCCCGAGATGTGCGCGTATGTCGTTGTCCTGCAGAATCCGTTCTGGGCGTCCGTGAAGAAGGACGGCGACGGCGCGTTTACGATCACGAATGTCCCGGCCGGAAAATACTCTCTGAAAATCTGGGGCGAAGGGCTGAAGAAGAAAGATTTTGACCTGGCGACCCCGGTCGCGGTGGAATCCGGCAAGGCGGCGGCCGTGTCGATCGTGAAGCCCAAAAAAGAGGAAGCGAAGTAAGAGGCCGATTCGGGACGGGCTGAACAATCCAGCGGAGGGAATGGCCGCGCGTGGGAAATGATTTTATTTTTCCAAAATGGACGAACCGGATCCCCAAATTTCTGATCACGTTGGGAGTACTGGGGTTTGTCGGAGTCGTCAGCGCGTTTTATTTCCTCGCCGCGCCCGACTTTATCGAATCCGGATACGAACCGGCCCAGCCAAATCCGTTCAGCCACAAAGTTCACGCGGGCAATCTCGGCCTCGATTGCCGGTACTGCCACAGCAATGTCGAACGGTCGAGCGTGGCCGGCGTCCCGGCAACGGAGACGTGCATGAACTGTCACCGGTTTGTCCGTTGGGACACGCCGACGATCCGACAGGTCACCGGCCAATGGTCGGCCAACGTTCCATTCCAGTGGACCCGCGTTCACCGTCTTCCCGATTTTGCCTATTTCTCCCATCAGCCTCACGTTCGCGCGGGGTTGGAATGCGCCGCGTGTCACGGCGACGTCGCGTCGATGGACCGGATGCGCGTGGTCGCCCCGATGAGCATGGGCTGGTGTTTGAATTGTCATCGCAATCTCGACAAGCAGAAAGTCACGAAACAGTTTACATCGACGGTTTCGTGGGAATCGCCGCGTGCGGTCGGCCACAAGGTGATCTGGTCCGGCACTCGCACTCAACTGAATCCTCCAAAGGTGGACTGTTCGGGATGTCATCGATAGAACGCAGGGATAAACGCGACGCTCTGAACCGGCGCGGATTTCTGAAGATGATGTCCGCGTCGATGGCGCTGGTCGGTCTTGGCGGATGCGGCGCGATTCGCCGACCCGAGGATCACATCATTCCCTACAGCCAGATGCCGGAACATCTCGTGCCGGGTAAACCCTTGTTCTATTCGTCGACTTACCGCATGGACAAGGACGTCTTCGGAGTTCTCGTCGAATCCCACGAAGGCCGGCCGACCAAAATCGAGGGTAGTACCCTGCACCCGTACAGCCTCGGCGCAACGGACGGATTCGCGCAGGCGTCGGTCCTCGACCTCTACGATCCCGACCGGAGCACAACGCCGATGACGCTCGCGTCGGGCGCGCCGGCACATGCGCCGTCGACTTGGACGGCATTCACCCAATATCAGGCGGCATTGGCGGCGGCGTGGCAGTTGAATCACGGCGCGGGTCTCGCGTTTCTCCTCGCGGAAGATCCATCTCCATTGCTGGCCGATATTCGCGCGCAGATAACGGCGATCTATCCGGCCGCTCGCTGGTATGTCCATGCGCCGATTGACGATGAAAATGTCCTGGAAGGATCGCGAATCGCGTTCGGCCGGGCGGTCCGCACGCATCCGGATTATTCGAAGGCCGATATTGTGTTGTCGGTCGACTCGGATTTTCTCGGGTTGGAACCGAACCACGTCCGCGCGGCGAAGGAATATTCCGCGCACCGGACGGTGCAGTCGGTGAGCGACGAGATGAATCGTCTCTACGTCGTCGAAAGCGCGTACTCGATCACCGGATCGGTTGCGGATCACCGGCTGGCAATGCGATCGTCGGACATTCCGGCGTTTGTGTCGAATTTATGCATGGAGTT
>JAHFCY010000265.1 GCA_023249255.1 Candidatus Lindowiibacteriota bacterium | reverse complement strand
TCGATCGCGGAGATGGACAAGGGTCTGGTCGTGGCCGTGAACAGCCGCCGGCTTGGGTCTTCGCCTCCTCCGCCTCCTCCGCCTCAGGTCAAGGATTCACAAAAACCGCCGGAAGACCGGGGTGACGAAGGCGGCGATTTCGAATCCGGAACAGATTTGAAAAAAGCCGTTGAGGATCTTGAAAGCAAACTGGTGACGCAGATCGCCGGGACGCCGGCGAAGGAAGAAACGCCCGACATGAAACCCCAGTCGTTTGACGCGAAACCGGCGCCGCCGTTGCCGCCGGTCAAATCGGAATCGCCGGCTGCCCAGCCGCCCGCGATTCCGGCCGCGTATCAGGATCCGTTCGGAAAAGGCGAGGGAAACGTGTTCTGGATGTCGATGGACGGGATGATCGTCTACCGGCTGTGGTATTCCCCATCGTCCATCGTGTTGAGTCTTGCGCCAGACGGCGACAATGTCTGGGCCGCCACCTCAAATCCCGCGCGGCTGTATCGGATTTCGAAAGACGAATCGGAGCGGCTGTTTTACGAATCAACATCGAAGGATCTCTCCATCGTTAATTTTCTCGGCAAACAATTGATCGTGGGGGCGTCAAACCCTGCTTCGGTCAGCACGCTCTCGGCCGCGTCGCCCGGCGAATACGTTTCGAAAGTGTATGACGCGGGATTTCCAGGAAAAGTCGGCCGGATCGAAGTGACCGGGTCGGGCGGCGATCACGGCGATCTGCTGATGCGTTCCGGCGCCACATCGGACGTCGATTCGGGCTGGACGGATTTTCGTCCGGCGGGCGCGGCTCCACAGGCCGTCGGCCGCTTTTTTCAGATCAAATACAGGCTGAAATCCCTTTCGGAGACCATTCGGCGAATCCGGATTCCCTACCGCGTGCAGAACCAGCCGACTCGGTTGATCAATCTGTCCGCCGATGTGGTTCGGTCGCAGGATGGATCGCCGGACCAGAAAGACATCCGGTTTCAGTGGGATGTGACCAATCTGGATAACGACGCGCTTCAGTATCAGTTGTTCTACCAGCCGCCGGGGTCGAAGACGCTTCTGCCGGTGTTTGACGCGGCCGACCAGCCCAGGAGTGTGAAAACCGTAAATTTGCCGTCGGAGCAATTTTCCGACGGCGTGTACCGGTTTCGTCTCACCGTAACGGACGAACCGGCGAATGGCGCGTCAGAAGCGTTGAATCATTCGATGGATTTTCCTCTGATTTTGCTGGATCGCACGCCTCCTGTCGTGGAGTTGAAACGTGATGGGGCGGAGATCCGGTGGCAGGCGACGGATGCGGCGTCGCGCGTCACGCGCGCGGAATATCGAACCGACGGCGGGTCCTGGATGAGCGTGGTTCCGGACGACGGATTGTTTGACTCGGGGCAGGAGTCCGGCCGGATCGCGTTGCCGGCCGCCGCGGCAGTCCTCGATTTTCGATCTTTCGACGAACGGGAGAATTCGCGCATTTATTCGATCAATCTGAAATGAAAGGGCCGGTTGCCGCCCGTGGCTAAAATCATTCCCCGTCTGATTGCAATTTTTTTCGGATGCTGGGTCTTGGGGTTGGTTTTGCCTGGTCTTGAGGCGCGGGCCGATACGATTTATCTGAAAGGCGGGGAAGTCCGGACAACCGTCGTGGAGAGGTACAGCGACGGCGCGTTCTGGGTGCGGGATGGCAATCGGACGATCATTTTGCGTCCCGAGGAAATTTTGAAAATCGTGTTTGTCGAAGCCTCTGAATTTGTGGCGAAGGCGAAGCCTGTCGCCGCCACATCCAGGCGCGTTCCCGAAAAACATCCTGCATCTTCCGCCGCCTTGTTGACCGTTCCCGCCGCGGTCGCCTCAAGCGAACGCTCGCCGGCCGACACACCGCCGCCGGAAACGGACGGCCAGTTGGTGATCCTCAATTACCGCGCGATGATGAACACGGGGATTTTTCAGGTGGTGGGCGGCGTGGAGAACCGGATGAAATCGGAGGCGCGATACGTCAAGATCACCGTGACGCTTCTCGACGAGAAGGACCATCCGATCGACCAGAATTTTTCCTACGTTCAGCCCGGCCCGCCGCATCTTCGGGCAGGCGAAACCAAACAGTTCCGCGTGAGTTTCATCCAGCCTCCGGACGGAGTCGCCAAATACAAAATCCGCGTCGAAAGCAGTCCATTCTAAGTTGAGATACTTTTTTCCGTACAGGGGGTCATTCTTTAACATTGTAACATTTCTGTTTTTGCTGACGGCGCCGGATGCACAGGCAAAAGATTTCAGCGAAACGGATCTGCTCAACACAATGGATCGCCGGCCTCTGGCGGCGTCCATTGCGTCCGTCGCGGAACACGGCGCGGATATTGCCATGGCCACGTCGGATGGATTGATCTCCTTCGATCCGGGATTTCGGCAGGGCCAGTGGCTCGTGCGCGATCCGGTGACCGCCGTGGTCTGGGATGGCGGAACCGCCCGCTGGGTTGCGGCCGGAAGCCGCGGGCTCTGGCGGGAGGATCTCGGATGGTACTGGCCGATCGCCGCTGACGGGTCTGTCCCATCGGGGACGTTTGAGTCGATGGTTTCCACTGACGCCGGACTTTTGCTGACCACACCGACGGAACTCTGGCTTGTCCGCGGCGCCGGCGCGGTTCGGGTGGAAAAAGATACCGGCGGATTATTTGGCCGGCCGGCGGCGTTGGAAGGTGAGATTGCCGTTGTGGGGTTCTGGTCGATTCATCGCCTGCATGTGTCGGGTGAAACCGTTTCGCCCTGGCGGGATATTCCCCTGCCGGCTTCACTTCGGGCCGACGTTCCGCTTGGCGTCGCGTATCTTGGCCGGACGCTTCTGGTCATCGGCCAGACTTCGGGAATCTATGTTCTATCGCCGGGCGACGCGCAGATTCCCGCCGCCGAGCCGGCGCCGGAACTTGACGCCGCCCATCGGGAGATGGGCTTTCCGCCGGGATGGGTCGATTATGCCGTGCGGGATGACGCGCTGTTTCTGTTGAGCGGCGCTGTGAATCTCTATGAATTGAGCGTGGCGCAGCCGCTTCGCCGTGTCTCGCGGTGGCCCGCGCCGGCCTGGCCCCACCGTTTCGCGGCGCTTGCCGGCGGCGGGGTTCTCCTGTATCCCGACACCGGCAACGCCATTCTCGTCGCCGAACAGCCGGCGGCCCGAACGCTTGAAAAATATAACCTGATCAATACGTCCGCCGGCGAGATTCTGGCGCGCCGGGGATTGCCGCCGGCGCAATTCGCGCACGAGTCGCGAAGCGATCGTCTTCGGCGGGCCGCAGTTTTGACTTCGGCTGCCGCCGCGCTGATCGCTTTGATCGTCTGGTCGATCCTGTTCGGCGTTCCGGTGCTGTACCGGTTTCATCCGGGCGCCGGCCGGTTTCGTGAGAGGCTGGAGAAATTCGAACGGGACCGGAACGCGTTCATGCAGTCGCTTCGCAGGACAAACGGAGAAATCGCGCGGATGCGCCGGAAAGTTTCGACCGGCCCCGCGCCGGACGAAACGTCCCGGAAAAATTTCGAGGATCGCATCGGGTCACTGTCAGAAAGCCGCTCTTCGGTCATCGAGAATCTGAAGGACCTTGCGGGCCGCATTGCCGACGAGGCGCGGAATATCCGGACGGAAGGCGCCCATGCCAGATCGCAGCCGGGCGCCGCGCCCGCGGGCCTGATCGCCCGTCTCATTGCGTCGCAGACGCGCCGTTGGGAATGGCGGTTTTTGCGCCTTCGCCGCTCGATCGAACAGGCGCTGAAGGAAGAATCGGCATGATCCGTCGATTCCGGCCGGCCCGGCGTGGAACCGCGGGCTTCTGCGCCGTCACAGCCTTGCTTGTTGTGCTGTCGGCGTGCGGTTCTCCGAAATCTGCTCCCCGTTCAGGCTCCGCGAGTGTGCCGTCCGGCGTGTCCGAGCCGCTTCAGGAATCTCTCACGCAGGCCATCGAAGCCGCCGAGTCGATTTTGAAATTATCGCCGAACGATCCCGACGCGCTTCTGGCTGCGGCTCTCGCCACCGAACATCTCGGTCAGATCGACCGCGCGATCCAGTATTACGCGCGCCTGCAGGCTGCCACGCGCGAAACGGAATATCTGCTGAAACTTGCCCAGCTCCAGAAATCGTCCAACCCCGCCGCGTCCGAACGAGCCGCCTCCGGATTTTTCGAGCAGGGCGGAGAGGACGATTCCCTGCGAATGTGG
>JAHFCY010000094.1 GCA_023249255.1 Candidatus Lindowiibacteriota bacterium | reverse complement strand
CAGACCGCCGATCTCTACTATCTGTTGAACCGGGACCGCAACACCGAAAAAGCTGACGCTACCGGCCAGAAATATCAGCTCAATTCCAGATATTTGGGACTGGGTCTCGAAGGGCCCATTCCCGGTGTCGACAAGCTCAAATACTGGTCCGAATTCATCGTCGAACGCGGAAGGACTTATGGCAAGCTGGTCGGCGGAGTAAGTCCGCAGATCCAGATGAATGCCGAAGCTCTGGATGCCGGCCTCCAATACCTCTGGGGCGGCGACATCGCTCCGACGCTCAACTACGAATACGCCTACGGCAGCGGCGATGCTGACCGCTTGAACAACGTCAAATCGTCCAAGAACGGATCTACAAAGGGTGACGACTCCGCATTCCGCGCTTTTGGCGGGCTTAGCATGGGCAATGCCCTCGCGCCGGCTCTGGCCAACATCCGCATCCAGAAAGTCGGCGGAAGCGTCAAACCGTTCGGCCGGTCGCCCAACACCATTTTGAGCGATATGACCACCCAGCTCGCGTTTTACAACTACAGAACGGACGCCCAGAGCGGCGCGACGTCCGACGCCAAGATCGTCATGGGTCCCAACTCCAAGTCTGACAAGATAGGTCAGGAGTTCGACGGCCAGGTCAGCTGGAAGCCTTTGACCGACGCTTCGATTCAGCTCAAGCTGGGTCAATTCCGTCCGGGTCCCGCCTATGGATCGTACCGGACAAAGGAGAACTACATCAAACTGAAATGGACATTCGACCTGTGATGACCCGTTCACCGATCATGCGAATTTTTGTTTTAGTCCTGGCGGTTCTTGTCCTCGGCGTTCCGGCCTGGACGGCGCCGGCGGCGAAACCTGCGGCCAAAAAAGCGGCTCCCAAGAAGGCTGCGGGCGGGCTGGAGGGCGCGTTTTACCGTGATTTGAAGAAAAAGGATGTGGCGACGGTCGAGGATGCCATAGGCGCCGTTTCCCGATTCAAGGGGTACAAAGGCAATGACGACATGCAGGCTGAACTTGATTTTCTCACATCCCAGAACGTCCGATTCCGAAAAGAAATAACTTCCGCTGTGGCGCGCACGCCCGTGACCAAAGGCAACGCCGCGCACATTTTCCTGACGGCGCTCAATATCAAATCCAGCGTGATGCGGTACATGCTGCCTTCAAGTCAGCGGATTGCGGTCCGGACGGCGATCGCCAAGAAACTTCTTCCCAAAGACAGCATCGCCACGGAAAAAATGAGCGGCGGCGATCTCATGGCTGTTCTGACCAAATGCGTGGATTTTAAAAATAAGAAAGGCGGCGCGGGAGAGGGCGGCGGCGGGGGCGGCGAATAAGTAGTTCCCCTACATTTTTTTAAGAATCCGTTCTGATTGACATCGTGAATGGCGTTTTGTATCAATGCATCGTAGCGCTGAATGAGGGAGATTGACGATCGGCATCTTCGACACGGAACCGTGCGTCGCATGTCCGAACAAACGAATGAAAAGGTGGCTTTAAACATGTTGAGAAAATTGTCCGTCACATTCTGTCTTCTGTTTTCCGCCTCCTGTCTCCTCCCTTACTCCGCCCGCGCGGCGGAGCAGAAACAGGCGATGGTCGGCAAGTTGTCCGGCGTGTCCGGCGACGTCGAAGTCCTCAAACGCGGAACGACCGAATGGCTTGATGCCGCGAACGGCATGGACATCGCCACCGGCGATCAAATCAACAGCGGTATCGACGGGTCAGCGATGCTCGAATTTTCCAACAGCAAGGTCGAGGTCAAACCTCTCACGCAATTCACAGTCGGTCGCGCCATGGAGGACAAGGGCCAATTCATAACGGAACTTTACCTCGCGGGCGGCGCATTGTCGTCAAAAGTTGACAAGAACAGCGGCAAAATGAATAAATTTTCTGTGACGACCCCGAGCGCCGTTTGCGGCGTTCGCGGCACCGTCCAGGATTTAAGTTATGAAGAAGGATTCGGCACGGAAGTCGCCATCAAGGATGGCGAAGGCTACACGACGCCGCAGGATCCCGAGAATCTGCCGGATGCCGTTCAGGCTGTTTTGGGTATTGCGCCGGCGGCGGAAGAGGGTGCGACGGCAGGAGCGACGGGTGGTGCGGCCGCTGAACCGGGTGCGGCCGGTAGCGAGGCGGCAACGGCCGAAGCCGGTCCGGCGGCGGAGCCGGCGGCCCAGTTTGACGCGTGGCTTGAGCAGAATTTCGACGCACAGGTTGAAGGCGGCGGCGCGGCTGCGGCCGGCGCCGAGGAACCCATGCCAATCATGGACGAGAATTCGGGCGGCGAGGAAGCCATCACAATCGCCGACGGCGAGGAAGCGTCCGTGATTGATCCGACCAGCGAGGGAGGTGTCTCAACGCCGGATGAAATTATTCAGGACGATGCCTTTACGGACGTTCTGCCGGCCAGTGCAAACGATGCCGAGTTGGAGGCTGCGGATATTTCGCCGGACGGTACTGCCGACGAACCTCCGGCCGTCACTCAGCAGAGCAATGATGAAGACCTCGCTGATGAGCCTCCTCCTCCAGACGAACCCCCCCCGGAGGAGGAGAGCACCGATCCGGAAGAGCCCGGCCCTCCCTGATTTTTAATGAAACAATTAGCAATGACGCAATGAACAATTATCAACAGATTCTGAGTTCATTGCCAATTGCTCGTTGGTGCATTGTTTCATTGTTTCATTAGATTCGACAGTCACTCCGTGTCTTGCTCCCCTGAATAGGGCCCGGCGGGTTCGTCCGACAGGATATCATCCGGAGAGAAGAGCAAAATTATCTTTATGAGGTCACGATCTCATTTAATGCCTCGATGGCCTTGTCGACGACATCGGGACCGGCATGGCCGACACGCCTCATCAACCGTTCAGACGCCAGTGTCCTGATTTGACTGATTTTGATCCAAGCCTCTTTACCTGTGATGTCCGAATCCAGTTTGAACGTCAGGGGATAGCCGGCACACTGATATTGAGTTGTGATCGCCATGGCGATGACGGTCTCGGATTTGTTAAATTCCTCATTACTGACAATCAGTACCCGGCGCGTTCCGCCCTGCTCGTGGCCGCGCACAGGCTGAAGATCGGCCAGAAAAATGTCACCGCGGGTTATTCGGGCCATGATTCGGCTTTCAAAAATTCATTTGCGAGGCGCCGCTCCTCTTTTTTATTTAATCCTGCCACGGCATATTTCAATCGGATTTTCCGCCATTTGTTCATGGCGAGTTCAATCGACGCGGAAATCGCCCGGCTGCGATTCTGGAAAAATCTGTCGTCCACGCACTCGTCGATGAAATCAATCATGTTCGCGGGTATGGATACTGAAATTTTCCGTGTTTCCATTCCGTACCTCCTGTCTTGAAGTGGATCCGCATTGGCTTTACTACTATTTATCCTACCGCGCGCGCAAACAAAAGGCAAGGAAAAGGAGGGATGGATCCCGCGGTCACTCCGTGTCTTGCTCCCCTGAATAGGGCCCGGCGGGTTCGTCCGACAGGATATCATCCGGCGTCTCGCCGCCCGGCGGCTCCCACTTCGATTGTTTTTTCAGTTCGTCCCGCAACATTTTGCATCGCGTCTCGGATGGATTGATTGACAGGCACTGGCTCAAATATCCGCGGGCATGATCGGTGTTGCCTTCAGTCAGGGAAAGGCGCGCCATGTGGAACAGGGCCGGCATTGATCTGGGATTGATTTTCAATGCGATCTCGAGCATCTTCCGGGCATTGTCCAGATGATTTTCCCGCATGAGGACAGACGCAAAATTGCAGATCCCGATCACGTACCTGGGCCTTAGTTCGATTGCGTTCCGAAACCACTTCTTGGCCTCTTTCAGATCGCCCGCTTCCATTGCGCAAATTCCAAGATCGTTCATCACTTTTTCGCTTTTTGGATTGATCTCGATCGCGCGAGAGTACGCAAGGACGGCGCCGGCACGATCGCCCGCACGGCTTTTCACAGTTCCGATGTGTTCCCACGCCCTGAAACTTCGCGGAGACACTTCGGTCGTGCGCGTCCAGAGCGCATTCTCATCCTTCCACACCGGCATCTGGGAGTAGGCCGCCCAGGCCTGCCCGCCGGCAAAGACGATATAGAGGGACAGGCTGATCGCCCGGATCGGCGTTCGGTATGCCCCGCCAACGCGCCAAATCCTGCTGATGAGATGACCGGCCGCCAGCGCGAAGCCGAGCGAGCCGAAATACAGGTATCGTTCGGAAATCGGCCTGTAGATGGGAACCAGATTCGACACCGGCAGAAGGGTGAAGACGAGGAGCAGAATTCCAAACGATGCCGTGCCCCAGCGGCGCAGAAGCAATACCGCGCCAAGCGCGGCCGTACAGAATCCGGCGAACCCGGCGACGATCCACGGCGTGATCCACGGCGTGATCCACGGCTGGGCCGCATCCAGGACGTAATCGGGGTTGAGAGGCCAGGGCACAAATAAAAGTTTCGCGTAGGTTCCAAATGCGGCGACCATCGCGCGAAACCGGTCCAAGGGCACGGCGGGATGCTGGGACAATTTCGAAAGCCATGCCAGACACGCGAGATAACCGATCAGAACCGCGGCATGCAAAATCCATTTGCGCCACATCCGAACCGCTCCCCGGTATCCGCTCGCCCGAATTTCGAGCGCGAGGAGGGCCGGAAAAATCGCAACCGCGGATTCTTTCGACCCGAGGGCAAAAATCAGCGCGATCAGCGACAGCGCCGTGCTTCGCCGAATATACGCGATGAAGCACAGGACGCCGAACAGGCACGCGAGAAGATCCTCACGGTAATTGATCTGCGCCACCGGCTCGACGTGAACGCCCAAAACGGCGAAGAGGACGCCCGCGGCAAGACACCCCGCCAGGTCAAGCCCAAGTTCCGCGGCCAATACGGCGGCCAGTCCCGAGCATGCGGCGTGGAAAATCAAATTCGTCGTGTGATAGCCGTCCGGCCGATCGCCGTAGAGGCTGTAATCGGCAAAGAGCGTGAGATTGCAAACCGGCCTCTGAGGATCAGTCATGGCGCCGAAATGTTTGGACTGCCCGTATTCGTATATTTTGAAAAAGTTCTGCCAGTTTTTGATGTACGTCCCGGTTTCGATCACGCCCTCGTCATCATACGTGAACCGGTATGACCGCACAGGCCAGTACAGAATTGCCGCAATGACAGCCGCAACCAGCGCCGCCGCGGCGGTCGCACGGGATGTCATGTTATTGGGATGAAGTTCATAATTGAACAAACATTTGCCACACACAGACATCCACCTACAAACACAGACACAGACAGATTATAGTTGAGAGTGTGGGAGTCTGTGTGTGCGGGTCTTTGTCTGTCAGTGGCTCGGGTTTTCCATTCGTTACAGTCTTGTCCGATGAAAATAGTGTGTGTCTGTGTTCGTCTGTGAATGTCTGTCTGTGGCTCGGGTTTTCCATTCGTTACAGTATTTCCCGGTAGACTTCCTCCCGGGGATTCGGAATGACGATTTTATTGACAAGAAGTCCTTTGGCGGCGATGATTTCGGCGCCGGCGTCGATGGCGGAGTTGACATCATCGAGCGAGCCGCACAGGGTCGTGAATGCTTTCCCGCCGAGGGCCATGGCGAGGCGGATTTCAATAAGGTCGACGTCGGCGGTTTTGACGCACGCGTCAGCGGCCTGGATAAGCGACGCGACGCTGAAACTTTCCAGAATCCCGAGCGCTTCGGTCTCGCGCACGCTCGACATCCCGCGGATCGCCGGGACGACTTTTTCGTGCACGTTCGGGATGATGAAATCGTCAATCAACGTGTAATCGGCCGCCTCCCGGCCCGCGCCCACCGCTCGTTCGATCGCGCCGGTTTCGCCCGTCACCAGCACCATGTATTTGCCGGAGCAGATCGTCCGCGACAGAAGCAGTTCGACATCGCCGCTTTTGAGCATCGAGTCCGCAACTTTGAATCCCGCGGCGATGCTGGTCAATTCTATGATTCCAATCGCTTCCTTCATTCCCTGTTTCTCAGGCATGGACGATCTCCTCTAATGGTTTATTCTCTGTGATTGTTCACGACCCCCCCCTCTCCCGCCCTTGGCGGGAGAGGGTCGGGGTGAGGGTGGCACTGTCCGCGCCTCGCCATTCGCCCCCCTCACCTTAATCCTCTCCCCCCTGCGGGGGAGAGGAGGTGAATAGTGATTATTCTCCGTCAATCACAATATTTTCATTGCCTACTCTGACCCGGCCGCTGATGGAGGCGTGGATGTTCGATCCCATCTGTCCCGCCGGCATTTCCGCGACGAGCTGGCCTTTCCCAACGGCGTCGCCAGTCTTCACGATCGCGCGGGCCGGCTGGCCGATATGCTGTTTGAGCGGCAGCGTCACGCGGTCGGGCTGGTAATTCGTTTCGACATACTGCGCCGGCACGTCCCATTGAGCAAGACCCAGCCGACGAACCAGGCGGTCCATCGGCAGACGGCGGAACTGAAACATCGGATGCGCTTTGAATTGTCCGCGCGGATTGAACTCCTGCGGCTTGGCGCCTTCCTTGATCCTGGCCATGCGCGTGTCCCAGCTGATTTCGTGGGGATCCAGATCTTCCGGGCAGGCAAACAGCCCGCAGACGCCGCAGTGAACGCACGCAAGCGCAAAATCGCTTTCGAGTTGCTTGCCGCTGCCGGTGAGGCCGAGCGTCCGCATGACGCGGTGCGGCTCGATCGGATGGCCGATGAGGTATCGCGGGCAAAATTCGGTGCAATAGGAGCATTGATCGCACGCCGATTTGCCGATCCGGTTGAACGCCCGCGGCTTTCGGCCCTTTTTAAGTTCGAGATAATGTCCAGCCGGCACCGCGATGTACCCGCCGCAACTTTTGGTGACGATGTCGTCGAGGTCGTACGTCAGTTTCCCCATCATCGCGCCGCCGTTCAGAAACGCGCATTCGGGATGCGTCAGTCCCCCGGCCAGATCGATGATGTCGCGCAGACGCACGCCCACCGGCACTTTCACCGTCATCGGCTTTCGGACCGCGCCCGCGATCGTCAGCCATTTGTCCGTGACCGGCTCGCCGGTTGCGTCTGCCATGGCGGCGTTCATCAGCGTCTCGACGTTCGAGACGACACAGCCGACTTGCAGGGGAATCCCTCCCGGCGGAATGACGCGGCCCGTGACCTCGTAGACCAGAACAAACTCGTCGCCGGCCGGATAGTAACTGCCCATGAGAAAAAGTTCGAGGTCGCTTCGGCCCTGAAGAATTTTTTCAAACGCCTCAACGGCGTCATGCGCCTTTTTCTTGACCGCGATCACGCCCTTGGGCGCGCCGGCCTGTTTCATCACGAGTTCCACGCCCCGGACTACTTTGTCCGCATGGAGCCGCATGACCTCCTTGTCCTTGTACAGAAGCGGCTCGCACTCGGCGCCATTGGCGATGACGTATTCGGCTTTCGCGTTGTATTTGATGTGAGCCGGAAATCCCGCGCCGCCCGCGCCCACCACGCCGGCCGCTTTAGAACTTTCAACAACGTTCATGATGAAAGATTACCCGAAGATATTTTATTTTACAACGCCGCCGGATTTGACCGGAACGAGAGGGAAATCGGCCGGCTGGGGCGGCAGGGAGCTGGTGGGGATGACCGTCTTGGGAATCAGGATGTAAATCCGCCCGTCCGGTTCGATCTGGCAATAGATCTCAAATTCACTCGATCCGGCCCACAGCGGCGATTCATATCGCCGAGGCGCCGAGGCGACCGTGTAGGCCCACGCAACATCTCCGGCGGCGATTTTGATCGTCTGTGATTTGGGATATTTCACCGTGACCTGCGAATTTTTCGGAAATTGATAAGTTCTGCCTTCGACATAAATCGTCAGATCGGTCTCCGCATGATTGTAAAGATTCAGGTAAAGCGGACTCGAACAGCCCAGCCCGAGAACGACCGCGCTCGCAAGAGCCCATCTCCAAAATACGTTGACCGCTTTCATGTTTTTATTTCTCCAGATCGATCGAAACGCCATCGAGCTCTCCGGCCGCCACAGGCCGGCCAAACCACGTGAGGATCGTCGGCGTGATGTCGATCGTCTTCGCTCTCGGAACCGTATGCGGCCGAATCCCGGGGCCGATCATGATCAGCGGTACGATCATCTCCAATCGGCTGTATCCGCCATGGCGGCCGTGATGCCAGCTCCAGGCAGTCTCGTAGCCGTCTTTGGCGACCACCAGAATGTCCGGTGCGCGCGGCGCGGCCATGAGATGCGGCAACTGCGCTTCGGCGTCCGGATACGGCGCAAGATCGGTGTGAATGTCGAGCGGGCCGCCTGACCCGAATGCCGAAATGTTTCCCGTGGCGGGATCACGGATGACGGTGAATGCGATTTGCGGAAGTTCGGAGATGGATCGGATCACATCGATTTGTTTTCCGCCGACCGGATAGTGCCGCAACATCTGTTCGTCCGGTCGACTTTCCCAGCTCATTTCGGTGTCCGTCCGGTGCGGCAGATACAAAAACGCGTAGCCGACGCCCGCCATCCAGAGCACCGCGTCGTACGACGTGAAGAATTCCGTCCGCGCGGTGTAGAGAAACTTGTCGAGAATATCGAATCCAAGATGGGTCAGATGGGAATAGAGATCGACGCGGCCCGACGCCGGCGCATGTCCGTGGTCGGCCGTGAGAACGACGTAGGTGTTTTTGTCGAGCCCGCGTTTTTTCAAGAGCGAAAACAGTTGTCCAAGTTCCCGGTCGAGTTTACGAAGATCGATCCGAACCCAGGCGGACTTGGGGCCATACCGGTGCGCGGGCCAATCGATCCCGGTGAGGACCACGACAGAAAGGTTCGGCGGATTTGGGCGCTGAAACCGGCGCATGAGGCTCTTGACACGCAGGCCGTCCGGCGGCAGAAGCGGCGGGATGTATTCGTCCACGCCGCGGTGAACGACCGATCCGATGCTGACGGTGTTGAGGTCCGACAGGCGCTCGAAAATTGTTTTGACGTCAGGGTTGATGTCGCGGTCGATCAGCATCGCGCCCACGCCCGCGTACGACCGGCTGTTTTGCGTATGGCGGTCAAACCACCGGATGGCCGGGACACCGTGCCGGTCGGCCCAGTCACCGGTCAGGATGCACGTGTGCGCGTAAAACGAAATCGTCGGAAACGGCGCGATCGCCTCATCCACTCGAACGCCGGTTTGCCGGAGCGCGGTCGCAAGATTCGGAAGTTCGCCGGAATCGATCAGGTCGTACACCAACTCCGCGCTGACGCTGTCCACGATGAACAGAATGACATGCGTGTCGACCGGCGACACCATCGCCTGACGCCGGGCCACCGCCGCCTGCGGTAATCCCACAACCGCCACAACCGAGATGAAAACCAGAATGACTGTTTTCATTTGCATCTGGATTGGGTCGGATCATAACTTGTCTGATTGAAGAAAAAAGGGGTTGATCAAATTTGACTTGACTGTTTTGACGGATATAATAATAGGTAACGGTAGAGTCGGTTCTTTGAGATGTGAATAGATCGTCCGGAAAAAGCGGAAGGGGTGGTGTGCCATGGGCACAGTGTCTCGGTGGGGAGGATTTTCCCTGCTCGACTTCGCAGATTTTGCGCAGGCGAAAGCCGTCATCCGTTCATTCTCCGGCGATCTATCCAACCACGTTCCCATCAACATTGACCCCATAGAGACCTTTTCCCGAAGGGGTGGCCGTCTATCCTTGCCGGCCCGCTCCAGAGGGCGCCTATCACAACGGGATTGGCGTCGGCCGGCCGGGTCTGGTCGACATCAGCGTCAAGCCCGACATCGGATGGAGGGGTAAACCACCATGAGCAGACAACTGGATCAACGGGCAGGGGTGACCGTCACGGACGGCGCCGTCCCTGCCGCGCGACAGGACGTCGCAGTATCGCCGGAAGCGGCTGTCGCAGCCGCCGCCGTGGAAGAATCGTGCGAGTATTATCTCTGGCAGGACAACACCATTTACGGTCCTGTCGAATTGCCGATGCTGGCACGGTGGATCGGCGAGCGGCGGATCAAGCCACGGGACTGGGTGTTTGTCCCGAACGTGTTTGACTGGGTGCCCATTTTAGAGGTGCCGGAAATAACGGGCTGTTTTTACCGGCTTGCCGATAAACCGCAGACGCCGCCACCCGGCCTGACCGTCGAATCCTACGTGAAGTACTATAGGGTCCAGCAGAGCAAGGAGGTGGAGGCGATCCCGCGCGAGATTGAGAAGCGGCACTGGATCCGCCTGCCGCTCAGCACGTCGATGACATTTTGTGAAATCCACGACATCAGCCCCGACACAGCCCGAACCCATCAGGCCTACACGCGCAACATTTCAGAAGGCGGCATCGGATTCGAAATGAGCGCGACGCTCGAAACCGGAACGATCATCGACATAGAGATCGATTTTTGTCCCGAGATTGTCCGTGCGCAGGCCAGGGTCGCGCACTGCCGGGTCGAGGAGAACGGCACGTACCGCATCGGCGCGGCGTTCAGGGTGCTGGAAGACGCGGAGCGGCTGAAAATCCGCCGCTACATCCGAAGTTGTCTGCACACAGCGTCGCAGGCGGTTCCGGCGCAGAAATGAAAGAAGGAAGAGAAGGGGTCATTCTGACACTTTGACACTTTCGGCTGACGGGGGGGAGGAGGCGGTTATTTCTCGACGATGGTTTCTTTGACTTTCATGCCGAAGTGACGGCCGGCCTCCTCGGTGAAACCCATCACCTTGTCGCCTTCCTTGAGGTCGACGACGGATTTGGGGTTGCCGTCGGGCAGGGTGAGTTTGACGGTTTCAGCGTTCTGAAGGACGAGTGAGACGACGGCGCCCGCCGGTGATTTGCCTTCGATGAGAAGCATCGGCCGGCGTTCGACTTTGGCGCGGCCGACGACGGCGCGCTGTGTCTGGCCGGTGTGTTTGACCAGAACGACCTCGACGCCGCTTTCGATTTCGGAAAGATATTTTGTTTTTCCGTCAGGAACTTTGCAGTAAGCGTGCAGGGCGCCGGCGTTGACGCGAAATGGCCGGGACGCGACGTATTCGCTTTCCTCGACCTCGGCGTGGACGAGAAAAAACCCGGATGAACTGTTCCCGACCAGCATGCCCTCCCCCATCGACATCTTGGTGCAGGTATCGACGCAGACGCGGTCACCCATGCCGACTTGTTTGACTTTCGCAAGCGTCACGGATACCAGCGCAAGTTTTTCTTCCATCTCGCGCAAGGCTTTGGCGACGTCGCGAACAGTCTTGGCGTCGCCGTTCCGAACGACCACGCCGCGCACTCCTTTTTCCAGAATTCCGGCCGCGAGGCGCGCCTCCTCTGCGTTCGCCACATACGAATAGAGCGCGTCGGTCTGGGCCACGAGATTTTCCAGCGGGATGATCGTCCAGTCTGTGGTATCGACGATGACCGCCTTGTGCGACGCCAGTGCCGCCGCGCGTTTTTCGTCTTCTTTGTTCCGGATGACCACAACGACGACTTGCTCGCCAAGTTTGAGGTCTCCGTCCGGCGCGACGATTTTGACTTTGCCAAGCCGCCGAATGG
>JAHFCY010000093.1 GCA_023249255.1 Candidatus Lindowiibacteriota bacterium | reverse complement strand
TCAGTCAAAAACGGTCGGCATGATCCCGTCGCATAATATTCCCACGCGTTCTCGCCATCCAGAATGACGCTGACAACCGACGATCCGTTTCCGTTCTTTCCGGCTTCACGGACTCGCGATATAAAATCGGCGGATGCGTCGGCGGTCGGCATCGATGCGTAGGAGAATCCGATCCGGTCCGACAGATCGTGATTCCGGAAAAACATCCGGACCGGCCCGTGAGGCGTCTCCAGCCGATAGACCCGCGCCAGAACATCCGCCGTCATCTGCGGCCCCCGGCCGTTCAGGCTCTGCGCCAGAATGTTTTCGTCGCTGGCGGCCCACTTCACGCCGCAGGACGCCAGAAGATCACAGGCTTTTTCCGACACCGATCCCTCGGCCGGCCACATTCCGACGGGCCTGCGGCCGAAGACGCGCTCGCAGTAGTCCAGCGCTGATTCGATGTGCCACTTTGCGTCGTTGGCGAAGGGTTGAGTCTGTCGGGGCAGGGCAACGCCCGGATGGGCCACCTGCGCGTCCTTCATGTCGAGCAACAGCGGCAGGATGGGATGGAAATACGGCGTCGTCGAAATTTCGACGATCCCGGATTCGGCCAGTCGCCGGTATTTTTCCAGAACACCCTCGCAGATTCGCCGGTGGACTTCCATCAACGCCATTTTTTCTTCCTCCGTGTAATGCAGGCCCTTCGCGATCAACTCCCGCACGACGGGATCATTCTGCCGCAGACTCAATCCGCACCAGGAGAGGTTGGCCCATACCTGAAGGTCGCGCATTTTTTGGACGTTGAAGGTTTTGGCCGCTTCGTAAATCCGGGCGGCCGGAGCGTCCCGTCCCCGTTCGAACAACAATTCCGCGTATCTCTCGTACGGACGGATCATCGTTTCAAAATTGGCCTTGAAAAAATTTCCGAGAATAAACTCGCGTTCGACCTGGGTGAGGTACGCCGCCGGTTTTTCCGTCAGCGTCCAGTAAACGTCCTTGACGCCCCGCGCGAGCGCTTCAAGTTGTTCGCACAGGACCGGAGTGAGGTTGACGGTTGTGTGGACGGCCGGATGTTCCGACAGGACGTCGGCGAATTCGTCGTAGTCCTTCACGGCGTGAAGGCGCGTCCACGGCAGGGCGTATTCCCCGGTTGTCGGATCGGCGTACGTTGGCTGATGCATGTGCCACAAAATGACGAGCGACGGCATGAAGTTCAGATCCGCAGAACTATTCCGTTAAGATTCACTTGATTTTTCCCCACCTCATTCGCCACAGTACGGCTTCCCTCTCCGTGCGTCTTCCGTATCCTCTGCGACTACCTTCCCGGACTGGATCGTATCTTGTCGGCCACGCGGTTGGCAAATCCCATCCATGTCGCCGTGTCGCCCTTCAATGGCTCGCGCGTCTGGCCCGTGGACTTGTAGTAGTAGCGCCATCCGAGTTTCTGAAGATCGTCTGTCGCCACCGGCGGATATGTCCGGCCGTCATAAGCGATCGCGCTGTCCGCGGCAAGTATCGCGTCGAGCGCGCGTTTTACCTGATCGGGCGTGTCCGACCGGAGCGCGACGATGTAAGGACCCGGATCGGGTTGGGTGAGAAGATAAACGGCGCCGGCGGCCAGCAGAATCAGAATCACCACGCCGCCCCACAGGAAAATTTTTCGGACCATTAAATCCTACCGCGCCGCCGAGCCTGCGTTCGTTTGTGCTTCGTCAAATGCGCCGCGCACGAACCGCGCCTCCTCGGCCTGCAACTCGAACGCGTGCATGAGATCTTCCCGTTCCCGGACGGCGCTCTCGATCACCACGTACTCGGCGCCCTTCTCTCGAAGAATTCGGAACATGTTCACGAAATGCTCGCGCTTGAGCCGCCCGATCTGCCGGTGCATCGGCGGATGAAACAGGCGGCCTTCCGGGATGAAATCGCCGATTTGTATTCCCATGTACAGATCGTCCGGCACGGTCCGGTAGTTCTCCTCGGGATGATCGGGAATTTCGTCAATGGTTTTACAGCCTGTGAATTCGTGAGCCAGGTCGTAACAGAATTTCACGTTTATGCCGCGGTTTCGAATTTCTTGAAAAATCGGAAGACACTCACCCGCTGTATAGAGCCGGCCGTCCCAGAATGTGTTGTTTTCCATGTGAAGCGGCATATTTTTTTTGTCGGAATACCCGCCAAGTTCGGTCAGTGACGCCAGCAGCATCCGGTTCGAAATATCCAGATACCGGCCCACAGCCTGATAGTAGGGAATCTGCCCGGGATGCATGACGGTGAATCGGCATCCCAGCGCCGCAGCGACATCAAGGTATCGTTTCAAATATGCGACGGCGGCCTGCCGATCCTCTTCTTGAAATCCACACGTGGCCGATGCCGTGAACGTGTACGGCAGATGCATCGATAAGGTGATGTCGAATTTCTCCGCGGCCGCGCGGGCGGCGCGGATCTGCGCGTCCGTCAGGGTAAGATAGGGATTGGGGATTCCGCCGTCCAGCTCGACATGTTGAAGACCCGTCTCGGCCGCCACCTGACATTGCCGCGCGATGTCGGCCTTGACCTTGATCTGCACCGTCGCGTCCATGTCCGACACGGTGAGTTTTCCGGCCAGAAACGCCTCGCGGTCGTCCTGATCGAGATACTCGTATTCGAGAAGGTTTGTGAAATCCCGGCCTAAACGCATGGGAATGATTTCAAGTTAAACAACGGGAAACAAGAGCCACAGACAGACATCCACAGACGTTCACACCTGCCTGCCGGCAGGCAGGGACACAGACAGTTTTCATAAGAGAGGGTGGGAGTATGTGGGCGCATGTGAGCGTCTGTGTGTGGCCAATGTTTCTCATGAAACTGCTTTGAGCGAGTCGGCGTTGGCCTCTTTGTAAATTTTTGCGGAATTGTGCAGCGCCGTCTGTTCGGCCTCGGTCAGCCGGATTTCCACAATGCTTTCAACGCCGTTTCCGCCGATCAGAACCGGCACGCCGATGTAGACGTCGTTCAGGCCGAACTGGCCGGTGAGATAGGCTGAACACGCCATGATCCTTCGCTTGTCTTTCAAAATCGCCTCGGCCATCTGAACTCCGGCCGCCGCCGGCGCGTAATATGCGCTGCCGGTCTTCAAAAGTTTGACGATCTCCGCGCCGCCGTTTCGCGTCCGATCGACCAGCGCGTTGATTTTGTCCGCCGACATGAGCTCCGACAACGGAATGCCAGACACAGTCGTGTATCGGATGAGCGGCACCATGTCGTCGCCGTGTCCGCCGAGCACGAGCGTCGAGATGTCCTCGACCGAAACATTGAGTTCGGCCGCGATGAAAGCCGCAAATCGGGCCCCGTCCAAAATTCCGGCCTGGCCCACCACACGCTGGGGCGGAAAGCCGGTCCGCTTCCAGAGAAGATAGGTCATCGTGTCGAGCGGATTGGTGATGACGACGACGATCGACTCCGGCGCGTGAGTCTTGATGTTGTCCGCGACGGACGCGATGATCTTGGCATTGGTCTGCAATAGATCCAGCCGCGTCATGCCCGGCTTTCGGGCCACGCCTGCCGTTACGATGACAACGTCCGATCCGGCCATCGCCGCGCCGTCCTGGGTTCCCACAATCCGGCCATCAAACCGCTCGATCGGCCCGTACTGCAGCATGTCGAGCCCCTTGCCCTGCGGGATGCCCTCGACAACGTCGATCAGAACAACGTCCCCCAGTTCCCGCTCGGCGCAATAGAGTGCCGCCGACGCCCCGACATTTCCCGCTCCCACCACACTGATTTTACGACGACGAATCATGCCAATCCTCCCTACGGCAGATGTTTGACGATTTCTTCCGCAAACTCCGAACACTTCACCTCGACGCCGCCCTTCATCTGCCGCGCCAGATCGTACGTCACCCGCTTGGCCTTGATCGCACCCTGAATGGCCTTTACGATCGCCTTCGCCGGTTTGGTCCATCCCATATATTCGAGCATCATGACGCCTGACAGAAGAACCGAACATGGATTGACTTTGTCCTGATTGGCGTACTTGGGGGCTGAACCGTGCGTCGCTTCGAAGAGCGCGTAGACATCGCCCATGTTTGCGCCCGGCGCCATCCCCAGCCCTCCGACCATCGCGGCGCTGGCGTCCGATAAATAATCGCCGTTCAAATTCGGCGTGGCGAGCACGTCGTATTCGTCCGGCCGGAGAAGGATCTGCTGGAACATCGAATCGGCGATCCGGTCGTTGATGACGATTTTGCCTTTCGGCACAACGCCGCCGTGATTTTTCGTGACGTCCGATTCCGTTATCGTCTCGTCGCCGAATTCGTCCCGCGCGACTTCGTATCCCCAGTTCCGAAACGCGCCTTCGGTGTATTTCATGATGTTGCCCTTGTGAACCAGCGTGATCCGCTTGCGCTTGTGCTTCATCGCGTACCGGATCGCGTGCCGCACGAGGCGTTTCGATCCGGTCTCGCTGATCGGCTTGATCCCGACCCCGGCGTCATCCCGGAGTTTTTTCCCGACTCCCATCTGCGTTTTCAAAAATTCGATGACCTTCTGCGCCTCCGGCGTGCCCTTTTCCCACTCGATGCCGGCGTAGACATCCTCGGTGTTCTCGCGGTAAATGACAAAATCAACGAGTTGGGGTTTTTTCACCGGTGATCCGACCCCGCGGAAGTACCGGACCGGACGCACGCAGGCGTAGAGGTCCAATTCCTGGCGAAGGGTGACGTTCAGGCTCCGGAATCCGCCGCCGACGGGCGTCGTCAGAGGACCCTTCAGGGCCACGATGTATTGCTTGATGGCGTTCAGGGTGTCGGCCGGCAGAATGTCTGTGTACTTCGTGAGCGCGCCTTCGCCCGCGTAGACGCTGAACCAGATGATTTTTTTCTGTCCGGTGAAGTATTTTTCAACGGCCGCGTCGATGACCCGACGCGTGGCGCGCGAAATGTCGGGACCGATGCCGTCCCCGTCCATCATCGGAATGACCGGCCGATCCGGCACCTGAAGCTTGCCGCTCCGGCTGACCGTGATCGCCTGCCCGTCTGCTGGCGGCGTGATTTTTTCGAATTGCATGTCGTCCTCCTCAGGAAGAAATCGGAACTACGAGTTCGCGCCCGGCGCCTGCTTGACGAAGTTTTTCAGCCACGACAACGTGAATGACTTGGGGCGGGTAAGCGGAATGAAGAGCGCACGGTCCAGGATGTATTGCGCCAGAAGACCGAGCGCGCGAGAGACCGCGAAAAATACCGTGTAGTACGTGTCCTGCGTCACGCCGAAATGATAGAGCAGGGCGCCCGAGCCGGCGTCGACGTTCGGACACACGTTCTTCGCCTTGCCTTGCTTTTTCAACACCTCCGGGATCACCTCGTAGCCGAGATCGACGATCCGGAAAATTTCATCGTTCGGACAGACCAACTTGCCGAAATGATGAAATGCCGTAAACCGCGGATCGGTCACGCGCAACACGGCGTGGCCGTATCCCGGAATCACCCGGCCGGAATTCAGAACGTCCCAGCAGAACTCGCGCATCTGGTCCGCGTCCGGCACGCCTTTGAATTTTTTGTGCACGCCCAGCACGAATTCGAGACACTCCTGGTTCGCCAGTCCGTGCAACGGTCCGGCCAGAGCGTTGATGCCGCCTGCAAACGCGAAAAACGGATCGGCAAGCGTCGACGACACCACATGGCTCGTGTAGGCGCTGGCGTTGCCGCCCTCGTGGTCGCAGTGAAGCGTCATATACAGGCGCATGAGACGCGTGAACTCTCCTTTTGGATCCTCCACGCCCAACATCTGCGCGTAGTCGGCCGCCCAGTCAAGTTTCGGGTCGGATGGAATCCGCCGGCCGAGTTTGTACCGCCGTCGGTAAATCGCCGCGGCAACCTGAGGCAGGCGCGCCAGAAGCGTCAGCGCGTCTTCCAGCGCCGTCTCCCAGTATTCTTCCTTCTTCATTCCCTCGGTGTACCGCCGCCGGAATACAGACTCTGTTCCCAGAGAGAGAGTCGCGATCGAGAGTGTCCGCATCGGATGCGCTTCCTCGGCCACAGCGTTGATCACCGTCCAAACGTGCTCCGGCACTTCGGCCCGCTTTCGAAAATCGGCCTGCAGGGATTTGAGCGCATCCTCGTCCGGCAATTCGCCGGTCAGCAGATAATAAAAAATTTCCTCGGGAAGTTTGTTCGTGAGTTCGGAAATCGGTCGGCCGCGGATGAGCAGTCCCCGGTTTGGATCGACTTCGGATGTGTCACAGAGCATGCTGGGGACGCTCCGAAGACCCATGCAGGCCTGCTCGACAGTCACATCGGCCAGTTTCGCCGACCCACTCTGCTTGACGAGCGATTGCAACTCTTTGCGAATTGCCGGAATCGAGGAAGCCAGCTTGTCCTGTAACGCCGCCATAGGGGTTCTGTAGCACAGAGACTGCCGTTGTTCAAGAGCGTTGGCGCTCGGCGCAGGGATGAGATAGGTTGAATACTCACCATGAGTCCAACACAGATTCTTGTCCCGCTTTTTTTGTGCGTTTTCACCGGAATCGCATACGGCCGGTGGCGGAAACAGAAACCAGATCCCCTTGTCTCCGCCGTCTTCGATGTCTTCATGCCCGCCCTCGTCTTTGACGCGCTTGTGACGGCCGACGTCTCACTGACCGACATGGCAGCGACGGGCCTCGCGTCGTTTCTCATCGTCCTTATGCTCTTCGGCCTGTGTCTGCTCGTCCGCCCCTGCCTGCCGGACAGGCAGGCTTGGCCGGTTCGTGCGTTTTCGCTTCCGGTCCTCTTTATGAACGCCGGATTTTTGGGCATCCCTCTCATGAATCTGGCCTTCGGTTCGGCCGCCGTCGGACGAATGGTCGTGTTTGATCAGGTCCAATCTTTCATGATGTTTTCACTTGGAATCTGGATCGCCGCCCCGCGCTCGTCGCCGTCCGTCATTCGCGGCGCCCTCCGAGCTTTTTTTGGAGAGCCGCTTATTTACGCGATCCTTGCCGGCGTCGGATGCCGTCTGATCGGATTTGCGGTTCCCGAATCCTTGCTCCGGCCCATCCGGTTCCTCGGATCGGCGACACCGGCATTGGCGCTCTTCGCCCTGGGTCTTCGGCTTTCAGCCACGCCTCTGGCGTTTCTGCGCGATGGATTCGTTCTGAAACGGATTGTCGTGATTTTGATTTTGAGATTCGCCGGCGGCCTGGCCTGCGGTTGGGTTGCGGCATCCGTGCTTTCTCTGGAAGGCGTTACGCGGACGGTGGTGATGGTGGCTTCGGGCCTGCCCTCCGCGGTGTTCAGCTATATTCTCGCCGAACGATACAACGCCGAACCGGACCTCGCCGCCGCCGCGGTCTTCTCGTCGACGATCCTGTCAATTCCTCTGTTGCCTGTTTTGCTTGGGATCGGTTAGAGTTTATTCCATTTCTTTTTTGTGAATTCTCTTCTCGTAAATGTCCTTCAATGACGCGTACGGATCCACCGCGTACTTTTTGAAATCTTCGTACGTGCCGAGCTGAAATGATGTCTCGTTCACGGTCTTGCCGACGGATGCCCCGGCGGCCGTGCCCGCGTCGCCGTAGTTGAATGGATTCATGGCTTCATCCCCGGCCCATGCGGCGGTTGCGCGCAGAAAACTCGACGATCCGACAAACGGCCATACGACGTAGGCGCCGGGTGAAATACCCCACTTGGCGAACGTCTGATCAAACGTGCGTTTGGATGAATCCGGCCTGTCTTTAATCGGCGTTCCCAATCCCCCGACTCCGACCGTCGAATTCACCAGAAACCGCCGCATGGCAATCTGCGCGTCACCCGGCTTGTTTTGCAGGACGGAATTGAGGAAATACACAGGCTCCTGAAGATTCGCGAAAAAATTCCGGATGGCCCGCCGGGCAAATTTCGGAACGACGGATTTATATCCCGTCGAGACCGGCTTCAGAAATTGAAAATAGACGAAATCGTTGAATCCAAACACCCGCCGGTTCCAGCCCTCGGCCGGATCGGCCAGCGTCGGAATGGACTTCGTCGCGACTGCCGCGCCTGCGAATGGATCGGCGTAAGGATCGTCCTCCGGCGCCCCGCCCGTGTTGTTATCGTGATCCTGCGGGGATGCGGGGTTTGACGAAGGGTTCGGCGTCGCGTCCGCCTGCCCACCGTCCGCCGCGTCTGGTTTCTCCGCCGGCAATTGCGCCAGGATTGTCGCCGCCGGCTCCTGTTCCGCCGGCGGGTTGTTCATCGGCTCGGCGGATTGATACTGTGATGATGCGTTCGCATTCTCCACCTGCAGTTGCGGCATCTGCGGTAACGTAAACACTCCCCCGCAAACAAAATCCCCGGACAACTGCAATCGTGGGGTCTGCGGCAGCTGCGGCGCCGGCGTTGGCGTGGATGGCTGCGCCTCCGCCTTGTGTATCGTTTTTCTTGTCGCCGCCACGGCCCGGTATTTTGCCGCTGTGCCGGTATTGCCCGTATGTTTGACCACCGGCATGGCCGATTCGGCCTCGCTCCATGTCAGCGTCAGCCATCCGATCAAAACACACGCGACGGCCGCCGCGCCCACCCCTGCCCACGCCTTTTTCATTTCTTGACCTCCCCCCTCGTTTTTTTTGCCGATTTTTTGTCCCGGTCAATCGGCCTGTCCGGTCCTTTTTTCTCCAGCGCAAAAATGTTCTGCTCGACCGCGTGAACAAGATCGTCAAATGACTTGCTGGTCAGAATATCGGTGAACTGCGCCCGATAATTTTCGATCAGGCTCACACCCTCGATCTCAACGTCGTACACGACCCAACTACTGTCCCGCCGAACCAGCCGGTAATTCATCGCCAGATCCGTCCTGTCGCCGTCCTGAACAATGCTTGCCTTCGATAAAACCTTGGCGAAATTTCCCCGCTCCTCCACGCCCGTGATCTCGATGTTCTCGACCGTGTACCTGTTTTCCGAACTGACAAGATTCGCCGTCAGCCGGTCGATATAGACGCGCTCCAACAGTTTCCGGAACAGTGGAGTCAGCGTGTCGATTTGCCCGGGTTTCAAACTGCGCGCGTTCGCCCCAAGCGCCCGTACCGTCATCTCCCGGAATGTAAACAGCGGCTCCAGCGTCTCGACAAGCTTTGCCCGAAGCACCGGAAGCGAGGATTCGGTCTGGAATGCCGGATCCCGGATCACCGTCATCGCCTGGTCGATCCTCGTTTGCACCGTTTCCCGGACCGACATCTCCGCCGCAGACGCTATTCCAGTCGTCAGACAGGTACAGACCATGACCGAGATCCATCCTATAACCCCATTTTTCCGGAATGAATGTTCCACTGTCTGTGTACGTCCGTGGATGTCTGTCTGTGGTTCTGGTTCTCGCCAGACCATTTTCCTGATCATTTCTCTTTCTTCTCCGCGCTTCCGAACATCATCTTCCCGATCATCTCCTCCATGATGAGCGGCGGCTGGGTCTCATGAATTTCGCCGGTACCGTCCCGGGAGATGGCCGTCTCAAGCCCGCCTGGCGAAATCGAGACGTACTGCTCGCCCAAAAGACCCCGAGTGCGGATCGACGCGATCGAATCCTCCGGCAGTTCCACGTTCCGGTCGATCAGCATCGTCACTGCGGCCTTGTAGTCCTTCAGGTCAATGACCTTCACCCGCCCGATCCGGATGCCCAACATCTCCACCGACGTGTTGACTTTCAATCCGGTGACGTTTGAAAATACCGCCTTCACGGCGTATCCCTTGCGTTGAAACAGGTCAACGTTTCCGAACGAGATGGACAGATAGGTGATGCACAGAATCCCGATGATCATCAAAAATCCGACCGACAGGTTGATCTTGCGCTCACGATCCAATCGCTAATTCCTCCAATGGTCCTGACGCGGTCTGCCGGATGTATTCCCGGACGGCGGGGTGCGTCGATTTCATAAACGACTCCGGCGGATCACAGGCGATGATCTTGCCTTCATACAGCATCGCGACGTTCTGAACAATCTGAAACACTTTTTCGGCGTCATGCGTGACAATCACGCCGCTGAATTTCAACTTGCGGTGAAGCCTGTGAATGAGCCGCAAAATCGAGTTGGCGATCAGCGGATCCAGACCCGTCGTCGGCTCGTCGAAAAACACGTTGCCCGGATCCAGAATCAATGCCCGCGCCAGCGCCACGCGCTTTCTCATCCCGCCCGAAAGCTGGGAAGGAAATTTTTTCTCGGTGCCCTCCAGCTCCACCATGTCCAGATGTTCCCGGACGATCCGCCGGATTTCCGGATCGGCCAGGTCGGTCTTTTCCCTCAGCGGAAATTCCAGATTCTCCTGCACGGTCATCGAATCGAACAACGCCCCGCCCTGAAACAACACGCCCATCGAGTCCCGCACCTTCGCCAGCTCTTTCCCCCGCACCTGATGGATGTCCGTGCCGTCGATCAGGACCCGCCCGGCGTTCGGCCGCATGAGGCCGATCATATTTTTTAAAAGAACGGTTTTGCCGGTGCCGCTCAACCCCAATAGACACGTCATCGTACCTTTTTCGATCGTGAAATTCACGCCGTCGAGAACCGCATGCCCCGCCAGCGTCTTATGAACGTCTTCGACCTGAATCATCCCGCCCTGCCCTTCTTCCCGATTCTTCCGTCTTCTTCCAACTTCTCACTTGAACATGACCGACGTCATGACGTAGTCCGAAATCAGAATCAGCACGCTCGACAACACAACCGTTTCGGTCGACGCCCTGCTTACACCCTCCGCTCCGTGCCCCGTGTGATAGCCCTTGTAGCACGAAACCCACGCGATGAAAAATCCAAATACCATCGATTTCACAGCGCCGTTGATGATGTCGTCCAGATTCAGAAACTCGGTGATTCCGCCGAAATAGGAACCGTAGGGGACGCCGAGAAGTCCGCCGACGATCGCGTATCCGCCTAAAATTCCGACCACGTCGAAAATTGCCGTCAACAAAAATACGGATACGACTCCCGCCGCCAGAATCGGCGCCATGAAATAACGGTATGGATCAAGACCCATGATTTTGAGCGCGTCGATCTGTTCCGAAATCTGCATGATCCCGATCTCCGATGCCAGCGACGATCCGGCCCGGCCCGCCACCATGAGAGCGCAGATCACCGGCCCAAGCTCCCGGATGAGCGAGAGCGACACAACGGTGCCCACCCGCGCCTGCGCGCCGAATTTGACGAGCGTGTAGTAGACCTGAAGCCCCAGCACCGCGCCGGTGAAAGTACCGATCAGGACGATCAGCCAGTGGGACTTGCTGCCGATGAAATGAATGCGTTGCACGAATCGCCGGAATTTGAACGGGGGTGTGAACAGGATCGCTATCGTTTTGGACATGAACCGGCCGAAGCGCCCCATGTCCTCCACGCACCGAATCCCAACCGATCCGATTGATTCCACGACCGCTAACATTGCCAGCCTCGCATTGCGCGCAATCGAATCAAAATCGTTTATAAGAATCAAGCACAACCCCTCTCTTACCCCTCCCGACTCCTCCTGTCCCCTCCCGTATCCTTGACGATGCAGCCGGCTTTCTCGTACTATCGCAAATATGAAT
>JAHFCY010000264.1 GCA_023249255.1 Candidatus Lindowiibacteriota bacterium | reverse complement strand
CCCGCGCCCGCTTCTCGATGCTCTTGCCCTTGAAGCTCATGTTCGCCTCCTTCGCCGCGGCGATTTGCTCGGACGTCAGCGACTCGACGCCTATGACGTTTTCCGGATTCACATCTCGGAATGCGCCGGGATGCTTCCCACGATCTGTGGCGGGTCGCCGCAGGTCTTTGATTCGCACGGCGTCGGCGCCCTCCTTGCCGATCTTGACGTTCTTGCCGTAGTCCGTGACGTAGGTTCTGGCGTAACGCCCATCGGCCAACTGTGGCAAAGCTTCCGCGTCCGGCACGTCGACCGCCTCGGTAATTCGAGCGCCCCGCGCCATCTTCCCCGTGGCGGCACCTTTGAGGACATCGCCGGGAAGTTTCTCGGTGGGTCTATGTTTTTCGAGACCAGTTCTGGCTCTGAAGGCCACATCGCCGACATCCGGCGATTCCTCCCACTGCCCGAGTCTCTCTTGGCTCGCTTGGTAATTTTTCTGGGCGGTTCGTCGCTGTGCGGTTGTCAGAGTTGGGTCTCTGGCCTCTCGTGCCGCATTCATGCCGGCGTCCGTCGTCTTGCCGATGGAGAACTTCCTTTGTTCAGCGGTAAGTTCGTGGGTGGGGGACTCTTTTGTAGTCGAAGATTTACGGTCGATAATGGTCGCCGCACGTGCAGACGATCGAAGGCGCGATGCCTCCATAAGATCGCGCGGAGTTTTTTGTCCCCACTCGTCCTGGAAATCGGACGTGCCGGAAATTTTTTCGACATCGCCGCGGTCGCCCGACGTTCGCGTCGCGGCTCGTTCGGCCGTTTGCTCTCCAACGGAGAACAACGGCTTTCTGCCGAGACCCATCGGAGCGGATGGGTCTTCATAAAATTCAAAGACGGGTTTCTTGCCGACGGCGTCTTCAGAGGGGGAGAACCGATCCGTTCGTCCTGGCGTTTTTTGCCGCACGAATTCTTTGAGTTCGTCGATACTGTTTCGATCGTTCTGTGGAGGCTCCAGCACTCGTCGACGTGCATGGTCACGAAGACGGGACAACTCACCGGACTGCGCGGCGCGTTTAAGTTGTTCCCGATTCAACGGCTCCGGCAATCCGCGCGCAAATGGCTTGGCACTTGCGATTTCGGCCGAAATCTCAGCCTTCAACTCTTCGAACGACGGAAGGCGAGTTCCTTTCGACCCTTTGGCCTCCGGGCTGATATTGGGATCCTTTTCGCCCGACCTTCTGACATTGAAAATGTCTTTGTAGCGCCTGTTGTATTCATCCCGCGTCATGAGGTCTTTTTTCTTATATTCCGGCTGGACATGTTCGGCTGCGTTGTTGACGATGTCCACTTCGTTTACCGGATCATAATCGACCACCGCATCTTCAGGCATAGCCTCGGAAATTTTTGGTAGCCGATTGGGACTAACATCGCGTCGCACCCGTCCCTCTGCGTCAGAAAGTGCGCTTTGAAATTTGGTTCGTTCCTTCGGCCCGAGGTTGCGCTCAGCGTCATAGAAGAGTTTGTCCATGTCGCCCAACGATCGTCTGACCTTATCCGCCTGTTCCTGCGATACAGATTGAACATCGCCACGATCCAACGCCTCGGCCACATTTTTTGACGTGGGACGCGCAGACTTATAGACACGACCGAGTTCGTTTACCATGTCGCGATATTTGGAGCTGATTTCACCGTTCGGGGGATCTTGTGGAGCTGGCGGAGATTCTTTTGCGCGCTCGACTTTTATTTTATTTCCGGTTCGGCTAACTGAAACAATTGGTGTTTGCGGTTTGGGAGCGGGGCGGTTGGTTATATCTCCCGTGAAAGGATCGTAAACTTCGGATGACATCCGCCGCGGCGGTCCGCGGGTTCCCGGTATGTGGCGTTCGATTGCGTCCTGGGCTTCGCGAGCAAAATCGTAAACCCGCGATGCCTCTCCAGTGGCCTCCCCACCCCGAACGACATCGAAAATGGATTTTTGCGTTTTTCGCGCTTCCTGTTCCCAGTGCTCGGCCAGTTTTGTTCTGCCGGACGTCCGTGCTCCCTCTGCCCTCTTTGCATGGGCGATGCCCTGTTCAACCGCATCGGAAATGCTGTTCTTTGCGTAGTCGGGGGTGAATGTTTTACTCCTGCCCGTAAGAACCGACCCGAGAAGGCCGTTTTCTCCGACATTCCAATATTTTTGTTTACCCATCGGTGTCCCGCCGGGTCCGGGGTCATGTAAATTCAGTTCTTCGGCGGCTATTCTCGCCAGACTTTCAACCGGTTTCTTTACTTTCGCCGCCACCATTCCGGCTGCCTCCGCCGGAGCGCTGAACAAATCGCCCTTGAACATTTGCGTTGCCGTCTTTCCAATTTCACCCCACGACGGATTCGGATTCGAGTAACCTTTTTTTGCTCCTTGAATCGCACGAATCGGAGCAACCACGCCCATCGTCACATCGGAGAGACCTTCAAATCGCTCGTAAGGGGAACTGTTTTTATCGAACATTTTTTGGGCACCGCCTTTGAGCATGCGCGGGATACTCGTAACCAAATCCGCCGCGGTTTTTCCCGCCGCACCCACAACGTCTTTCGCCTCGCCGATGAAGCCTTTATTCGGAACCCGGCCGACCACCGCTTGTCCAACCGCATTGTTGAAATCCACCGCCTCCGCGCCGTGGAGAGACAAAGACAATCTCCCGTTCCCGTCTCGCCGAGCCTTTGAACCGACCAGTTGTCTGGGCGAGAACGTGACATCTTCGACCAAGTTGTGTGCAAACCCGTTGGCCAAACCGCCGATGCCCGCCACGGTCGCCACGCCACCCGCAACGCCCGCGACCGTCAACCCTGCCGGCCCGGTTATTGCCGACGATTTAACTCCGATGGCCGCCACCTCGGAGGCCAGGAACGCTGACGACGTGGGATCGGCAATCATGTTTTTTAACGTATCCAACCCCACGTTTTTCCACTTTTCCAATCCGACCGCCAAATCGTTTCGCGCCACAATTTTTTTCCTGCCCGTCGCCGGATCGCCAACATCTTTGTAAGGGTTGACCTCGACCTCTCCATGCTTCCAATCTTCCATCTTGGCGGCATAATCAAAGGCCAGTTGTTTGTGTTTGGGCAGTTTGTCGTATATGTCTTTCGTCGTCGCCATGTATTCGTTGCCGACCAACTCTTTGGGCTTGATTGCATCCGGGCTTGCGGTGGCGATTTTATGGACCATGTCATCCCAACGACCCTGCCTGCCCAAAGCGCCCGTCGCCTTGTCCCGCAAATTTTTTCTTTCGAACGTCGAAAGATTTTCCTCCGGGTCGTTCGCCGCGATCAGCATATCCATCCCGGATTCGTAGGCCCTGTTTTTGTTTCGTTCGGCCGTCGCCGCCAATCGTTCGACCAACTCCTTGCCGCTCGCGCCGGGATTCTTTGCGCGCAGACCGTCGATCGCCTTTTTGTATTTCGGATCGGCCGCCAGACCCGCCAGGACTTCCGCTGAATTATCCATGCCGTCGATGGCCGTATTCTTTGCCCGGCTTAAAATAGACTCGCTTCGCATGGCGTCATACTTTGCCGTGTGTACGTCACTCAGATCACCAAATCCTTTCGTGCCAAGTCCCGTTTTCCGTGCGCTTTCCTCGGCTTCCAATTTGATGTTGGCCAAAGTTCCGACGACGCCGTTTCTCTCCTTTGTGAGTCCGTCAATTCGGAGTTGATCGGCCCGAGCCGACATGGGGTCCGCCAGCAGATCCTTCGGCTCTTTCCATTTGTCCTGGAGCGAGGAAATTTCCAGATCAATTTGGTCCACCCGAGATCGCTTTTCGTTTAAGGCGGCGCCCGTTCGTTTGGAATAGGCGTCCCATTCGCCGGCCGCAAATTCACGGGCGTAATGGCTCTCGTTCACCAACGACCCGACCTGGCTTTTGTTTTTACTGAAGACCCTATCGAGCGCACGATTTTCTTTCTCAAGTGATTTCTTGTCGTCCGGATCAATGCTCGGATCGGCAAGCCGAGTCTTGATCTCTTTTTGCCTGGCCATGATGGCGTCTTGTTCCGAACTTATTCTTTGGAGTTCGGTGTGATTGTCATCCACTTTTTTCATCGCTCGTTCGGAATTGGCCTTGGCCTCGTCGGCGCGCAACCGGTCGTAGTTTTTTTGTTCGGATTCTATATTGCCTTCGGTTGTCTTTAATTCGCCCTCTTTGCCGGCGAGATCCCTTCGCAGTTGTTCACCTTCCGGCGTCCCCACAAGCTCCGGGTCTTCGAGTCTTCGTTTGAGATCCGCGATA
>JAHFCY010000092.1 GCA_023249255.1 Candidatus Lindowiibacteriota bacterium | reverse complement strand
TTTCCAGCGCCATCCGTTCGAAAACTTCCCGGTCTCCCACGGGCGCGCGGACGAACAGGCGGTTCATTTTTTCAAGTTCGGCGGCCAGCGAGCCGTTGGACATGACGGTGCCGACGACGGAGCCGGTCGGAACAAGATGGCGCGCAAAGAGAAGGAGCATGCCGTCGCCGTCGAGGGTCCGGCATGGAGAGACGATCGGACGATCGGACGATCGGACGCAGACTCGGATCAGACAGCGGTCGCCGTCGCCGTCAAATGCGATTCCGACGGCACTGACGACTGACGACTGACGACCGACGACTGACAGATGCGGGTCGAGCGACTCGACGTGCGTGGAGCCGCAGGCGGCGTTGATGTCGGTACCGGTGAAAGTGTCGTTCAGATGGACGATGTCGGACGCGATGCCGTCAAAGAGCGCTCGAACATGCGGCGCCCAGGCGCCATGCGCGGCATCGATGACGATGCGCGTGCGCGCGAACTGGATGGGAAAGCGGGCGCGGACGGCGTCGAGATACGTCCGGACAAGATCCGGATTTTTTTGGATTCGACCCACCAGATTTTCGGATGCGTCGAGTTCCACGCCGGTCCGAAACCGTCGCTCAATCGCATCTTCTTCCGCTGTCGTCAGTTTTGTTCCGTCCGGCGAAAACAGTTTGATGCCGTTGTCGTCATAGGGATTGTGCGAGGCCGAGATGACGGCGCCGAACGCAAGGGTGGGGAACTGACGACCCTCGACTGACGAAAGCAGGGCGGACACGGCCGGCGTGGGGGCGATTCCGAGATCAACGACTTCGACGCCGATCGATGCGGCGCCGGACATGAACGCCGAGCCGATCGCGTCCCCCGAAAGCCGCGTGTCGCGCGCCACCACGCACCGGCGCGGTCCGCGTTCGAGGAAATATCCGGCCGACGCGCGGCCGAGCCGAAACGCGGTTTCGGCCGTCAGGTCAACGCCGACTCTTCCCCGAACGCCGTCAGTGCCGAACAACCGGCGGCTCATTGGCCCGGAATGCTCACCCGCACATACGCCGGATCAAACGACATGACTTCAGCGCGGTCCGGGATATTCAGCGCGCGCGGGACGGTCAGGTGGAATTGTTTGTCTGGCGGAAGTTCGACGCCGGCGCGGAGCTGGGTTGCGTCGATGTGGTCGATGATGTTTTGCGGGCCGCGCAGGCGAATCGACACTTTTTCAGGTTTGATCTGAACCGTCCGGCCCGGGATGGGATTTTGAAGCTCGACGCGGACGCCATCGATTGTTTTTTCAATGACGCTTTCGGAAATTTCGACGTCGACGGTCACGTTCTCGGGATCGATTTTTTGCACAGCCCTGCCATCCTTCTGAATCTTGATCTGTACGGAAAACGGAGCCGTGCGGCCGCGGATGTCGATGATGTCTGTTGAAATCTCCTGAAGACGCAGAAACAAGGAAGACGGCCCAAGCACCATTACGCTTTCCGGCCGGACGACAGCCTTGACGACATACCCCGCCGGCACTTCGCCGTCCAGACGCGGCGTCACCGGCAGGCGGCGGCCCTCCAGCCGCTCCAGAAACACGCGCAGAGACCCCGGATCGATGCGCTCGATCTTGACGTCGGCGCGGGGGCTGACGACGTTGTCGAGCGACAGGACAATCCATTTTTCGCCTTCGCGTTTACCCGCGAGCGACACGTTGACTTTGAAATCGGTCGCCGCGAGCGTGCTGATGGCGGTCTTGGGGCCGCTTACGCGCAGGGTCAGCGTCCGCTGGGAATCATCCGAGACGGCGAGGTTGGGCAGGACGTCGATAAATTCGACCGCCACGTCCCGAAACTCAAACTGTACCTCCGCTTCGCCGACGATGTACATCCAGAGCATGACCGCCAGGACGATGCAGATGATTTTGGCCAGAGGATCGACAAAAATCGCGGCGGCGACTCCGCGCAGAAGCGCCGGGACATTCATCGATTTCTTTTTCGGTTCGGCCATTTTATTTTCCCACCAGATAAAGCGTCAGCATTTCCTTGAGCGTGTCGGGATCCAGTCCGTTGGCCATTTTGCCGTGCTGAACGAGCGAGATCGACCCGGTCTCCTCGGAGACGACGACGATGACGGCGTCGGATTCCTCAGACAGGCCCAGGGCAGCTCGGTGGCGCGTGCCGTAGACGCGTTTGAGGTCGGGATTTTCCGACAGCGGCAGGATGCATCCGGCGGACGAGATGTTTTTTTCCTGGATGATGACGGCTCCGTCGTGCAGGGATCCTTTGGACATGAAAATCGTCGATATGATTTCGGACGACACGGCGCAGTCGAGTTTCACGCCGGTTTCGACGTAGGGTTTCAATCCGTCGATCTTTTCGATGACAATCAGCGCGCCGAACCGACGGGACGACAGGACGTTCGAGGATTTCACAACCTCGTCGATGATCTCCTCTTCGATGGTTTCCTGAAAAAAGCTGAAGATCCGGTGCTGGCCGAGGCGCGAGAGGGCGCGGCGCAGCTCGACCTGAAAGAGGATGACGAAAGCCATGACCCAGATGAGCCAGGACGACGACAGAATCCAGGCGGTCGTGCGCATGTTGGTTTTCGACGCGAGAAACGACAGGATCAGCATGAGGGCCAGTCCCTGCAGAATGTGGACGGCCCGCGTGCCCTTGACGAACGTGTAGAGCGTGTAGAACAGCGCGGCCACCAGCAGAATGTCGACAATGTCGATCGCCGTGAGATTATGCAGGATCGCCAGAATGTCGCTCATCCGGGCTGGCCTTTCCGGAGTTCAAGCTGGCGGCGGGAACAGTACTGGACGATATCGTTTCGCTCCGACTCCGACAGACCCGTGAACTCGAGGATCATGAATTTGTCCGGCGGATTTTCACTGATCGATTTGATGCGCGTCAGCATGTTGTAAAACGATTTGTGAATGAGCGGCAGGGTGAACCACAAAAGCGCGTATCGCTTGCCGTCGGTCACCATCTCCTGGGGGACGCGGATGCGGGAGCCGCCGCCGGAAATGTCCTCGATGACGCCCGTCGTCAGCTCGTGGTCGGCGTATTTTTCCCGGCCGTATTCGCGAAGATCGCTGATCAGATGGACGCTGACAGTGATGCTGGTGTCGACCCGGAGGAACTTGCGAATCTGCCGGCGCGTGACCAGGGCGGGCCGGTCGGTCATCATGAGCGGCGTCGGCACGTTGTCCCGCCGGTCCGCCACCGCCACCGGGGCTTCGTAGGCCCAGGATTCGACGACGTATCGGACTGTCACGAGCTGGCCGACCTTGACCGGCAAAAACAGATTGCCCACCATCGGCACTTCCAGAAGCAATTTCGATTCGTTCATGTTCGCGATGCGGGTGTGGTAGACGCCGTGAAGCGCTCCTTCCGGCACGTCAAGTTCCATCGTCTGTTTTTTGTAGTACTCGGGAACGATCTGGTCGTCAGCCATGGCGAAGCGCTCCAAAGACGGCCAGAAACTGCGCGGTCTCGGCCGCGTCGTGGACGCGCAAAAAGTCGACGCCTTCCAGCGCCGCCCATCCGGCGGCCGCAAGACTGCCGGGAAGACGGTCTTCGGGAGAAGGCGTGGGAAGGGAGGGAGAAGAATGGAGAAGATCCGGAGAAGAATTGGAGAAGACGGAAGAAGGACGGGAAAGAATGTCATGGATAAAAGATTTTCGGGAACAGCCGAGCATGACGGGGCGGCCGAGGGCGTGGAGCCGGCGGATATGGCGAAGGATGTCGAGATTGTGATCGAGCGTTTTGCCGAATCCAATTCCCGGATCAAGAAAGATCTGCTCCTCGGCTCCGCCCGCGCGGACGAATCGGTTCAGCCGGTCCTCAAAAAACGCGAGCAGTTCGTCCCAGATCGAATCGTAGCGCGGATCGGCCTGCATCGTTTTCGGCGCGCCTTTCATGTGATTGATGACGACGGGACATTTTGCCGAGGCCGCAAACTCGCACATCGAAGGGTCGAGCGAAAAACCGGAAACATCGTTGATTGCGGTCGCGCCGGCATCGAGCGCGGCGCGCGCCGCGGCGGACCTGTACGTGTCGATGCTGAGAAGCCCCGGAGACGGAATGGCGGACGTGAGACCCGACAAGACCGGCGACACGCGGGCGATCTCCTCATCCACGGAAATTTCGGACGACCCCGGGCGCGTCGAAAGACCTCCGACGTCGACCCAGGCCGCACCGTCCGAAAACAATTTTTTGCCGCGGGCAATTGCGGAAACCGGATCGGCATATCGGCCGCCGTCGTGGAACGAATCGGGCGTCGCGTTCAGAATGCCGACGATGACCGGCCGGCCGACAGACGGCAAAATTCCGGCCGCGGGCTGATCACGTCGGAGAGTCGATGGCGCGGGCGGCATCACAGGAATCAGACGGACGAGGGAGAGACGGCGACGGGAACGAGTTCCACCAGAATGTGGCAGGCGGCGCCGTTGGCGTCGGCATCGATCATGGCGGTTTCTATTTTTTCGGCCGGAAAGCCGTAGCGGTCGCAGATGTGCCGGGCGAGACTCTGGCGGTCGGATTCGGCCGCAGCCTGGAGCGTGATCCGGTACCGGCCCTCGGCGGCGGCGATAAAGGCGTGCATCTCCCGCATCGCTTTTCGAATGGCGGCCTTGAAGTCTGCGTCGATGCCGGAGCCGGGATCAAAGAGGGCGGGCGCAATTTTCGGCGCGTGGACGGTCAGCCGCAGGCGGCTGTCCTCCTTGACTGACCGGACGCGAAAGAAAGATGGCTCGCCCTCGCTCTCCTCCGGCTCCTCCAGCGACACGCCGCTCATGATCACCTTGATCTGTTCCGCGTCGAGAACTTCATACCGGAGAAGCGCGGCGGCAAGGCGGTCAAGCGTGGGGCGGTGCTCCTCGATGACTCGGCGCGCGCGGACGTATGACTCGTGAATGATCGAGCGGACATCCTCGTCTATTTTTTTGGCCGTCTCATCGCTGTATTCGGTGTGCCAGGCGAAATCCCGGCCGAGAAAAACATTTTCGTTCCGCTGGCCATACGAGATGAGGCCGAGGTTCTCGCTCATGCCCCACTCGCAGACCATTTTTCGCGAAATGTTCGTGGCCCGCTCCAGGTCGTTTGCCGCGCCGATCGACACGTCCTTCAGTACGATCTCCTCGGCGATCCGCCCGCCGAGACACACCGACACCTCGGCCAGCCAGTACGATTTGGGATGCATGTATTTGTCCTCGTCCGGAAGTTGTTGCGTGACGCCGAGCGCGCGGCCGCGGGGGATGATGCTGATTTTGTGGAGAGGACTGGCGGCCGGCATGAAATGCGCAACCAGCGCGTGGCCGGCTTCGTGGTAGGCCGTGACATTTTTGTCGGCTTCCGAGAGAACGAGACTCTTGCGTTCCGGCCCCATGAGCACCTTGTCTTTCGCCTCGTCAAACTCGATCATCGAGACTTTTTGCTTGTCCCTCCGCGCGGCAAGCAACGCCGCCTCGTTCACGAGGTTCGCCAGCTCGGCGCCCGTGAATCCCGGCGCGCCCTTGGCAACCAGAAGCAGGTCGACGTCGCCGGACAGCGGAATTTTTTTCGTGTGAACCTGAAGGATGCCGGTCCGGCCTTTCACGTCGGGCAGATCAACGATGATCCGGCGGTCGAACCGTCCGGGCCGGAGGAGCGCCGAGTCGAGAACGTCGGGCCGGTTTGTCGCGGCGATGATGATGACGCCCTCCTTGGTTTCGAATCCGTCCATCTCGACAAGCAAAGCGTTCAAGGTCTGCTCGCGCTCGTCATGGCCGCCGCCCAACCCCGCGCCCCGGTGCCGGCCCACGGCGTCGATCTCGTCGATGAAAATGATGCAGGGCGCGTTTTTTTTGCCCTGCTCAAAAAGATCGCGGACCCGCGACGCGCCCACGCCAACGAACATTTCGACGAAATCGGATCCGGAGATAGAAAAAAACGGCACGGCAGCCTCCCCGGCCACCGCGCGCGCCAGGAGCGTCTTGCCCGTGCCCGGCGGCCCGACCAGAAGAACGCCTTTGGGAATTTTCCCGCCCAACTTCGTGAATTTTTTCGGATCCTTCAAAAATTCGATGACCTCCTGAAGTTCGCGTTTCGACTCCTCGCAGCCCGCGACATCCTCGAATGTGATCTTCGAATCTTTTTCCATGAACATTTTCGCGCGCGATTTTCCGAACGACAGCGCCGATTTACCGGGACCCTGCATCTGACGGTAGATCATGTAGGCGAACGTGAAGATGATGAGCAGGACGGGGACGACGGACAGCACAAGCTCGCGCCACAGGCGGTCGTCCGGTTTCTTGGCGCTGTACGGCACGTGAGCCTTGTCGAGAAATTCCAGCATTTTTTCATCCGGCATCGCCGCAAGCCAGGCGTAGACCTCGGGCGCGTTCTCCCGCTGGCCGGTGATCTTGCCCTCCTGCGGAACAACCGTGACCGATTTGATCTGGCCGGCCTCGACCTGCTGACGGAATTCGCTGAATGGAATCTCCTTCGGACTGCCCGGCGCGTTGGTGTTCATCGAAGTGTAGACCAGCGCCAGCGCCACGAACAGGATGATCCAGAGAAATCCTCCGAACTTGAACCCCTGAGCCATCAACTCACCTGCCGTTTACCTGGATGCGGGTTCGGACTGAACCAATTCCGGTTTGATGGAGAAAATGTACGGTATTCCGCGGAAATATTCAAGATAATCAAGTCCGTATCCGACCAGAAACGCGTCCGGCGCCGTAAGGCCGGTGTAATCGGGCACGAGAGGGACTTTCCGGCGGGTCGGTTTGTCCAGAAGCACGCAGAATTTCACGGAAAGCGGATGCCGGGCTTCCAGGGTTTTTTTCAACTGGCTGAGCGTCAGCCCCGTGTCGACAACATCTTCGACGATCACCACATGCCGGCCCTCGACGTTGATCCGAAGATCACTTTCGATCCGGACGATGCCCGACGTGCTGGTACCGGAACCGTAACTGGACACGGCCATGAAATCGACCGTGTGAGGAATGGTCAACGCCCGGGATAAATCGGACAGGAACATGTAGGCGCCGCGCAGGATCCCGACCAGCAGGGGATTTTTGCCGCGATAATCCGCGGAAATTCGCACGCCGATCGCGTTCACCGCCTTCTGAATCGCCGACGCATCGAAGACCACGCGGTCCATGACGTCCTCAACCTTCGAATTCATAATCCATCCACGCTATCACCTCGGCGGTCGATGTCAATCGGCCCGGGCGGCGGGCAAACGCAGTTCGATGCGATCGCGGGACATGCGAAGAGTCATGCCGCCGGGGAGGTCGAGGGAAAAGGGCGTCGAGCGGGAGAGGGCGGCCGAGGCGGACGATAGATTTTCGTGGCCGCCGAATGTTCCCGATCCGCCCAGTTCCATTTCGGCCCGCTGAAGGACCCGCGCGAGAAGGCCGGGCGGCCATCCTCGAAGACGCGCGCGGTCGAGAATGATCCAGCGCCGGGCGCGAGACACGACGCAACGTCGGAAAATTTCTCCGGACAAATCCGCGAGGACCGCATCCTCCGACTCCAGCGCGTCGAGCGTGGCCGACATCGCCCGGAGAAATCCGGGCTGCCATGAGGTCAGAAGCGGGATGAGGTCGTGCCGGATCCGATTTCGGAAAAACCGGCGGTCGGTGTTCGTGATGTCCTCATGGAATTCGACGCGCTCCAAATCGGCGAATGCGCGGATTTCGGATCGCGTGAACGTCAGCAACGGCCGGATCACGGTCAGTCCGCCCAGCTGTTCCGACACGCGCATACTCGAAAGACCGCGGGATCCGCTGCCGCGGCAGAGAAACAAAAAAAACGTTTCGATGCGGTCGTCCAGGTGATGGGCCAGCGCGACGCTGTCAAGCCGGCGCCGCCGGACGGCCTGTGCAAAAAATTTCAGGCGGGCAGCGCGGCCGGCCGCTTCGATCCCGGCCGACGACGCGCGAATGCGAACCCGGGCCGACACCAGCGGCGCGCGCAGGCGCCGCGAGAGCCGGCGAAGGACGCGCAGATCGGCGGCGCGTTCCGCAGGCGGACGAAGGCCGTGGTCGAGGTGGAGCAGGACGATGCGGCGGATGTTCAATGCGGCGCGCAGGCGCGCGAGGAGGACGGCGAGGACGGCCGAGTCCATGCCGCCGGACACGCCGATCCCGATCCGTTTTCCCGCAAGCGGCGCAAGACGGTCCCGCCACGCATGCATGAATCGCGGAACAAATCCGCGCTGGGATGTCATGGCAGAAAGATTATCTGAATTGCCCCAAATTTAGAACCCTGATATACGAACCTCATGAGGCTTCCCGAATTTCGCATCGCATCACTCTTCTGCTTCTGCGTCGCGCTGGCCACTGTGATCGGCCTCGTCAATCTCTACAGCGCGGCCGAAACGCAGACGGGAATTTTTCCGCGCCAGGCGGCCGCCACGGCCGTCGGCGCCGTATTGTTTGCCGTCCTTGCGGCGGTCGACTACCGCCACCTTCGGAAATATTCCTTTTTTCTTTATGCGGCCGGCAATCTGGTTCTGCTGGCGACGGCCTTGCTTGGACACGAGGTAAAGGCCACGCGGGCGTGGATATCGCTCGGATTTGTTTCGATCCAACCGTCGGAACTGTTCAAGGGCGTGTTTATTGTGCATCTGGCGGCGCATCTTGGAAAAATTCAACGGGAGCGCAAAACCTCGATGGCCTACGGACTGTTGATCCCCGTGCTGTATCTTGCCCTGCCGGTCGGACTGATTCTGTTTCAGGGCGACGCGGGCACGGCCGCGGTTTATCTGCCTGTCTTTTTCGCTATGCTTTACATGGCCGACCTGCATTACATGCTGGTCTTCGTTGCGTTGACGATCGGCGCCGTGGCCGGCGGTTTTGCGACGTTGCGGATCTACAGCCAGGGAATTCAACACACGTGGGAGCCGTTCCTCCATAAATATATATCGACGGCGTACTCCCTGCCGATCCTCGGCATTGCGGCCGCCGCCGGCGTCGTCAGTTTCTTCCTCCACCTTCGGCGACGCCACAGCCGGGGCGGGGGCTGGCTGAACGCGATATCTCTGAGCCTGTTCATTCTGTTTGCGGGGATCCAGTCGGGCGATGTGTTTTATGGAAAATTAAAACCTCACCAGAAAGTCCGGATCGCCAGTTTCTTTCAACCCAAACTCGATCCGCGCGGCTCGGGCTATCAGGCGCTCCAGGCGCAGATCGCGGTCGGCTCCGGCGGGATTTTCGGAAAAGGATATCGGAAGGGCACGCAGACGCGGCTCGGATTTTTGCCGGAGCAGTGGACCGACTTTGCGTTCAGCGTGCTGGCGGAGGAGTGGGGATTTCTTGGAAGCCTGATCACGATGGGGGTGTACGGCCTGTTGATCGCGTCGGCGCTCCGAATCGCGCGAACGGCGACGGATCTGTTTGGATGTCTTGTGGCGGCCGGGGTGGCCACGCTTTTTTTTGTGCACATGTCGATTGGCATCGCGATGAATCTCGGATCATTCCCCGTGATCGGCATCCCGATGCCGCTGCTGTCGTACGGCGGGTCGGCGCAGATCGCCTTTCTGGCGATGGCGGGCCTGGTGATGTCGGTCGCGAGACACCGGCGGCTTCTGGCGGCGTGAGGTTGACACAATGCGGAGGTCGTCATAGAGTGAGCGCCTTAAGGAGGAAGGACAGACATGGCCCAGGTATGTGACATTTGCGGAAAGGCGCCGGCGAGCGGCAACGCCGTCAGCCACGCCCACAACAAGACGCGGCGGCGCTGGATGCCAAACCTTCAACGCATCAAGATCGTCCGGCAGGGACGGTCGAAACGGGTGCGGGTCTGCACCCGTTGCATCAAATCGGACAGAATCCTCAAGGCGGCCTAGCCGCGCCCGGGGACGAACCCGGCGACGCCCGACATGAGCGGCGGCAGCGCGCGGGTCCCGACCCCGAGTGATATCATGATATCATGATATATATCATGATATCATGATATCATGATATCACTTTGTCCCCGGCGGAAATTCTGCAGGATCTTCAGGCCCTGTTTCCATCTCCGCATCCGGACGATGAGGAGGGCTTTCGGGATCTGCTGAGTTTTGTCGAGGGCGCGGATCAGCCCGGGGCGATCGCACAGGGCATCCGGCGGCTTCTGAAACTGGCTGATCCGATCGTAGCGCCGGCGCAGACGTTTCTCAGGCGGCGAGCCGGCACGCAATTCGAAACTTGGGATTTCCCGGTCAACGTTTTCAGCCTCATCGAAATTCAGGAGGGGCGATTGCTCTCCCTGCCGCCCGGCAGCCGGCGATTTTCGGTCTATCGTTCGATCATCGGCGAATTCGTCGACCGCCAGCTCCACACCCGGTTCCCGCGGCTTCTGGCTGAACTGGCCAACCGCCCAAACCTCTTTTTTCCCGGAGTCTTTTTCCCGCACGAGCTTGAAATTTCAAACATGGAAATGATCTCGGCCCTGCATGGCACGTTCTACGTGGTCCATGCGGAATTGTGGGCCGGCGGCAAATCCAATACAGCCTCGGTCGTCCTCAAACCCACCGACATGGCCGTCGAATCGATCATCACGTTTACCCTCCAGTTCATCAACCGCCGGCTCGATCCCGCCGTCCGGCGAAAAATCGGGCCGATCCTGGCGCCGACCATCGTCGCGATCGAGGACGTCTACGGCATGATGGACCTCATGCCCGGCAAAAACGGCGTCGAGTTTCTCCCGCGCGGAATCAAAACCGGAACACTGCAGGATCTGCGCAACACCGAATATCCGCCCGACCTGAACCTCTCCCGCGACGACGTTTTCCAGATTGCGCGCGAATTTGCGAAGCAGGCCGTCATGGCCTACTACCTCCGGCTCTACGACCGAAAACCGGACCAGCTCATGATCCACCGCGGCGCGGACGGGCGGCTTGCATTTTCTCACATCGATTTCGGACGCGCTCTCAAACGCAATTACGCTCTGCCGTGGAAACGGCACTACGATCCGTCACGGCCGGCTCTCAATTTCGACATCCACCAGATTCCGTTTTTCGAATCCGCCGGCGCGTTCATCTATCTGCCGCACTTCATCCCCGCCGCCCTGAAAGACAGCCTGTCGCCGTTTGACGGAGAACTGCGCCGCATGATCGTCGAGACTTTTACGCTTCTGGCCCATCAGGTGAAAGCGAGCGCCGACGAGATTTACATGCTGTTCAAATATCTCATCGGCCGGCAGACGCAGTACAAATCAAGCGAAGTGCTCAACGTGTGCGTCGAGCCGGAGGACGTCGAGGAAGTCTACAAATCCCTCCTGACGCTTGAGGACCCGGCCGGGATCATCGAGTCGATTTTGAATCTGGCTTATCACGAGCGCGAGGGCACCGCCGCGATCCACGTGGAGGGCGAAGACGACGAGGCCGGAATTTACAGACGCGCGCTTTTGTCCGGAGAACGCGTCACGTCGCTTCGGGACAAACCCGACGGTCCGCATTCCTACCGGCTGACCGACTACCACCGGGGCGGCCGGGTTTCCTACGATGCTGAACAGAAAACACTCCTCATCGAGTTTGGCGACAATCCGGGGATCGCGGTCAACCACATCGACCGGCATTATTCC
>JAHFCY010000006.1 GCA_023249255.1 Candidatus Lindowiibacteriota bacterium | reverse complement strand
GCGAAACGGCGCGGCGCCCGCGCCAATGTCGAGCACCGGCGTTTGGAGGAGTCCTGCCGCCCGGCGAAAGTGCCGCGCGAAAAGACGTTTGCCGATGTAAAACTTGTAGAAATTCAGATTCACAAATGATTCCGGCAAAGCCGCAGGATGATGTCCGTGGCGGACGGCAAATCCCGGACGGTGTAATCGGCGGTGACCTCGCCGGAATAGGGATGCTGGATCAAGACCGTCACGCATCCGGCCGCGAATCCCGCCCCGATGTCCCGATCCCGGTCTCCGACGAGAAACGATGCCGCCGGATCGATGCCGTGGTCGGCCGCGGCGCGAACGATCAAACCCGGATTCGGTTTCCTGCAATCACATCCGTCTTTATCCTCGTGCGGACACGTGTAGATGCCGTCGAATGGAAAGGTCGCGCGCATCTTGTCGTGAATCTTCTCCAGCGTTTCAGCGGAAAGCCTGCCCCGTGAAACGTCCGGTTGGTTGGTGACAACGATGAGGGCGAGTTCCGCCGCGCGCAATTTCTCAAGTGACTCGATCACGCCAGGCAGCCATTCAAAATCGTCGAGGGTTGCGAGCATTTCGGGTTTCCCATCTTTGAGAATCTGGCGGTTGAGCACGCCGTCGCGATCGAGAAACACGGCGCGGCGTCCGGTCAAGGGAAGTCCGCCTCCGAAGAATCAATCCGACCGGCAAATCCGGTCGGCGAGGCAGAACGTCACGAGATGATGAAGGACGACGTGAAACGACTCGACGTGCGGCGTCGTATTGTAGGGCACGACCACGCAGGCGTGGGCCATCTGTTTCATTGCGCCGCCGTCAAATCCGCTGAACCCGAGCGCGACGCCCTGGTGATCCCTGGCGTACTGAAGACCTTTCAGAAGATTTTGCGACCAGAGACCGGCTTTATCGCTTCCCGATCCGCCGTGGACACTCAACGCCAGCGCGACGTCGCCGGGCTCGAAGAAGTTTTTCATCTGTTCGACGTAGACGTTGTCCCAGCCGTCGTCGTTGGTGAGCGCGCTGACCCACGGCATGCTGTCGACCAGGCTCATGACCTTGATCCGCTTTTTGCCCTCAATGACCGTGCATTTGTTGAGGTCAGCCGCGAAGTGTGACGCCGTGCCGGCCGAACCACCGTTTCCAAAAATGAAGATCCGCCGGCCCTTCTCCCACGCCGTGTAGAGATGATCGATTACACGGTCGATGTCGGCACGGTCAATTCGTTGCACGATCTCGACACAGCCGGTCATGTACGCGTCAATGTAATTTCGATTGCTCATAGGACGTCTAAGATAACCGCTGGAGCTGAAGATTTCAATCAGGCGTGCCGTTTCCGGCCGGAGAGGTATCGTTCCAGCCGTGTGTGCAGTTCGGGTGTGTCGACACCGATCACACGTCCCGAAAGCATGAAAGCTTTCAGGTTTTGTCCCTGCCGCAGAAGTTCCGGAAAGATATCATGGCCGAAGTCGGAGGGCCGGTCTGCGGGGATGGCCTTGAGGACACCCGGATTAAGGATGTAGACGCCGGCGTTGGCCAGATTTCCCGCATTGGATCCGGGCACAGGTTTTTCGACAAACTCGACGATATTTTGTCCGTCGTCCACACGCGCGATCCCGGACATGCTCGGATTGTCGCATGGAAAAACCGCGATTGTGGCGACCGGTGCCGCGTCGTGGTGCGCACGAACGAATTGATCGAGATCGATTTCGACGTAATTGTCACCGTAATAGACGAGAAAGGGTCCAATGAATTGATCCTGAATTTTTTTGACCGCGCCGGCCGTGCCGAGAAGTGCCGTTTCGCGCGAGTAGTGTATTCGGACGCCGAATTTGTCGCCGTTGCCGAAGTGTTCCGTGATCGCCTCCGGGTGGTAATGGAGGTTGATGACGAGATCGGTGAATCCGACGTCACGAAGCTGGATCACGATGTGTTCGAGGATCGGTCGGCCTGCAACAGGAATCATGGGCTTGGGCATATTGTCCGTGAACGGTTTCAGACGCGTGCCGCGGCCCGCGGCAAGGACCATGGCTTTCATGGATCACCCGGCGACGCGGTAATTCAAAAAATTCGATATGACCTTCGTGCCTTCGAAATCGAACCGGTACCGCATCTCGCGCAGTCCTTCCTGGGCCAGAGCGTGCCTCAGACGGCTTGCGTTGCCTTCGACATAAAACACAAAAAAACCGCCACCCCCCGCTCCCGTTATTTTTCCGCCGAGTGCCCCGTTGGATTTGGCGATCTCGTAAAGACGGTCAAACTTCGCGTCGCTCACTTTTGAGGACAATTGTTTTTTGTACTGCCAGTGTTCGTCCATGAGCCGACCAAAGCGCGTCAAATTGCCGGTCTCGACCGCTTCCCTGATCCGCAGTCCGATATCCTTGATTTTTGCGAGGCTGCCGACGACGGTTTTGTTTTTCTGCTCAGTTGCGCGACTCTGATCGCCGAGGATGTCCAGTGCGTTTCGCATCGTTCCGGTGAAAAAGATGAGCATGTTTTTTTCAAGGTCATCGATCACGCCGCGGCTCAGCTGGACGTTACCGACCGTGACTTTTCCATCCGGGGAGATATCAAGTGTCGTGAGACCGCCGAATGCGGCCATGTACTGATCCTGTTTGCCAATCGGTTTTTTGAGGGTATTTAATTCGATGTCACAGGCTTCCTCGGCCAGGTCCTTCAACGAAACAAACTCGCGCCGCAGGGTGTGGAGGGCATTGAGAAGGCCGACCAGATAACAGCTTGATGAGCCGAGCCCCGTTCCGGCCGGCACGTCGGCCATCGAAACAATCTCGATGGAATTTTTGAACCCGAGCCGTTTGAGCGCCTCGCGCGCCAGCTCGTGCTGGACATCATCGACCGATTCGACCATCTCGGTCTTGGAATATTTGAGTCGGACGAGATCATCGACGATCGGCTGGTTCACGCAGATGAACATGTACTTGTCTATCCCGGCGCTGAAGACGAAGCCGCCTTCTTGTTTGTAGAACGACGGCAGATCGGTCCCGCCTCCGCCGAGCGGAATTCGAAAGGGCGTGCGTGTGACGATCATGTTCGTGTTGCGTGCAATTTGGATTTCAAATATTCGATCGTGCGTCGGATGCCTTCCTGAATGTTGACCTGCGGGGCCCATCCCAGTGCGCGTTCGCGCGTGATGTCGGCGAGCGTGTTGTCGACGTCGTTTGGCAGTTCCGGTTTGTGAATCGGTTTTAATCCAGTTTTCATTTCGTCTTCAATCATCCGAAATACATCCTTGACGGAGTGACTGACGCCCGACCCGACGTTGTAAGTCCGGCCGTTTGTCCTGGTGTCCGTGAGCGTGAGGATCTGAAAGCGATTCACGTCGTCCACGTAGATATAGTCGCGCCGTTTGTCGCCCGTGCCGTAAATGACGGGCGGCTCACCGTTCAGCATTTTGAGGATGAACGCGCTCATGACGGGAGGGATCACGCGGCGAAAATCCTGCGCGGGACCGTAAACGTTGAAATACCGGAGGATCGTCACGTTCATTCCGAAAAATTTCCGATAACTTTCACACAACAGCGCGCCGCCGCGTTTGCTTGAGGCGTAAATGCCTTCCGGCGCGATGTGGTCGACCGTCGATGGAAATTCCTGCAGACCTTCGTACTCGGCTGATGAGTCGGCGTAGACGAATTTTTTCACGCCGGCGCGTCGGGCGCACTCCAGCACGTTGGCCGTGCCGCGGACGTTGATGTCGGCAGTTTCAACCGGATTGTTCATACAGTCGGTCAGGCAGTTTTTGGCGGCGAGATGGTAGACGGCGTCAACGCCACGAAATAATTCTGCGATCGACTCATCCCGGATATCGTGAACGTGGAGTCGAACGCCGGCCGGCACATTCTCCCGCGTTCCAGCCGAAAGATTGTCGATACCGGCCACGGAGTGTCTCTGCGTCAGAAGTTCGCGGGCCAGATTCGACCCGATGAATCCTGCGACACCGGTGATCAGAATGTTCATGCCGCCGCCCGCCTGACGCTGGCGCAAAGCCGGATGCCGAACCGCTGGGGAAGGACAGCCGAAAGTTTCCGCTCCAGCGCGAGTGCTGCGCCCGCCATCCACGAACCGGACGTCCGGCCGATGTTTTTCAAAACCTGCTGACGTTTTTCATCCATCGTTTTTCCACGCATTTTCCATTGGCCCATTTTTTTGGCGGCATAAAACGCCGGATACAACAACACGCCAAGATACGAAAGACGCCGGACTGTCAATCCGGCCGCCGCCAGTTTGCTCTGAAATTCTCCGCAACCGTATCGCCGAACATGCTGGTGAACTTCGTCGTAATAATCGAACAGTCCCGGCCCAGCCGGGACCATGATGAATGCCCCGCCATCCGGTTTCAGCATCCGGCGAATCTGCCGCAGGGCCTGAACATCCTCCTCAATGTGCTCCAGCACGTTCAGACACGATATTGCGTCAAATGATTCGCCGGCAAACGGCGCCCGGCAGAGGTCAAATTGCACCGTTCGAACATCGCCAAGCCTCCCGCGGAGTTTTCGAAGTCCCGACAGGAATGGATCGGCGCCGACGATCCACGCGGCTGGATGTCTCCACCGCACATCCTCCACGAGCCATCCGGTCGAACATCCGGCGTCCAGATACGCCGGGCGCCCACCGCAAAGATTCCCGGCCAGCGCGTCCAGCGCCATCCGGCGGGACGCCACGTCAATCGCGTGGTCCCGCGTCGATTCCTCGAGCATGTCCTCATGATCCGCTGACCAGTGCCGAGAAGGAATTCTAACTTTTTCCGGCATCGTCTGCCACCCGATAGACCCGGTACGTCTGATTTTGAAACACCGGCGATCCGATTCCGTCCTGCGGCCCTTCGCCCTCGCGCAAAATAACGAAGTCGCAGCCCATTTCGCCCGCCGTGTTGAATACACGTTGGGCATCTTTCGAGTCGATCGCTTCCCGTACGCGGCCTGCGCGATCGAGCCACTCGCGGGTTTTTTTCGATCCGGCGCGGGTGAACATCGATCCGTCTTTCCAGCCGATGACCACGGCGCGCTGGGAGTAAAACCGGAAATCGTAATGAGGATGAAAGAACAGGGCGTCAACGGGCGTGGTGGAACGCGCCCATTGCGCCACTGCAAGCAGGTCATTACGGCGCTCGTTGTCCCGTTCAATGGCGGCGGTCCGTTTTTCGGAATAGATGCCGGTTCGGATCAACGCCTCACGGAAAATCAGCCTTCCGGGGAACTCTTTTTGAATAAAGAGCGGGAAGACAGCGACGATAAAAAGCGTCCGGCGCGACATGCGTCCCCACGGGATATCACCCGCGCGCGCCCCGGACAAAAAATGCGCGGACAGAACGTACAGGGGAACATACAGGAATGCGGTCCAGCGCATGGGTTCGAGGCCGATGATGGGCGGCCGATCCAAGAGCAGGCTTTGCGCCTGAAGAGCCGCGCTGACCAGAACAGGCAGAAACACGGCCGCCGCCGCAAACCAGACAAAAAATCTCGCCGGCGCCGGAGTCGCGTCCCATGAGCCGTGATTCCTCCGAACTGCCCGCCATCCGATGAGGGAAAACACGATGAGGAAAATGGAATCCATGAGAAATGCCCGCAATCCGAGGAGTGACACCGGCAGATATCCCCAGTTCGTCGAGAAAGCCGTCCAGAATTCGGAAGCCGTAAACGGTTTATCCGTCACGGGCGACGCGTGTCGCAGATAGAGGATGATATAGGGCGCAAAGCCGGCGACAAAAAGAGAAAGACTTGAGACAAGAGTGGAGGCGACGATTACTTTCGGCCGGATAACCCCCGCCAGCGAAAGGGCCAGAATGCCGGCGAATCCGAGCCCGAGAATCGGATGAAAATTGGAGACGAGTCCCAGAAGAAAAAACGAGACCAGCAGGTCGGTCCGATGAAACGCGCGCCGAAGCGTAAGATCGAGAATCCATGGCACGGCCGCAAGAAACACTTTGTAGGCCACCATGGAATCGTGAAGTCCGATGCCGAACTGGTTCACCGAAAGAGACTGGCGACTCACGACGGCCGCGGCTGTGACAGCCCAACTTGCCGCTGCGTTGCCCGTCAGGCGGAAAAACAGTCGGTGGAATCCCCAGACGAAAAAAAACAGGGTGGGAAATAAAAGCAGATTGTACCGGAATAGAAGGTCCTCGCCTTCCGAGTCACCGACGACCCATCCGGCGAGGGAGCGATAGCAGGGCACGTAGTGGCCGTAATTGGCCGGGTCGCCGAAAAAAAAATCGCGGGTGAACAGGTCGGGATGTTTGTCCTTGAGAAGCATCGTCCCGAAAATGTGCTGGTCGGGCGCGTAATTTGGATAGTGAAGATCGTATGTCCCGACCGCGAGGGCGATCAATAACGAAACGCTGATTGTCCGCGCATCGAATTTCATAAAAAATACCACACACAGACGATCACAGACATGAACAGACGAACACAGGATGCGTGCATTGCGCGCAAAAAATGGTCAGAAGATATCACTGGTGGATACCCGTGACTGTTGGTGTTTGTCTGTGTGTGGCCCTTGGGTTTCATCTTTGAATCTGAATTTTCCCGGATCGCAACTGGCGCATCCTTCGCCTGATCGCCACGAGTTCCCTGAAATTCCGGATGCTCCCGCCAAACGGCTTGAACCGCGTGTCGGGGTCATTCGACCATTCGACGGGAAATTCACGGATGGTGTAGCCGCGCCAGAGCGCATAGAGAAACGTCTCGGAGTCGAACATGAACCCATCCGTCATGATATTTCTGAAAATGTCACGATAGGCGCGCTGTGTGAAAAGCTTGAATCCGCACTGGGTGTCAGAAATGTCAGTCAGGCCCATCCAGAAATGCACGATGTAATGAAAGACGCGTGAACCGATCCGCCGGTAGATCGGCTGTTTCCGCTGAATGTGCGCCTGCGATGTAGACCGTGTGCCGTAGGCCATATCGGAGCCATTCTTGAGCAGATCCAGACCCCGCTCGACGTTTGCATACGGCACGCAGGTTCCGGCGTCCGAAAAAAGCGCAAACCGCCCGCGGGCGGCCTCCATGCCCGCCCGAACCGCCGCGCCTTTTCCGCGATTTTGCTGAAGACGAACAAGACGAACGCGCGGATTATTCCGGGCGATGGATTCAACTACATCGCTTGTGCCGTCCAGGCTTCCATCATCCGCCACAATGATTTCGCAGCCGTATGACTGTGTCTTGAAATAACGTTCTGCGAGATGGATGTCGTCCGCGATTTTCCGCTCTTCGTTGTACGCCGGAATTACGACGCTGAGATGGATGTCTTCAGTCATGAGTCATGTATTCGCCGTCGAGTGTTCCGGCGTCGAAGATCAGAACGGGCCGTCGAATTTTTTGACCGTGTTCTGGATGGTCTGGCCCTGCGAGTAATGGTTGCACACCGACATGACCGCATTCTGAATTTCCCGAGCGCCCGGGTAAAACTTCGCCTCGATGGTCTGGCTGCTCGGCACGCAGATGTCGGGCCACATGATGCGTACCGGCGCGGCCTTGAGCGCCGACAGCGCCTGTTCCGCAACCCGCGCGACGATCTCGCCTCCGACGCTGCAGGGCGACCAATCGCCCTCGGCCACTACGAGGCGGCCTGTCTTGACCACGGATTGAATCACGGTGTCGCTGTCCAGCGGCCGAAGTGTCCGCATATCGAGGACCTCGGCCGACAGACCGGTTTGTTCCAGCGCTGCCGCGGCTTTCATCGCTTCCGCCACCATGGGTCCCACAGCCGCAATCGTCGCGTCTGTTCCGGTCCGAACCACTGCGGCTTTGCCCAGCGGCGTCACGTAATACCCGGGTGGCACCGGCGCGTCGTCTTCATGAAGCCATCGGTGCTCGATGTAGATCACAGGGCCGTCATCCTCGATCGCGGCGAGCAGGAGTCCTTTGGCATCGGTCGGATTTGTCGGAACAACCGCCTTGAGTCCGGGCACGTGCGAAAACAGGGCGTGCAGGCTCTGCGTGTGCTGGGGACCGTTGCCCCAGCCGCGGCCGACCACGGCTCGAACAACCAGCGGAACACTCTGCTGGCGGCCGAACATTTCAGACCATTTTGCGGCGTGGTTGATGAGCTGGTTCATGGTCAGAAGCACGAAATCAATGCGGTGGTGCACGATAATGGGCCGAAGACCGTGAGTTGCGGCGCCGACGCTGACGCCGGTCAGAGCGTCTTCGGCAAGCCCCACCTCGATGAATCTCCGGTCGCCAAACTGCTCCCGGATTCCAGACAATGTCCCCCAGACTTTTCGCGGGTCGATGATGCCGACGCCGATGACGAACACAGACGAGTCTTTTTCCATCGCCAGTCTCGTCGCATCACAGACCGCCTCTCTGAATTTCACGCGCCGGCCTCCTCAGCAATGAGCGTCTCAGGCCAGGGGGATGATTTGGCGAACGCGAATGCCTCGTCGAGTTTCGCCGAAATCTCGCTTTCCATATTTTTCCTTTCCTGCTCCGACACGAACTTCTCCGCCGTATGCACCGGATCGATTGACATCCACCGCCTGACTTCGTCTTCCGTCCGATACCCGAGTTCCAGGTCTTCGTTGACCCCGCAGTGTTCGAGGTATCGATAGGTCATGTATTCCAGAAGGGTCGGGCCGTCACCGATGCGCGCCCGCTCTACGGCTCTGCCTGTTTCATCATACACGCGAAGAACGTCGTTCCCGTCGATTCTCATCCCGGGCATCCCATATCCGTCGGCGCGCCGGAAAATATCCGTTTGGGCCTGCCGATCCTTGATGTGCGTGTTGGTCGCGTAGATGTTGTTTTCGCAGACGAAGATCATGGGCAGTTTGTAGACCGCGGCGAAATTGAGGGTCTCGTGAAAGACGCCTTCTTCCGTGGCGCCGTCTCCAAAAATGGCGACGGAAATGGCGTTCAGGCCTTTCATTCGAAACGCCAGCGCGGCTCCTGCGGCGTGGGAAATGTTGCCGGACACGATCGCCGTCGTGCCCATGACTCCAGACGGGATATGGATGAGGTGCATGGACCCGCCCCAGCCCCGGCTGCATCCGGTCGCGCGGCCGTGCAGTTCTGCAATCATCTCATTGAGATCGCCGCCTTTGGCCAGATACCATCCGTGTGACCGGTAATATGGATAAATCACGTCCTCGCGCCGGAGCGCGGCGCAGACACCGGCCGCGACGGCTTCGTGGCCCATGTACATGTGGGGAGGCGATCGCATTTCGCGCAGGTGATAGTTCGCAACGATGCGTTCCTCGGACCGGCGGAGAAGCAGCATCCGGTAATAGAGTTGTTTTTTCAGTTCACGCTGTCCGTCTGTTTTCACTGCGCGTTCCGTCCCCTGCCGTAAAATTTCCGGATCAAGCCGGCCATGTAGTGAAGCTGTTTCTCCGTGATGTACTGGTGACTGGGAAGCGTGATGACCTCGCCCGCCTGTTGTTCAGCCTCCGGAAAATCACCGAGTTTGTACTTTAGCCCCGCCGCCGCATTTTGTAAATGTAGAGGGATCGGATAGTGAATCTTGGCTTCGACGCCCCGGTCGTTGAGGTATCGAAACAATTCGTCCCGTCGTTTCACGCGCGCGAGATAGATGGTGTAGACCTCGCGGTACCGCCGGGGTCTTGGAGGCGTCGAGACGAATTCCTTCAGATCCGCAAGCAGCCGGTCAAGGAGCCGCGCATTTCGAAGCCGGATCCGGATCAGATTTTCCATGTCGTCCAGAAGACGTGCGCCGATGATGGCCTGGAAAGGTTGAATGCGGGAATTGACACCCCAGAACTGGACGTGGTCCCGATCGACGAGTCCATGGTTTCGATAGAGTCTGAGCCATGAGGCGATGCGATCGTCGTTTGTGACGATCATCCCGCCGTCTCCCCATACGTTCAGGGGTTTTAGGGGATGCATGCTGAAGGCGTTCACGACGCCAAATGTTCCGACGAATTGTCGACCGACCTTGGCGCCCGTGGCCTGGCAGGCGTCCTCGATGACGGCCAGCTTTCGCTTTCGGGCAATGTCGATGATCGATTCGATGTCCGCCGGACATCCGGCCCAGTGAACGGGCAGGATCGCGCGCGTTCGCGGCGTGATCGCTGACGGGATTTGGCGGACGTCGATCTGCGAACGCTCGTCGCAGTCGACAAATACAGGTTTGGCCCCAGCGACAACAATTGCCCCCACGGTCGCGTAGAACGTGTTGGCAACGGTGATGACTTCGTCGCCCGGTTTGACCCCGGCGGCTTTCAGGGACAGGATCAGCGCGTCGGTTCCCGTATTCGTGCCGATCACATGCTTGACGCCGATGTACCGCGCAAACTTCGCCTCGAATTTTTCGACGTACGGTCCGAGCGTAAATTCACCGCTTCGAACCAGCTCCCGTAATTCTTTAAAAAATGGCGACGGGTTCGCAAACTGCCGGTCGAGATACGAAAACTTAAGTTGCATTCGGGTATCGGCCTTCGCCATGAGGTCTATTTCTCTCCATAAAATTGCAGGATGCTCTCGATCACGTAATCCTGCTGGTCGTCCGTCAGCTCGGGATAAATCGGCAGGCTGAGGATTCGTTCAGCGGCTTTCATGGTCATCGGAAAATCATTCGGTGAAAATCCGAGCGTCCGGGCCGCGGGTTGCAGGGGGATCGGGATCGGATAATGGACGAAAGTTTGAATCTCCTGCCCGGCCAGATACCGCTGCAGGTCGTCCCGCCGGTCTGCCTGGATGATGTAGGTCTGATACACGCAGTATTCGCCATCAGCCTCCACCGGAACCATGACGCAGGATCGCAGACGTTCCGCGTATCGGCGCGCGATCCGCCGCTGAGTCTCCGTCCGATCTGCCAGATGCTTGAACTGCACGCGGAGCATGGCGGCTTGAATTTCATCGAGCCGGCAATTGTAGCTCCAGAATTCGCACGTGCTGCGGTCGGCCAGTCCGTGGTTTCGGGATTTTTGAATGTGCGCGTAAATTTCAGGATCGTTCGTCGTGAGGACTCCGCCGTCACCGCAAGCATGGAGAAGTTTCAGCGGGTGAACGCTGAAACAACCGGCGTCTCCGAAACCGCCCACGCGTTTGCCGTTCAATGCCGCTCCGACCGCCTGCGCGGCGTCTTCGATCACCTTCAGATTCCGCCGCCGTGAGATATCCATGATTTCCGTCATCGGCGCGGGCCGGCCGGTGAGATGAACCGGCAGGATGGCGCGAGTTTTCGGGGTGAGCGCCTCTTCCACGAGGTTTGGATCAAGATTGAGGTCAGGGCCGATATCGGCAAAGACCGGCGTGGCCCCCACGAGGGCGATGGTCGATGCGGATGCAACGAACGAATTTGGCGCCGTGATGACTTCGTCTCCCCGTCCAATGCCCGCCGCCTCGAGAGCCAGATGCAGGGCGCAGGTGCCGCTGGCGATGCCCAACGCGTATTTGGTCTGACAATATTTGGCGAATTCACGTTCGAACCGCGAGACTTCCTCGCCAAGAATAAATTGTCCGCTGTCCAGAACGGCCTCGACCGCCGCGAGTAATTCCCGTTTGATTTCCCGGGTCTGCTGCGCCAGCGCGAGAAATGGAACAGGCCGGGTCATGTCGTCTCCATGGGCGCGCCGAGCACGAATTGCCGAAGGTCGGCGGCCCGGCATTTGGGCCGATCCAGCACGCCGAATGGATCGACCACGATCCGGCCGGACATGGCCGCCTTTATTTCGGCGGGATCGACTGTCGAGAATTCCTTCCACGGCGTCATGATCGCCAGCGCGTCAACGCCCTCGACAGCCTGCCGCGCGCTCGACACCTGAACGCAGGTCGGCGCGGTTGCCGGATCAAGTTTCGCCTGCGGGTCATACGCCTTTATCTGTCGTGGCGCGAGCGCCCGGATAAGTTCGATGGCCGGAGAATTTTTGGTCGAGGCCGTGTCGGCTTTATAGGCAATGCCCCAGATGCCGACTTTCGGGTTGTCCGTTTTCGGCGGGAGATATTTTTCAAGAATTTCGATCGGCCAGCTTTTTCGATGCCGGCTGTTGGACAAAAACGCATCGACGGTTCCGCCGTCCGTGCCGTAAGATTGCGCCATGTCGCTGACCGCCGCCAGATCGCGTTCGATGTTGCCGCCTCCGATGCCGAGTCCCGGCACAAGATACGAGTACGGGCCGATGCGGCGGTCCGTCTTCAACGCCGGAATGATTTCCGCCCAGTCGGCGTCGACCGATTCACAAAGTTCCGCCATCGTGTTGGCTACGGAAAGTGACGCGGCCAGACAGATGTTGATCGAGATTTTCGCCAGTTCCGCGCTTTCATAATGCATTCGGAATACCGGACAGCCAAAGACGGCGAGAATGGCTTTGTACGGCGCCGGCAAATCATCCGCTGGATTTTCGCATCCGACGATGAATCGCTCGGGATTAAGTGCGCGTTCCACCGCGTTTCCGAAAATCAGTGTTTCGACCTGATAGTAGAGATTGATATTTCGTTCCGCCCGCATTTTTTGAATCCTTCTCGCAAGACGCCGCATCGTACCCGGCTGAAGCTGGCTCATCACCACGAGCGCGGTGTCCGCAGTGAGCGAGTCGACGGTCGATTCGAACAGGCTTTGAAAGCGGTCGAGATTACCGCGGTTCTGGTCGTCGGTCGCGATGTCGAGGGAGAGATGAACCACTGCGCAGGATTTGAGCGCCGCCGGGTCGGACGTGAACTGAATTTTTCCGACGTGGTCCCGAAACAGTTCCGCCAGGCCCTTTTCGTAAATCGGGAATCGACCATGCGAAAGGTCCCGGCAGAGCGCGTCGTCCGGGGAAAACGCAATGACCGTATCGTGTCCTTTGGAAGCAAGCGCAATGCTCGATATGATGCCCAGATGTGACAATCCCGAAAATCCGATCATGCCGACTCCTCCCGCTCCGGAATCCGGTGCAGAATGGAATCGATCCGTCTGTCATTGTCGAGAGACGTCACACCGGTTTGACAGAGCGCCTTGAAATGTTCAAATTCTTTGACCCATGTGGGATCGGGTCCCTCGAATCGCTCGACGTCTTCCACCGGTTTCCCGCTTGGAAACACACGCTTTCGAATCGTCAGGGTGGTCGGACCCCATTTACAGAGGCCAAACGCATGGATGCTTCCGAGTTCGCCAAAAAAATCAATGGTGAACGTATTTTTCCAGCAGATGAGTGACATCTCAAGTTCAATGACAGGCAGGCCGCGGCTGACGAGGATGGCGTGATCGTAGGCGTTGTTTTCAAATCGGTTGAGGCAGGAGGCGCTGTACGAGCGCCCGTCCTGATTGCCGAAAAAGAAATTCGTGAGGTCGAGAAGATGCGAGGCGAGGTCCGACACGACGCCCGTGCCGCGATCCCGCCAAGGAGAATTTTTGAAATCGCGCGCGGTTCCGTTGCCGTAATGGAATTTTGCCAGATAAACACGGCCGATCGAATTCTGATCGAGAGATGGTTTGATCTGCGCGATGTTCGGCTCGAATCGGTGGTTGTAAGCCGTGTAGCACGTGACACGTCTCGAGCGCGCAAGGGCGTCCAATTCCGCAAAGACCGCCGGATCCTTTGCGAGCAGGGGCTTTTCAACGAGGACGTGTTTGCCGTTCGAAAGAAGATATCGAATCAGTGGGAGTTTGGCGTCATCAGGCGTGCTCACCATGGCCGCATCGAAGTCGGCGAGCGGCACGTCCTCGATGCGTTTGTATTTTGCTCCGTCCGCGACGGGATCAACGGCGGCAACAATGTCCTTCCCCCCCGCCGCCACACGTTTATGGCCCTGCAGCCCGAGGCCGACGACGACTGTCCTCACGAAAAATTGAGTTTCTTTTCGATGGAATTCAGTTTGTCGAGAATGTCCGCCGGAGTGACGGTCACATTGCCTTCGCGCTCGCACGCGACGGCGGCGGCCACGGAGCCGAGGATCGACGCGATGACCGGCGAGCCGGTCGACACCAGCGACAATGTTGCGTACGCCAACAGCGCGTCCCCGGTCCCCATCGCGTCCACCACTTTCGCGGCAAAACTGTCGACCGTGAAAAACGACCGGATGTCGATGCTCGGACGAACGTAGGTGATGAGTCCCCGGCTCCCGAGTTTCAAAATCAGTGTCTTGCACCGCGCGCGTTTGTAGAGTTCGAGAGCCAGCGGTCGAACGACAGAATCCTGATCGCCCAACGCAAATCGCGCCTCGCGCTCGTTCGGCGTCAGCAGATCAAATTCCTGAAAATCGAGAATATTGCCCCAGCGGCTGGCCACCTGGCTGTCGGCCACGCGTATCGGCCCTTTGGGCAAAGCGGCGGTCAGTTGTGAAATACTCTCGTGATTGAAAATTCCATGGCGAAAATCGCTGAAGATGAACGCGTCGGCCTTGCTCGAGGACAGGCTCGACTTGAGTTTGTCCAAAATCCGATCGGAAATCGGCCGGTTATCCACTTTATCGAACTTCAGAAGACGGTATCCGTCCGAGAGAAAAACATTTTTTTGCGTGGTGGGCCGCGTGGAATCCTCGACGAAATCGCTTTCGATCCCGGCCTTGGCGATTTCCTGCACGACAAAGTCCTTGAGCGGATCCCTGCCGAGAACTGTGGAAAACCGTACCGCCGCGCCGGTCGCGGCGACATGCCGTGCGACCACTGCCGCCCCGCCGGCAAAATCGACATGACGCTCGTATTTGACGCTCAACGTCGGTGTCTTGACGGACCCGCTGCTGATCGTCGTGCAGTATGTGTAGGAATCGACGATGGTGTCTCCGAGGACGTGGACGCGTGCGCCTTTGAATCCGGCCAGCGCTTTTCGCAGGGAATCGAATGTCATGCCTTCGGATTCCATGAGTGTCCCGAGTTTTTCGGTCGCAAGGCCCGGCAGTCCGCTCTCGATGAAGGCTGACGACGAAAACACGACGTCTCCCGGAGTGAAGATGATCTCGCCGCCGTAGGCGTCCAATGCCTCGATCTCCTCGCGGGTTTTCGGATGGACCCCGCCTTCCGAATATTCGTATCCCTTGGCGTAGAAGTCGGGCTGTAGATCCCGGATGGCTTCGAGAGGAGTCGCGCTGTAGTCGATGAGGACGTAATCGACAATTTCGAGCGCCGCCAGATTCATCGCGCGCAGATCCTGCGGGACGAACGGCCTGAAATTGGCCTTGGTTATATACGCGTCGCTGGTGAGGCTCGCTACGAGAATGTCCGCTTTTGTTTTGGCGTACATGAGATGCCGGATGTGGCCGGGATGGACGAGGTCGAACGTGCCGTGGCACAGGATGACGGAGCGGGTCCGCGGCCGCGCACCGATGATCTCCTGCAATTCCTTGCGGGTTTTGATTTTTCGGCGGTAATGGTTCTGTGAGTCCGGAGTCGTCATGATCCCGTCTTTCCGAGCCGGTCGAACCACGTCTGCGTTGCCCGCCGGATCGATTCCGGATCCCACACAGGAGCGTTTTTCCAGTAGTCGATGTTTGCGATCATCTGCGCAACGCCTTTCTCAAAAGATACCAACGGTTCCCAGTCAAGTTCCCTGCGGATTTTGGATGTGTCGGCCCACGTACAGTCCGGTTCGCCCGGCCGTTTCGGAACATGTACCACAGGCCCGCCGATCAGTTCTACCAGCCTGTTCACGGTCTGGGGATTGGCGGTTCCGAGATTGTAGATGGCGCCCGCCGATCCGGATTCCGCCGCCCGAAAAAACGCCCGGGTCACGTCCGTGACGAACACGAAATCCCGTCTCTGCGTTCCGTCGCCGACAACGGTCAACGGCTTTCCGGCAAGTTTTTGCGCAAGGAACACTCCGAAGACAGCGCCGTATGCGCCCGTTGTTTTGACCCGCGGGCCGTACGCGTTAAAAATCCGGACGGATGACACGGGGATGCCATAGACGCGTCCCCAGTGCAACACGGCCTGCTCCCCAAGAAACTTGCTCAACGCGTATGGATACTCGGGCGATATCGGCACGTCCTCGCGTGTCGGTTCGGGAGGATTCCGGCCGTAGCACGAGGAGGATGCGGCATAGACAAATTTGGAAACGCCGGCGTTTCTCGCGGCTTCCAGAACCGATATGGTTCCCATGACGTTGATTGACATATATTCGACCGGTTTCTCGATGGACGGAACGATGTCACCGCGGCCGGCGAAATGAAACACGTACCGCGCGCCGCGAAACAGCGTGTCGTCGGCCGGGATCGTGCGGATGTCCCGGACGTCGAGCTCAAAATCTGGATTGTTGGCATGATGGGCCAGATTTTCCTGCCGTCCGCCTGTGAGATCGTCGAGGCCACGCACACGGTATCCCCCTGATATCAGCAAATCCACCATGTGACTGCCGATGAATCCGGCGGCGCCTGTGACCACCGCGACGGGTTTTGCGCTCATGACAGGTTCAGTTTCTTGATTGTTTTCACGTTGTAATAAATGTCGTCGTCGAAACTGTTCGGCAGTCTGCCTTCAGAAAACGCCCGGCACATGCCCCGGACAGCGTCTTCGATCGTCCGCCTCGGAACAAACCCGAGTTTCTCTGCGATCTTGCGCGACGACACGTGGTACGACCGCAGATCGTTCGACGGCGACGTTTCTATCCGGATCGCCGCCTTGCCCGGCATTTCGGCCTCGACGACGGATTTGACGATCCCCGCGATGTCGGCAATCGTGTGGTTTTGATACCCCGCGTTGAATATTTCACCCGCAATCTCCTTTGCCGGCCTCTCAACAAGATCGACGTAGAGGTCGGTGATGTCATCGATGTGGATGTTCGGACGTTTCTGACTGCCGCCGAACACGGTGATGGTCCCGCGATTGACCGCGTGGTTCGTGAGAATGTTGACGGAGAGATCGAGGCGCATGCGCGGCGAATAGCCACAGACCGTGGCGGGCCGGATGACGACTGTCGTAAATTCCGGCGATTGCCGGCGCAGGAGAACCGGCTCGCATAGGCCCTTGTATTTGTTGTAATCCGTGAGCGGAACGAGCGAATGGGTTTCAGTGACGTCGGGCGCGTCGCTCACGCCGTAGACGGAACTGGTGGAGGCGTAGATGAATCGTTTCACGCCACGTGCAACACAGGCGTCGACCATCGGTTCGAAACAGTCGAAGTTGATGGCGCGGCTCAATCCCGGCTGAAGCTCAAAGCTGGGGTCGTTTGAAATGCAGGCGAGGTGGATGACACAGTCGACATCATCGAGTTTCGATACGAAAAATTCGGCGTTGCGAATGTCGCCCCGGACGATTTCGAGACCGTTCCGACGCGGCAGTCCACGGTCACCAAAAAGCATGAGATCGTAAACGATAATCTCGTATCCGCGATCGAGAAGTTTGGGCGCGAGAACACAGCCCACGTATCCCGCGCCTCCTGTGACCAGAATTTTTTTCAAGGGAAGGATTACTTCGTTTTGACGGATTTGGGGGACGAACCCTTTGACGAAGCGTCAATCGTATAGCCGGCGCCCAGAGCGTCCTTGCGGAACATCTTGACCGTGTCGAGCGAAAATTCGTCGAGGTCTTTGCCGACCAGCGGCAGTTTCGACAGGACGTCGTTGGTGGCCGTGATGATGTGACAGCCGACGGCGTCGGCCTGGATGATGTTCAGAAGTTCACGGGGGCTGGCCCAGATGAGTTCGACCCATGGGTGAGGCGCCAGAAGTTTCATGCATTCGGCCATGAGGGGGATCGGGTCGCGGCCCGTGTCGGCGATGCGGCCGGCAAAGACCGAGACGTACCCGCGGACGTTTTTGGCCATGTAGTTGAGGACGTCCGCCACCTGTTTCGGTGTCATGATGGCTGTGACGTTGACCTGCACACCCGACTCCGTGAGATCGCGGATAAGCGGGCCGGAAAATTCTCTCCGCGTATTGCTCACCGGAATCTTGACGTAGATGTTCGACCCGCCCCACGAGGCGATTTGCAGCGCCTGGGCCTTCATTTCGGAAAATTCGTCGGAAAAGACCTCGAACGAGATGGGCTTGTCGCCGATGATCTTCAGCGTCTCCAGCGCAAACGCCTTGTAGTCGCTGACGCCGGCCTTGCGCATGAGCGTCGGGTTGGTCGTGAATCCACAGATCATCGGATTTTTCGCCATCTCGGCAATGACCTTGAGTTCCGCGCCGTCGGCGAATAATTTGACTTTGAGTTTGCCGCTGTCTGTCATGCGAAGAATGTATCACGTTACAGGGTTGTTGACCATCCCGCTCCCGTCCATCCATGGACTGCGCGGGATTCCCTCCCTCCGGCCGGTCACAATACGAAATCAGAAAGCCGCCTTGAAATAAGGCATCTTCTTTCCTATACAGGGGCAACATGAAAAGTCGAGTCCAATGACAGTATTGGCAAATCGTGTGGGAATTGTCACAGGCGGTGGGCGCGGGATTGGCCGGGCGATTGCGCTGGCTCTGTCCAAAGCGGGCGCGCGCCTTCTCCTCGTGTCTCGAACAAAATCCGAACTGGAGGAGACGGAACGGGAGATCCGAGAGGCCGGCGGAACCGCGCGTATCCTCGCCGAAGATGTCTCCCACCCGGATACAGCGCCGCGAGCGGTCGCCATGTGCCGGGACGCGTTTGGCGTCGTCGACATTCTCGTGAACGCGGCGGGTATCATCGGTCCCATCGGCCCCGTCGAGGAAACGACGCTCGATGATTGGCGTCGGACGATCGATGTGAATCTCACGGCGACGTTTCTGTTCATCAAAGCTGTTTTGCCTGTGATGAAGAAACAGATGAGAGGCAAAATCATCAACCTCTCCGGCGGCGGCGCTTCAAACGGATTTCCTCTGCATGCGGCCTATGCGTCGACGAAAGTTTCCATCGTTCGCCTGACGGAAACAGTCGCCATGGAGGTCCAGGAATACAATATCGATGTGAATGCGATCGCGCCGGGTACGGTCAACACGCGGATGGCCGAAGAGATGCTGGCGGCCGGCCGCCGCGGCGGGGAATCAGAATATCAGCGTCTCGTGGAACAGAAAAAGACAGGCGGCGTCCCGCCGGAAAAGGCGGCCGAGCTTGCGGTTTTTCTCGCGTCAGCTTCCTCCAACGGCCTGTCGGGGCGGCTTGTCAGCGCGGTGTGGGACTCGTGGCAGTCGTGGAGCGCGGATGAGATCGAGCGGATTCGAAAAGGGGAACTGTTACAGCTTCGCCGCATGATGGATAAAAAGTAGTCGGCTTCGAAGTTTAACATGCGGTTATTTTACGCGGTATAATAACCGCATGTTAACAAGGGCGCTGCGGGGTCTCATCGGTCAATCGAAAAAAAGCGTGCTGCTTTTGGGACCCAGGCAAACCGGTAAGTCCACGTTGACGCAGAGTCTTCACCCGGACCTGACGATCAATCTGGCTCATGAGGCGACGTATATAGACTTTCTAACAACCCCGCTTCTCCTCGAACAGAGTCTGGCGGTTTATCAAAAACCCGCGACTATTTTCATCGACGAAATTCAGCGCCTGCCCAGTCTCCTTAATACCATTCAGGTTCTTGTGGACCATCCCAAACCCCGCCTCCGGTTCTTGTTAACAGGCTCAAGCGCCCGAAAGCTGAAACGCGGCCAGGCGAATCTCTTACCCGGCCGCATATTTACCCACCATTTGGGACCGCTGACGACTCGAGAGATGGGGTACGCGATGGACACCCGGCAGGCGCTTTCCGTGGGGACTCTGCCGGGAATTCTGACGGATGATGACGCGTATTCGCGGGAAAAAACTCTGCGCACCTATGCGGCGACCTATCTCAAAGAAGAGATTCAGGCGGAGGGTCTCGCGAGAAATTTGGAGGGATTCGCCCGGTTTCTCAAGGTCGCGGCGGAATGGGCCGGGCATTTTTTGGACCTGGCCAAGATGGCGTCGGTTTCGATGGTTGCGCGCCAGTCGGCGGTACGGTATTTTGAAGTATTGGAGGATTGCCTCGTCGTGTGGAGGGCCGATGCCTTTGCAAAAAGCCTGACGCGCCGCCTGATTCAACATCCAAAATATTATTTCTTTGATGTGGGCGTTCTGAACGGACTTCTCGGTAATTTCACAGCTTCCGCAGATCGCGTCGGTTCCCTTTTCGAGCATCTTGTTGCGACGCAAATTCTTCACGGCGCCGCGCATTGCGACAAACCCGTCCGTCTAAGCACGTACAGAACGGAACACGGCGCCGAAGTGGATTTGATCGCTGAAATTGGCGGAAACGTCCACGCCATTGAGATCAAGGCGTCCGCGAATGTGGGACATGCCGATTTGCGAGGTTTGGAAAGTTTTTCGGAATATTACGGGAAAAAACATCAATCCATGATCTTTTATCCGGGATCGCACCCGAGGAAATTGAAAAACGTGGATATCCTGCCCTGGCAGGAAGGCATCAAAGAACTCGGATTATAGATCCAATGCGCAGCTCATCAAAACCGGCCGATAAATCAGGGCCGTGGAATTCCGAATAATTCGACGATGTCGTGGAATAGATGTTTGCCCCGTTTGGACAGAAAATAAAAAATCGTGCTGGCGATCAGAATAGGTTTCCGCCGTCGGGGAACCGGCGCGCGATAGATAGCGCCCAGATGCGCGAAAAAAAGCCGCCAGAACGTCATTCGCATTCCCAGGATTTTTCGGCCTTCGCCCGAATACATGGTTTTCCGGTAATTGGCCAGTTTATCCCGCATATGGCTCAGCCGCTTGGTGACTTTGAGGAAATACAGTTCATCCGCCACAAATGCGATCGACCCGAGAAGATTGATCTCAAACAAAACGAGGTTGTCGCAGCACATGAGGGGCCGGTAAAGACGGGTCTTCCGCAGCGCATCGGTGCGAAATAGTCCGTAGATCGGTTCACTGCCTCGCAGGCCCCATAACAGCAAGTTGGCGCGGGCGGCGACGTTTTGCCAGCGGGTGTCGAGCCGGCATTGCTCCTGATCGAGAAGTTTCGTCCCGTCCACTTCGACCACGGGAACCAGCGGATAGGCGCAGACAACCGTCGGATCGGATTCGAGTACGGGCAGGAGTTTTGAGATGAAGGTTGGCGCGAAGAGATCATGTCCGGCGGCCCACGCGAAATAGGGACTGCGGCACTGCTCGAATACAAAATTCGCGTTGCCGATAATGCCAAGCCGCGGTTGTTGCCGGACATAGCGGATGCGCCCGTCGCGGGTGGCATATTCCCGGCAGATACGTTCCGTCGCATCGGTCGATTCGTCGTCCGAAATGATCAGTTCAAAATCCTTGAAATCCTGCGCAAGAAGCCCATCAAGGGTTGCCCGAATGTTCTGCTCCTCATTGTGCGCAAACATGCCAATGCAAACTTTCGGTATACGATTTTCCTGCATGTCACCTCTCCCGGTCCAAAATATATTTAATCCGGAAAAATCGCGCAACCGGCCCTTTCGGAAATTTTTTCAGGCGTTTTTGTCCGGTTGTGGAAATTGACGGGATTTGGTAGAAGAACGGATCTGAAATTCGATGAGAGGACGTACGGCGAATGTCCAGTGAGACGCAATCGGAACCGAACAGGGCGGAGGAGCCGTTGGGCCCGCAGGCGAACCTTGGGGGCAAGGTGGGTTCCCGTGTGGGCATTTTCGGCGCCCTGCTGGCGTTTTTGTGGAAGGAAAAAATGTGGTGGATGATTCCCATGATTTTGATTTTGGCTTTATTCGTTATTCTCTCCATGCTGGCAGGGTCCAGCGGCATCGCGCCGTTTGTCTATACTCTGTTCTGACGGTTTCCTCCGTCTGTTGACGCCATGATGTCACCCATGCAATCCGGGAATCGTCCTCAATTTTCCGTTGTCGTGCCGGTGTTCAACGAGTCGGCCAATATCCGGGAACTCCACCGCCGGCTCACCGAATTTTTCCGGCCGCGGACGGACTCCTTCGAGATCGTCTTTGTCGACGACGGCAGTCTGGACCCGTCGTATCGCATTCTGGACGAACTGCGCCGGGCCGATCCGCGCGTCCGGATCATCAAATTCAGCCGGAACTTCGGCCACCATATCGCCATCACGGCCGGACTCGACTTCAGCCGCGGCGACTGGGTCGTCCTCATGGATGCCGACCTTCAGGACCAGCCCGAGGATATTGCACAACTTCTGGAAAAAACGCAGGAGGGGTTCGACATCGTCTACGGCATCCGCAAGGAGCGGGACGATCCGCCGATGAAAAAATTGAGTTCGTGGCTGTTCATCGGATTGATGAACCGGTTTGCCGGCGCGGAAATTCCCCTGAACTCCTGCGTGTTTCGCGTCATGAGCCGCCGGGTTGTCGACCACCTGAAACGATTTCGCGAGCGCGAACGGTATATCATCGGGCTGATGAGCTGGCTCGGATTTCGCCAGACGGGCGTTGAGGTCAGGCATGCGGCGCGGTTCGCGGGCGAAGCGAAGTACAATCTGCGGCGCTCGTTTCGGCTGGCGTTCAATGTCGTCACGTCGTTCAGTTATCTGCCGCTCCGGCTCGCCAGTTACACGGGGTTTCTGTCGGCGCTGATCGCTCTGCTTCTCATTGTGACTCTGATCGCCAAAAAATTGATTTTCGGCATTCCCGTTGAGGGCTGGGTGTCGGCCATGGTCTGCATCGCGTTCTTCGGCGGCGTTCAACTTCTCTGCCTCGGCATCATCGGCGAATATCTGGGTCGGACTTACCGGGAGGTTCAACAGCGGCCGTTGTACGTTGTAGATGATTCGAACAGCGATTTGTGATCTCTGTGTCTGACGGCCGTCATATTTTATTGATACACCTTGTGGCCGCCGTCATCTGCGTCGCGATGGTCTATCCGTTTTTGTCTGCAATGACGACCCACGTCGTCGGCGACGACAGCCTCGAGGTCAATTTTCCGTTTCTCACGTTTGAAAAAGAGGTATTAAAAGAGGGGCATTTTCCGTTCTGGAACCCTTATGTGCAGGCCGGCACGCCCGATTTCGCCGCGCCGTTCTACGATTTCTTTTATCCGCTCCATTGGCTGATTTTTCTGTTTCCGGTCGGAATGGGCATCAACGTGTCATTTCTGATTCACGGCGCGTTTGGCTGGCTCGGCGCGTATCTGTTTTTCCGGACGTTTGCGGCATCGCCCGCGGCGACGGTCGCCGCGTGGCTTTACATGCTGTCTGCGCCGGTTTTGCATTTCCCGCAGAGCGGATATCTCGGCACGTTCTATTCTGTCATCGCACTACCGTGGTGTCTCTGGTTGATCGAACAATCTTTGGCTGCGTCCCGGCCCTGGACGTCCCGAGCGTGGTCGATGACGGCAGGCGTGCTTCTGGCGATGTGTTTGGGCGAGGTCGCCTCATACGCGCTGCTATTTGAGTTTCTGCCTGTCCTGATTTTTACCGCGTGTCGTCCCGCTTCGTGCCCCCGCCGTCTGTCCGCCCTGACGCTATTGGGCATATCGGCCGTGATCGTCTCCCTGGTGCGTATGTGGCCGTGGTATTTGCTCGCGCTTGAAACGCACCGATCGGGCGCCGCGGCTGACCTGTCATTTTCGGCTGCCGGGTCCGTTCATCCGCTGTTTCTCCTGAATTTTCTGGCCCCGAATTTTCTGCCGCCGACCACCGCGACGGGTTTGACCATCCGGGGATACAACGCCGTGCCGTGGCCCATCGCCTTCGGCCTAGTTCCGCTGGTGGCCATGGGCCGCGCAATCTGGTCCAAACCACACGGCCGGTTTTTCACGATTCTGTATCTGGCGGCCGTCAGCCTCGTATTCGGGATTTATTCGCCGGTGTTTCTCCTCTGTTTTTATTTCCTGCCGGGATTTTCGGTCACGACGCATCCGAATATTTACACGTGGCTGGCGGCGTTTGCCGCCTGCGGGATCATTGCGATGGTTCTGAATGGAGAAGCGCCCGGCGCATTTCGAATCCGCCGTGTGGCCGTGGCCGCCGCGATTGCGGCGGCGATCGCGCTGGCGTGTCTAGTTCTCATGCCCGTTGAATCAAAACTGCTCGAATACTTTCTGGAACATCGTGCCGCGTTTTCGCCGGGCAACGTTGTTCGGCAGGCTGTGGATACTGTGAAATCTCTTTCCATCAGCCAGGCCGTTTCGGTTCTGACAGCCTACGGCGGGAATCTGCGCGTGGGTCGGGGATTGTGGGCGCTGGGGTGGATCGCCGCGTTTATCGCGATCTCTCGTCGGCGGGCGTCGTCTCTTCGAATTGCCGCCTTGACGGTGCTTCTTGGAGCCGACCTTCTCTTCCACCCGCTTCCGAAATGGCAGATGAGACGCCCCGCGGATTATTTTCCGGAGACACAGATTCATCGGCATCTTGCCGAGATGTCGGCCGCGCCCGGCGCGGAGCCGTTTCGAATTTATCCCGCAGGCGGCCCGTACAACACGCCGTTTTTCAAATTCAATCAAGGGTGCATCCACCGGATCGAAAGCATCAAAGGCGAGACCGCATTTTTGTTGAAAAACGCCGGGGGATATTTTAACCGCATTCAAGGCTGGCCACTGTCCGTCAAAAAACGATACGCGCAGGTCTACGGAACGATGGTTCGCACCGACTCGCGGCTTCTGGATCTGCTCAACGTCAAATACGTCCTGTCCGACACGCCGATCGCCGATCGTGACTTGCGTCAGGTTGAATCGGCGGACGGACTGTATCTGTACGAAAATTCGCGCGTTCTGCCCCGAGCATTTTTTTCGCGATCGGTCCGGTCAGAGTCGAGTTTGGAGGATGTATTCAGCCGGATCGAATCGGATTCTTACGATCCACATGAGGTTTTGTATTGCATTGCTCCGGCTGATCCGCAACCCGGCCAATCTGCGGACAAGACTTCCGTCAGAGATACCGATTTGATAGGAAGCATCGTTGTCCGTCGGCAGGGTCCGAATGCGTTGAAGCTTACCGTCGATTCGCCGAAAGGCGGATGGGTTTGCGTGGGTGAGCCCTACGTGCCCGGCTGGACGGCGGTGCTTGAGGACGGCACGCGCCTGACGCCGACCGTGGTCAATGGATTGTTTCCGGCGTATTGGATGCCGGCCGGATCGCACGCGGCCGTTGTTTACTACGTTCCGCGGGGGTTTGAACAAGGCCTCTGGCTGTCGATCGCGGGACTGTGTGCTTGGGCCGGTGCGTGGATATTGGCGTCGCGCGAATCAATGAAGGATGGGGTCGGATGCTGATTCTCGGGATCAATTGTTACCTGCATGATTCGTCCGCGTGTTTGATCGGCGACGGGAAAATCATCGCGTTCGTTTCGGAAGAGCGGTTGAACCGGAAAAAACACGACGGCGGGTTTCCGCGGATGTCGATCGAATACTGCCTGAAGGAAGCGGGGGTCAAACTCCCGGAGGTCGATCACATCGCGTATTACTGGGATCCATGGATCGGCCTTGCGTCCCGCGGCTGGTACATGCTCACGCACCCGGTGAAAGCCTTCGGCGGCGGCGGCCGGACGCACGGCGGACAGGCCAGCACCGACGCGTGGTGGAACATGGTCACGGTCCGGGAGTGCATGGAACGGGAATTTGGCGTTGCCATTCCGAAAACAAAATTTCATTTTATTGAGCATCATCTCGCGCATGCGGCCAGCACGTTTTTTGTTTCAGAGTTCGACATCGCAGACATCCTCACGATCGACGCGTCCGGCGAATGGGACACGTGCCTCAAACTCTCCGGTGAAGGCAACCGGCTGAAGTTGATCCAGCGGATGTCCAATCCCCACAGCATGGGCATCGTCTACGGCGCGTTCACGCAATATCTGGGGTATCTCCTGTCCTGCGACGAGGGCAAAGTCATGGGGCTGTCGTCGTACGGCAAGGATGCCTACCGGGAATTTTTCGACCGGATCATCCGGGCCGAACCGGACGGAACGTTTTCGATCGATGAATCGTATTTCAACATGATCACGATGCGCCAGCCCTGGCTCTACGGGGAAAAAATCGTGAAAGAATTCGGCCCGCCCCGCGGCAAAAAAGATCCCGTTACGAAATTTCATGAAGACCTCTCGTCGAGTCTTCAATGGGCCACGAACCGCATCGGCCTGCATCTGGCGCGGGACATGCACCAAAGGAGCGGCAATCGCAATATTTGCGTAGCCGGCGGCGTCGCGCTGAACAGCGTGATGAACGGCCACATCCTCATCAACGGCCCCTATGAAAAATTTTACGCCCAGCCGGCGTCGGCCGACGATGGCACGTCGCTCGGCGCCGCGCTCTACGTCCAGCACGTCAAACTCGGCGCGGCCCGCTCCTTCGTCATGGATCACGCCTACTGGGGCCCGGAGTTTACGGATGCCGACTGCGAGGCGGCGCTCAAGGCACATCACGTCGACTACAAGCGCGTGGACAACGTCGAGCAGATCACGGCGCGGTGGCTCGCGGACGGAAAAATCGTCGGATGGTTTCAGGGCCGGATGGAGGTAGGCCCGCGCGCCCTCGGCAATCGGTCGATACTCGCCGACCCGCGCAAGGCGGAGATGAAAGATATTTTGAACGCTCGCGTCAAGCACCGGGAAAGTTACCGGCCGTTTGCGCCGTCGTGCCTTGTGGAACGCGCGAGCGAATATTTTCATTCCAAAGGCCATCCAACGCCGTACATGCTTCTCGTCTTCGATGTTCTGCCGGAAAAGCGCAAGATCATCCCGGCGATCACGCACGTCGACGGCACCGGCCGGCTCCAGACCGTCAGCCGGAACCAGAATCCGAAGTATTACAAATTGATCGAGGAATTCGGAAAGATCACCGGCGTTCCGGTCGTGCTCAACACGTCCTACAACATCATGGGCGAGCCGATCGTCTGCACGCCGGATGACGCCGTCAAGTGCTACCTCGGAACCGGCATCGACTCCCTCGCGCTCGGAAATTTTATCGCCGAAAAAAATACGTGACAGTTCCGTTTGAACGCGAACTGACAGCGGCCGTCCGGGCGGCCGAGGACGGCGGCAAGGTACTCCTCAACTACTATCGCAAAAACACGGACGTGGAATACAAGAGCGGAGACGATCCCGTGACCGTGGCGGACCGCGAATGCGACACGCTTCTTCGCGAACGTCTGCTCGGTGAATTTCCCGACACCGGCTGGCTTTCGGAGGAGACCGCTGATACGGACGACCGCCTTGTCAAAGACCGCGTCTGGGTTGTCGATCCGCTTGACGGCACGCGCGAGTTTGTCGGGCAGGTCGGTGAGTTCGCCGTCTCGATCGCGCTGGTGGACCGGGGCCGTCCCGTGGTCGGCGTGATTTTCAACCCGGCTGCCAGCCGGATGTGGCGCGCGTCCCACGGCGGAGGCGTGCGCGAAGGTGATCGGATCGTGCGGTGTCCCGCTCCCGCGCCGCCCGTCCGTCCTCGTGCCCTCGTCAGCCGGACCGACAGCAAGAAAGGCTGGTTTCAACCGTTCGGCGAGAAATACGACGTCGTCGCGCGCGGAAGCGTCGCCTACAAGTTGGCGTGTCTGGCGTCGGGTGACGGCGACCTCACGTTCACGGTGACCCCGCGGTCAGAGTGGGACATCTGCGCCGGCGTCCTGATCGCGCAGGAAGCCGGCTATACCGTGACGGACATCCGGGGCACGGAACTTCTCTTCAACCGCCCGATCCCCAAATCCCCCGGCGTCGCCGCCGCCCACCCCGCCGCCCACGCCGATCTTCTCGCCATCCTCAAATCCCACCATCGGCTGGATTAAGATCCTATCCGCCTCCCGCCATCTCGGTGATTTTCGAGCGGAGGTGCTCTGCAACGAACCGGTGTCCATCCGGGTTGAAATGAAGGTCGCGAATGAAAAAGAGACAGTCGTTGGGCCGCCGTTTGGCTTCTTCCATGAGCAGTGGATAAAAATATAACGTCGGAATCCCTTCCGCTGTCAGGAATTCGTTCATGATCCGGCCCGGTCGCGTCCACTCGAAGGTGGTCTGGCGCATGGCTGGAAAGCGGTTCTCGGAATTCTCGCGATACCACGGATAAATCTGGTCCGGGCTGGAGATGATCATGACCAGGAGTTTCGTTGCGTTGGCGTCGCATGTTTTTCGAAATTCCAACATGAGCCGTTTCGTGATCTCATATGCTTCAATCCACTTCGTGTCCTGGTCCTGATCCGCCCGCCAGGAATCGAAATACATGGGATAGGCCCGCGCAAGTTTCGGCGGCGTCGGCGGCGTGGCGACGAGGCGGAGTCTCCAGGCGAGGCGCATGAGTGTGGGATTGGCCACCGCGAGGTTTCGAATATACATGTACGTCTGAAAATTCCGGCGGAACAGCCGAAAGCCCGATTCGTCCATCCGGTTGAGTTTGAACGATCCGAGCCGCAAGGTGTCTCCGTCGATGTGGAAATAGGGTTTGATGGGATTGGCGGGGTCGCGTCCGTCGCTCAGGCAGTCGAGATACTGGCTGTTGTTCCAGACGTCGGAAAACTCGGTCATCGCGACGACGACCAGATCCGGCTTGAAAGCCAGCCCCCGCGTCTGGAGCATCAATAGTTCCTGGGCGTTGCTGTATCCGCTGATGGCCATGTTCAACACTTCGACGTGCCGCCCGTCTGGCAGGGCCGGCATCCCGGCCTGCAGGAGCCGCCAGTACGTTTTTTCGAGATCAACTTCCTTGGCCTCCGTGAACGAATCGCCAAAAAAGAGAATTCGGTACGTGTTGGCCGGTTTTTCCATTTCATGATCGACGTCCCGGAATCCATATTTGTTCATTTGCAGGTAAACGCGAAATTCATCATCAGAGGGATTGATGTACCAGCCGGATTTGCCGGGAATGCCGACGTAGCCGAGGATCGGGTCGAGCTGATGGAAAATCGCGGGCTGTGGGAAGAAAATACGAATCAGCGCTTCGACAAGACCGATCCACAGAACGATGCATCCGATCCCGATCAACGCGATTTTCAGGATTTTTTTCATTGACTGATGTGAAGTTAATCGAGTTTACGAATCACGCGGATGGGATTTCCGCCCATCAGGGTATGGGGAGGCACGTTTCGAGACACGACACTGCCGGACATCACGCATGAAAACGGCCCGACGGTGACACCCGACAAAACGATGCTGCCCGCGCCGATGAAAATGCCTTCCTTGATGCGCACCGGTCCGCTCACGAACGGAAATTCCTTTTTCAGAGGATGCTGGTCGCCGCCGAGTGCCAGAAAATTCGTGATGTAGCGGATCTTGGCCGCCAGCGGAACCGTGTGGACCATTTCCATGGCGGTCAGCCCCCGGCCTTTTTCGTCCCGCAGAATAATTCTATGCTCCGAAGCGTCTCAAAATCTTTTTTGGTGAGCTGGTTCCGCGCTATTTTCACGCCGAGGACATGTTCGAGATGGTCGAGCAGGGCCATGATGCTGAACGAATCGAGGATGCCGCCGCTGATCAGGGCATCATCGGGCCCCGGCCGCTCCTGCGGCCCGATGAGAATTTCGCTCCGCAAAAATTCAACCACCACATCCTGCGCGTTCATCCGTTTCTCCCCTCAACATCAAATTTCGGGCATCATATCATGGTGTAATGAGACAAAACCAAGCCACTGAACAACACAGACAGACACCCACAGACACAGACAGTAGTCGTAGCAACGTGGGAGTCTGTGGGTGCAAGTGTGTGTCGGTGTGTGGCGCAGGGTTTGCATTTATCATCCGCGTCCCTTGGACAGAAATTCGGCGATTGTCTTTTCCCTGTTTTGTTTTCGGGAGACTTTGCCCGACGTGCTTTTGACGATCCAGCGTGGTGGAACAAAGAACACGTGCCGGGCCGCGATGTCCAGCGCGTCGGTGATCGATTTCTTGATTCCCCGGCGGATTTCGGCTTCGTTCAGCCCATCCTTCTGCTCCAGTTCCGCCGCCACGCAGAGGTCTTCGGTTCCGATGTTCTCGTTGAATATGCCGACCGCGACGACCCGGCCCGGATGGACGCCCGGATATTCCGACACGATGGTTTCGACGTCCTGCGGATAAATGTTTTTTCCGCCGATGATGATGAGGTCTTTGGCGCGCCCGATCACGTACAACTCTCCGCCGGCCAGATAACCGACATCGCCCGTGTAATACCAGCCGTCCCGCACGGCTTCCCTCGTAAAGTCCTCGCGCTTGTAATAGCCGCCCATGAGTGAATCGCCGCTGACGGCGATTTCGCCGATCAGCCGATCGGGAAGAACCGCGCCGGCGGCGTCGACGATGCGGATGTTCGTGCCGCCGATCGCGCGGCCGCTGGAGACGAACGACAGCGCCGGCTCGCCGCCGGCCGCCTCAATCGCCTGATTGTCGCGCTGAAACGGATCCCGTTTCACGTGGTCCGTCAGGGGGGGTTCGGCAATCCGGGTCTGGGTGACCGCGAACGTATTTTCGGCCATTGCGTAGGAGGCCTGCAGCATGCCGGGCCGGACGCCAAACTTCCTGAATCGCTCCTCAAAGTCGGTAAAACTTTTTTCAAGAACCGGTTCGGAACAATTCACGAACGCTCGAATGTTCGCCATGCTGAAATTCGAAGGCAGAAGATCGTCGTTCACGCGATGGGCCAGAAACGTGAATGCGAAATTCGGAAGCCAGGCCAGCGTGGATCGGTGCCGGTGCATTCGAATGAGCAATTCCTGCGGCTGGACGACCCAGTAAGCCGGCGCCATCTGAACGAGCGGAATGCGGGCCAGAAGCGGCAGCCAGAAACAGGCGAGAAGTCCCATGTCGTGATAGAGCGGCAGCCACGACGCGACGCCGTCCTCCGGCGTGATGCGCATCGCCCCGGAGTAATGCGTGATCTGCTGAATGGCCGACCGGTGCGTGATGGCGACGCCCTTTTGGAGGCCGGTCGTGCCGGAAGAGTGCTGGAGAAACGCCACGTCCTCGGATCTGGCGTCGAGGTTGAATTTGACGGAGGGCCTCCCCCCGAGATCGATTTCCTCGATCCGGGCGTACGTCGTGCCCGGGCGGGCCGCCACAATTTCGCGGATCAACTTGTCGATTTGTTCCGGCAGTTTCTTTGAACTCATGATCCATCGTGCATCGAGATACGTGACGAGGTGGTTCAGTTGAATCTTGTAGCGTTCGGAATCAAATTTAAAATTTGGAAACGCGAGAACGGTCGGAATGATGCCGCGCTGGACACAGCCGATGATTGAAAACAGAAGTTCGGCGTCCTGCGGCAGAATCAAAATCGCCGTATCGCCTTTTTTCAGGCCCGCCTCCTCCAGCCGCGACGCGACGCACTCGGAACTTTCGAAAAACTGCCCGTACGTGAAATTACAGTCGGTGCCCTGTTCGTCCACCGCGATCAAAAATTCGCGGTCGGCCGATTTTTCGCAGATGTCTTTCAGCCAGTGATTGAGCGTCGGGAATGTCATCAACGGAAAATGGCGCGCGTCACATCCAGAACGTACTGAACGTCGTCGTCCGACATCTTCGGATAGAGCGGCAGGGAAAGGGTGTTGGCGCCCATCTCCTCGGCGACGGGACAGTCACCCGGTTTACAGCCGTATTTTTTCCGGTAGTAGGGCTGAAGATGTACGCACTCGAAATGGATGCCGGTCCCGACGTTCCAGTCCTTGTAGGCCCGGTTCGCCTCGTCCCGCTTCATCTTCGCTTTCGGCGTGAGATAGATCGGCATGAGGTGGTACGCGCTTTTGACGTCGCCCGCGTCTTCGACGGTCCTCAATCCCGGAATCTCTGAAATCTCCCGTCGCATCCGATGCACGATTTCTTTTCGCCGCCGCCAGAACATCTCGAGTTTGTCGAGTTGATGGATTCCAAGCGCCGCTTGGAGGTCGAACATGTTGTATTTGAATCCGGGTTCCTCAAGCTGCCAGGTTGGCGAGCCTTCGGCCGAGTATCGTTTCCACGCGTCGCGGTTCATGCCATGCAGGGCGAGGATTCGCAGGCGCGTTGCCAGCGCGTCGTCGTCGGTCACCAGCATGCCGCCTTCGCCAGTCGTTATGTTTTTCGTCGCGTAAAAACTGAAAGCCGCCGGATGGCCGAACGTCCCGCAGCGTTTGCCTTTGTATTCGCTTTCGGTCGCGTGCGCGGCGTCTTCGATGACCGGCACGCTCCGGCGTCTGGCGATGTCGCAGATCGCGTCCATCTCGCATGGGTGACCGACGTAATGCACGATCAGGATGGCCTTTGTTTTCGGCGTGATCGCGCGTTCAATTTTTGAAGGGTCGATGTTGCCGGTCCGCGGGTCGACGTCGATGAAGACGGGCCTGGCGCCGACGTGTTCAATGACGTTGACCGTCGCCACGAACGTGAGCGGTGTCGTGACAATCTCATCACCCGGCCCGACGTTCAGCCCGACGAGCGCCAGATGAAGACCGGCCGTGCAGGAGTTGAGAGCGATCGCGTGCTTGACGCCGATCCTTTCGGCAAACCGTTTCTCAAACTCCTTGGTCCTCGGCCCTGTTGTGAGCCAGCCCGAGTCCAGACAGTCTAAAATTTCCTGTTTTTCCTCCGGCCCGATCCAAGGCCGATGAAAATACAGATGATCGGTTCGTTTTTCCAATGCCACACCATGACATTACTTTGCCCGTCGCCGGACTGTCAAACGAAGCCTGTGCTGTGGGTCGACCGTTCGAGTTTGACCCGCGTTTTCTCTTTCATCCATTGGGTGAAGTTTTCTGCTTTTTACGGTAACCCGATTCTATCGGGTCTCCAGAGAGTGAAACGATGTTTTCTCTTGGCCTTATTCAGTAAATGGGCGTGTAATGTGGAAATTTGGGAATTTTCTTGATACAAGATCCACCCAATGGACAAAGATGTTTCCAACTCGATCGTCAGCCACGAGACGGTCTCGACGTATTCCGAGGTCAACAGCCAGGAGTACGACGACGAGAAGAACCGGCAGTTTCTCTACGGCCGCAAGACATACGAGTTCGTCAAGCAGATCCGGTTC
>JAHFCY010000091.1 GCA_023249255.1 Candidatus Lindowiibacteriota bacterium | reverse complement strand
GCCGAGTACCGGTTCAGATCGTATTGAATCGACGCGCGTGCCGCGTCATACCGGCCGCCGATCATCGCGCCCGGCGCAAGGCCCGTCCCAAGATCCCGCGACCAGATGTCGCGCCACCGGAACAATTCGCTGACCATGAGCCTGCCGTCATATCCGAGGTCCAGCAAAAATTGGCAGAACCGGACGGCCCGGTCGATTTTTTTCGAAGGCGTTTGCAACAGGAGACCTTTCTGATAGGGGGATTCAATCCGGTTTCTCAACTCTTCCCAGGATGTTTTCTCCATTGGACGGCCGGCCGACACGATCAGAAGTCCGGCGCCGTTCGAAAAATCCAATCGGGTGCGGCCTGCGGGGGAAAGTTGCGGTGTATCTTTGGATTCGACCTCTATCGATATTTTATCCGCGCGGTTTGATCCTGATTTGACCCGGATGGCGGCCAGATAAGGCACGTCCGGCAGGGCGCCATGAAGCACATCGACGTCGTATCCCGAAACGTTCATCGAATAAATCACGCCACCCGGAAAAAATTCCGATCTGGCGACAGTTGAAGGGAAATCGTGTGTTTCATTTCCGATGACCAGCCGGAACCGGCCCGACGCCGTCCCCCCGGAAAAAAATTCAAATCCGGCCGGCCGGACTTTGACGACACTTCGGCCATTGCCGACCAACCCTTCCGGGGCGCTATTATAATATAGAGAGGCCGAATTCCCTGACGCGCCATCCCTGTCGAATTCGGCACTTGGCCGTCCGTGGCCGGCGGCGGGGTCCCGATTGTCAGACGCGGACGCGGACGGCATGGCCAGAGCAATCACCCAAAAAAATACAAAAAATCGAATGTGCATGTCATTCTCCTTTGCGCGAATATCCTTCTTCGGCCGAATTGAGACGTTCCGGCCGGACGCCGACCCATTTACCTTCGCGCTGGCCGCCGACAAATCGGACGACGTCGCCTTCCCGCACGGAATTATCCGTCGAGCGGCAGATGGCCAGACGCTTGTCCCGGATTTCCTGAACTGCCGCTTCCGCGGCGGAACCGGGTTTGGTCAATCCAAGCATGACGGACGTTTTGGGATCGCGCAGGACTTCGACACTGGGCCAGATCAAGACGAGATCGCCCGGCCGCAGATCGTCTTCGGAGCCGAGGTTGATATAGATGTCCTGTCCCCGAACTCGAACAACGCGGCCTTCACGTCCGCTGGCCACGCCGGAGACTACCCGGGAAATTTGAGCGGTGGCATCTGCGACCACCATCTGCATGGCCCGGCCCAACACCGAGCCCTGAACGAGGTCCGTGTCGATGGGCGAATCCCAGATGACCTGGAGAATATTCGTTGTTTCCCTGTACCCGGGACCTTTGAGAAGCGCCAGTCCCACGTCATTATCGCTGATTTTTCCCGTTGCCGTCCGCCGATCCATCAACACGGCGCCGGATCGAGCGTCGACGACGGTGATCGTGAGCGTGACTTCGCCGACAAACCGTTCGAGTCCTCCGACGCGATAGCTGATCCCGCTCTGTCCCTCGAGCGTGAAGTGGTCAATGGTCCCGCTGATGACGATGTCGGATCCACAGGCGCGGCCGACAGCCCGGATTTTCCGGGCGTCGAGGACGTCATCGGACAAATTCAGAAGACTGTGTGAGGCCTCCGAAACATCGGCGGCCGGCGCGGCCTGCATGCCGGTATTGGCCGAAAGAGACGATTGCAATTGCCGGGAGAGATGGCGGGAGATATCCCACGGCCCATTGTATGAAGATCTGTTTTCGAGCCTGATGAGGGCCACGCGCACGGGCGCGGCTGTTGGGGAATCTAAAGCCGATCCGGCAAGGGCGGTCCATGCGAGACACATGAAAACTATTAGCGGACAAACAACCATGGATTTATTCTCACACAAAGCCACAAAGAAAGTTCTGTTTCTTCGCGCCTTCGTGTGGACGTCTCCCGTGAGCCGTGCCCAATCATTTGAGATTCCGGATCGGCGTTGTGTTGACATGATGCGCGTGTCTCCCCATGACCCTGAAGATGAAAACGCTTACGACCCGTCAGAAAAACCCGAAATCGAAAGCCGGTGCGGATCCGCGCGCCGGCGCGCAGACCTTCAAATACTGCCTGAACTTTCACGCCCCGTTACGGCATCCACGTTAGCCTCCGGGTCCGCACCGTGTCAATTCACGGCCGCCAATTCATTCCGCCCCGGCAGAATAAAAAACTTGATTTAAACCGTCTGGCTGGTAGAATAAGTGGCATATGGGTCAGCGTATGCGTGAGAGTGCGTCTTTAGCCGCCGGGATGGGTCTCGCGGTGGTTCTGTCCTTGGTGTGCGTTGGTTCCGCGATGGCATCCTCCACCGATACCGCCCCGCACTTGATCTTCTATCAAGGCCGCCTCGCCAACGACACCGGGTCCGCCGTCAACGGGACGTACAGCATGCAGTTCGATTTATACGACGTCGGCAGCGGCGGAAGTTCCATGTACAGCCAGACCGTCAGCAGTGTTTCGGTACAGAACGGAATATTCAGCGTATACCTCGGCGACTCGAGCAGTAACTTCGACACGTTATTCAACCGACCGATGTGGTTAAAAGTGTCAGTTGGAGGCACCGCATTCAGCCCCTACACACCCTTCGCCGCCGTTCCTTACGCCATAATGTCCTATAATCTCGTCAACGCCTATCTGGACACCCGCGGTTCCTTCAGCCTCCTCGACACTTTCGCGGTCGGCAACGTGAAAGGCGACAGTTTCATTGTCAAGAGAAGCGGGAATGTCGGCGTCGGGACAAGCACTCCCGGAAGCAAATTTGACGTAAAAGGCTCAGCCAACGTCCAAGACACGTTCGCCGTCGGCGGAACGAGGGGAGACAGTCTGCTTGTTCGCAGTAACGGCGTGGTGATCATCGACTCCGCAACGATCCCCGACAGCGCCAACGGGGTCAGGCTTTTTGTGAGGGGTCATGTCATGGCACAGGGCAACGACGGATACGACGCCGCAGGCGATCGCGGACAGATATACGCCGGCGACACCAACACCCACATGGACGGCGTATACGGTACCGGACTCGCATTCAGCGCCTACAACGCGCAGGATTCGTGGATCATGCAGGAGAGCACCGGAAATTTTGGGGTCGGGATCACCGTCCCGGTCTGGAGGCTGCATTTGCTTCACGGCAAGGGCAACGGTCTCTTCGTCGGCACAGACGCCTCGTGGTCGAGCGGCGACACCGCAGCCGCCTTCTTCGGAGACGGCAACTGCCTGATCTACAATGACTGGAACAGTGATTTCATCATCCAGGCCAATAAAGAAATCGACATCATGCCCACCACCCGTGTCGGCATCAATACAACGTCGCCGACCCTCAAGCTGGAGGTCAACGGCGGCATTAAATCCGATTCGATCGTCACGGCGAATGTGATCTCCTATATTCCCGTCGTGCATGCCAAGACTGGAACCGGCTGGGGCGCCGGATTCGGCAATCCCGGCAGCAACTGGGTTCGCATTGATCCGAGGGACTACTGCCCGCCGGGCGGCTCATGCGGGTACAAAATCGCCGCCAGTTGGGGAACTATCACCGCGTCGAGCAACATCGACGTGCAGCTTGTCAACTCTACCGACGGCGACAACGTCTTTCTCAGTTATAATGATTTTGCGTCCAACGAAACGAACATGAACAATTCCTGGACAGCCTATACATACAACGGCGAATCGACGATGTACATGCAAATCAGCGTCTCCAACGCCGGCACCGACTGGACCCTCAACAACATGGGATTTTACATCCGGATGAACCAGTAGCGGCGCGGGGCTCGCCATCGAGGATTTTCGTCTGAAACAGGTTGCGATTGCCGCGGTCTTTGTCTTGGCACTGACCGGTTACGCGACGGCTACCGATACCGCCCCGCGTCTGATTTTCTATCAAGGCCGGCTTGCCAACGACACCGGGTCCGGCGTCAACGGGACGTACAGCATGCAGTTCGATTTATACGACGTCGGCAGCGGCGGAAGTTCCCTGTTCAGCCAGACCGTCAGCAGTGTTTCGGTACAGAACGGAATATTCAGCGTGTACATCGGCGACTCGAGTAACATTGACACGTTATTCAACCGACCGATGTGGTTAAAAGTGTCAGTTGGAGGCACCGCATTCAGCCCCTACACACCCTTCGCCGCCGTTCCTTACGCCATAATGTCCTATAATCTCGTCAACGCCTATCTGGACACCCGCGGTTCCTTCAGCCTCCTCGACACTTTCGCGGTCGGCAACGTGAAAGGCGACAGTTTCATTGTCAAGAGAAGCGGGAATGTCGGCGTCGGGACAAGCACTCCCGGAAGCAAATTTGACGTAAAAGGCTCAGCCAACGTCCAAGACACGTTCGCCGTCGGCGGAACGAGGGGAGACAGTCTGCTTGTTCGCAGTAACGGCGTGGTGATCATCGACTCCGCAACGATCCCCGACAGCGCCAACGGGGTCAGGCTTTTTGTGAGGGGTCATGTCATGGCACAGGGCAACGACGGATACGACGCCGCAGGCGATCGCGGACAGATATACGCCGGCGACACCAACACCCACATGGACGGCGTATACGGTACCGGACTCGCATTCAGCGCCTACAACGCGCAGGATTCGTGGATCATGCAGGAGAGCACCGGAAATTTTGGGGTCGGGATCACCGTCCCGGTCTGGAGGCTGCATTTGCTTCACGGCAAGGGCAACGGTCTCTTCGTCGGCACAGACGCCTCGTGGTCGAGCGGCGACACCGCAGCCGCCTTCTTCGGAGACGGCAACTGCCTGATCTACAATGACTGGAACAGTGATTTCATCATCCAGGCCAATAAAGAAATCGACATCATGCCCACCACCCGTGTCGGCATCAACACAACGTCGCCGACCCTCAAGCTGGAGGTCAACGGCGGCATTAAATCCGATTCGATCGTCACGGCGAATGTGATCACCTATATTCGCATCGCCCATTCCAAGACTGGAACCGGCTGGGGCGCCGGATACGGCAATCTCAGCAGCAGCTGGTTTCGCATCAATCCCAGCGACTTTTGCCCACCCGGTGGAAGCTGCCAGTACAAAATCAGCGCGAGTTGGGGGACTATCACCGCGTCGAGCAACATCGACGTGCAAATTCTCAATACTTCCAACGGCAACGAGGTCGTCCTGAACTATCTTAATTTTGCAAGCAACGAGTCGGAGATGAACGACGCATGGACATCGTATACCTATAACGGTGAAGCGACCTTCTTCGCCCAGATCAGCGTCTCCAACGCCAGCACCGACTGGACCCTCAACAATATCGGCATATTCGTCCGGATGAACCAGTAGTTTTTGCGCATTTTTTCGGCGATGAACGGAGACCGCCGGTTATTCATGATCCTTCTGGCCGTCCTGACCTGCGCCGCATTCTGGCCCGTTCGAACCCTTGAATTTATCGCCTTTGATGACGAAGTCTACGTCACCCAGAACGCCAGGGTACAAGCCGGCCTCACAGTCCGGAACATCCTCTGGGCCTTCACGGCCATGCGGCCCGTTTACTGGCATCCCCTCACGTGGATGTCCCACATGCTGGACGTCGAATGCTTCGGTCTCGACCCGGCCGGCCCCCATCTCGTCAATCTGCTTGTCCATCTCGCGAACACGCTTCTGTTGTTCCATCTTCTCCAGCGCCTCACCGGGTCAACGGCGCGGAGTTTGATCGTCGCCGCGCTCTTTGCGGTCCATCCGCTCGGGGTCGAGTCCGTTGCCTGGGTTCCGGAACGAAAAAATGTTCTCAGCACTTTTTTCTGGTTTGCGTCAATACGCGCTTACGCCGGTTACGTTTCAACCCCGTCTCGCATGGGCATGACCTGTGTCCTCTCGGCGTTCGGCCTGGGCCTCATGTCCAAACCGATGATCGTCACGCTGCCGGTGACTCTCCTCTTGATCGATCTGTGGCCGCCGGGACGCTGGAGTTCCGACCGACCGGATGGAGGAAGTGCCGCGGACGCCAAGGATGGCGCAGGAGCGGCCGATTCGTCCTCGTCCGAATTCCGCCGTATCGGATTGCGCGCCCTGGAAAAATGGCCGCTGTTTCTCATGTCAGCGGTCATCGCGGGCGTCACTTGGATCGCCCAACGCCTGGCTGGCGCCGTCTCATCCCTCGGACAACTTCCCATCGGCCTTCGACTCGAAAACGCGCTGGTGTCATACGTAAAATATATGGGAATGGCGCTCTGGCCGCACGATCTCGCTGTTTTTTATCCTTATCCGACCGGAGGCTTTCCGCTCTGGCAGCCGGTTGCGGCCGCTGCGGCTCTCACGGGCGTCACGGTCTTGGTCTGGCGGTTGCGGCGGTACGGATATCTTCCCTTCGGCTGGTTCTGGTATCTCATCACGCTCGTGCCGGTAATCGGCATCGTCCAAGTCGGCACACAGGCCCTTGCAGACCGGCACACGTATGTGCCGCTGGTCGGAATTTATATCATGGTCGTGTGGGGACTGGCCGACTGGGCGAAACAACGTCCGGAGTGGCGCGTGGGCCTGACCGTCCTCGCGATATTCGCGATCGGCGCTCTGGCGATCTGCACCCGCCTGCAGTTGAATCGGTGGTTAACCAGCGAAACGCTGTACCGGTACACGCTGTCCGTGACCCGGAACAACGCCTTGGTCGAAAACAACCTCGGATCCGTCCTGGCCCAGGATGGAAGGTGGGACGAAGCGGAGGACCATATTCATGAAGCGCTGAGGATTTTTCCGGGGTATGCGCTGGCGCATGGCAATTTGGGAAACGTTTATTTCGGAGAGAAGAAATTGGATTCGGCGGTCGAGGAATTCAAGACAGCGATCCGCCTCGACTCCGGCATGGGCCGAGCCCACAAGTCCATGGGGATTGTTTTGTCCCGGAAGGAAGACGGCGAAGGAGCGATGCGGGAGTATGCCGAGGCGTTACGGATCGATCCGGACGACGCCATATCCCGGAAAAATCTGGGTGTGGAGCTGGCGCAGGCGGGCAGGCCAGCCGCGGCCCGGATGGAGTTTGAGCGGGTGGTGGCGGCAAACGATCGTGATTCGGATGCGCATTTCAATCTGGCGCTGACCCTCGTGCGTCTCGGGGACGCTTCGAACGCCATGGTCCATTACGAGAGGGCGATCAAGATAGATCCCCATTTCGACCGGGCGTACTACAATCTGGGACTATTGCAGGCGGGGGAGGGAAACCATCGGGCCGCCATCCGGAATTTTGACGCCGCACTCCGGCAAAGGCCGGGGGATTCCCATTTTCTGAACAATTTCGGGGTTTCCCTCGCTCGAATCGGAGAGCTGGAATCGGCGGCCGAGCAGTTTCGAGAGGCGATCCGCATCGATACCGGAAACCTAGAGGCGCGGTGCAATCTGGCGGCGGTTCGGCTGGCGCAGGGGAAAAAGTCGGCCGCCCTGGACGAGGTGTTGGAAGTGCTGTATCGCAATCCGAAACACCCCAAAGCCCTGGAGATGCTTCAGACCATCGAGAGATAAGTCGGCGGGTGGGGGTCAGGCGTTGAATTGTTGAACAAATCCTCTTTCTGCTTTCCACCGAGATCGCCTCCGGCATGCCCCTCATCACCGCGGGCGTCAGAATTCTGAATTACGAGCACGCCAAATCTCTCTGGTAACGCGCCCTCGCCGTCACATAAACGTCCGTCCAATCGCGCGAACGGCCTTCCTAAAATGCGTCATCACGTCATTCCACGAGATGGGTTGAAGCAAAGTCGGGGGATCCTCGCTTTCAGCGTCTTTGAAGTAGACGAGGGCACGCAGAGCCTGGGCCGTAAAATCCGTCGAATCTCGGAATTTTGCCTGTGCCTTCTGCAAAAGATTTTTTAGAGGGATGACACGGGTCGTCAGGACATAGAGATCCAGAAAATCCTTCCGCGATCCCCGGCCGACCAGGGCCGAGAGTTTCATGGCGCCGATATCCGTCGTTGAAGCGATTTGGACCCCTTCCCGGCGTTCACATCGGGCAAGGAGCGGCGCCGTGTAATGAAAAAAACTGACGTGCGTTCCGGCCAGTCGAAGATGAAGCGTCCGATCAATCTGTTCGTCCACCCGCACCGGCGCGGCCTTCGAAATCTCCTCCAAAAGCGCGGCGCGCGCCGGCCCGGTCAAAGGATTTCTTACTGAAAAAAAATCAAGATCAACGGAAATTCGGTGCCCAAGTCTTAACGCAAGGGCCGTGCCGCCGGCCAGATAGAAATGACGCAACGATTTTGTGCGGGAAAGCCGTTGAAGCGCCATCCGGCAATCATCCGACAGAGCCTCCCCACGCCACTTCATAATCCGAGCATCCACGCCCAGAAATGATGCGACCTCTCTGACATGATCCTCCTGCCGTGCTCCCGGATGACCGCGCGAACCACCGAACGCGGATAATGACGGAAAATCCATTTCCACTCGGCCCGGGTGCCGGTATCCAAAATCCGGGTGATGATCAAGGGAGCATTGGTCCACGGATTCATCTCCCCAAGACGATAATCCGGAAAAAATGTCCTGAATCGGGACGGAATGACATATCGGCGCAAAGGAATCCGGCCTGCGGCGAGCGTCTTCCGGAATCTTGCGACCTGCCCGGCATCAAACAACCATTCATCCAAAAATTTCCCAAGAGGATTCAGCATGCCCCGCTCGACGTAGCGATACACGTGCCTCCTGCTCTTGCCGAGGATCCGGGCGGCTCGCGCCGACGTCACAGCGCTGTCGCTCTGCCTCAGAACCGCGCCGCCTTCGTCACGCACCCACACCTGTACCACACCTTTTTCCGAATGAATCTCCCATTTCTTGCTCATGTCATATTATATGACATTAAAATGCGAAAATCAACATCTCCGGAATGGGCGTTGACAGGCTCGGATGAACCCTGCACAATCGAACGAAATGAGTGATCCCGTGTAATGTTACGGTTTTTATCCAACCGTGCGGGGATCTGCGCCGTTCTGGCGGCGCTGACCCTCGTCGTTTTTGTCCAAACTGCGAGGTTTGATTTCATCGATATCGACGACGACGTGTATGTGCGGGACAATCCGCACCTTCGCGGCGGATTCACGCGGGACAATGTCCGATGGGCATTCACCGCCGATCTGTCCGAACCTTCGCCCCAAGTCGACTACTGGCAGCCGATCACGATTCTGTCGCGCCTGATCGACGTTCAGTTATTCGGAATGCGGCCGGGCGGATACCACCTGATGAACGTTTTTTTCCACATCGGAAACGTGATGTTGCTTTTTCTGTTCCTTTACCGGATTGGCGGGAGGATGTGGTTAGGCGCTGCGGTCGCCGCCGCGTTCGCTGTCCATCCCTTGCGGGTGGAATCGGTCGCGTGGGTGGTCGAGCGCAAGGACGTTCTTTCCGGGATATTCTGGTGGTTGACGTTGCTTGCGTACGCGCGGTATGCGGCGAGGCCCGGAAAAAAACTCTATGCCATCGTTGTCCTCACGATGGCGCTGGGGCTGATGGCCAAGCCGGTGTTGATAACGATGCCGATTATATTTCTGATGCTCGACGTGTGGCCGCTCAACCGGATCAGTGATGCCCGGCAGGATTCAGATAGTGTCGCCGGGAAGGTGGATTTCAAATTCGATGGCGCCGTGAATTGGGGGCGTTTGCGTCATTTACTGATCGAAAAAATTCCATTTTTCGCGTTGTCGATCGTGTCCTGCTGGGCGACATTCCGGCGTGGCCAGACACCGTTCCCCGGATCCACGCCGTTCGTCCAATTATTGGCCGCGCCCGTCGCATACATCTGGTATCTCTGGAAACTTTTCTGGCCTGTGCATCTGGCCGCATGGTACCCCCATGTCCCCGGGACCCTGTCGCCGCCATGGCAAATCGTCGGTTCGGCGGGACTCCTCGCCGTGATCACCGCCTTAGTGCTGAATCAGGCGCGATCAAGACCTTATCTCGCATTCGGATGGTTCTGGTTTCTCGTCACGATGGCGCCGATGGTCCTGGGCTGCACGTTCGTACTCGTCGCGGACCGATTCACGTACATTCCGTACGTCGGATTGATGATGATGATCGCATGGGCCGCGACGGAGGCGGTGGACCGGAAACAATGGAACCCGAAGGCCGTCTTCACGGGAACAGCGGTTGTTCTGTGCGCTTTCGCAGGATTGAGCGCAGTCCAGACAGCACGATGGAAAAATAGCGTGACGCTATTCGAATACGTGCTGACCGTCACCCGCGACAATTTTGCGATTCAAACCCAACTTGGAAAGGTTCTTGCCGATCACGGTGACCTGGACGGGGCGATCAACCATTACGAACAGGCGATTGCGTCCAATCCCAACGTCGCTTTGACCCGCTACAACTGCGGCAACGCGCTCTTGCGGAAGGGCAGGCCGCGCGATGCGGTCGATCAATATCGGGAGGCGATCCGCCTTGCGCCCAACACCACGCAGTATCACATCAATCTCGGCGCCGCCCTTTATGAAACAGGCCGAAGTGAGGAAGCGGTCGAAGAATTTGAGTCGGCCATGCGGCTGGCGCCGGACCAGCCTGAAATTCTTCACAATCTGGCGTGGATTTTCGCAACGGACGAAGACACCGATATTCGAAACCCGAAGGTGGCGCGAGGTCTGGCGGAAAGAGCCGCAATGCTCACCCAACACCGCGATCCGGTGATTCTGGATATGCTTGCCACCGCGTACGCCGCTGATGGCCGATTCGACGAGGCGGCGGCGATATTGATGAAAACCATCGACACGGCCGAACACACCGGAAACACCGCATACTTGCCGATAGTCCGATATCACCTTCAGTTGTATCAGGCCCGGCTGCCGTACCGGAACGGCCCCGCCCGACCAAACATTGACAGTCGAAAATGAAACCTGCACAATCGAATGACATGACCGATTCCGTTGATCTGGTGTTGATCAGCCCCGGAAACCATCGTCTGATTTTTCAGGAGCTTGCAACCGAATACGCCGCAATCGAGCCGCCGATCTGGGCCTCGCTTCTGGCGCAGACTGCGCGGCGGCACGGGATTAGCGCCGCGATCATTGACCAAGAGGCGGAGGGACTGACGCCGGATGAAGTCGTCACGCGAGCGCAGGATCTTTCGCCGCGGCTGGCGGCCATCGTCGTGTACGGCCATCAGCCGTCGGCATCAACCCAGAACATGACAATGGCGGAAAATATTGTTAATGCCTTTCACGATCACACACCGGAAATCAAAACCATCCTGATCGGCGGGCATCCATCCGCATTGCCGGAACGGACACTGAACGATTGTAAAACCGATTTCGTCGGTCAGGGCGAGGGTATTTACACGCTCGACGCACTGCTCAAGCTGGATCGGCTTGACGACAACTCGATGTATCCGAAAATTCCCGGCCTGTGGTGGCGGGAGAATGGCAAGCCGCGATTCTCTTTTTCGGCGGCGGTCATTCCCGAGCGCGAACTGGCGGCGACTCTTCCCGGCATGGCGTGGGATCTTTTGCCCATGCAAGCCTACCGTGCTCACAACTGGCATTGTTTCGATCACATCAAGAATCGCCGGCCATACGCGTCGATCTACACGAGTCTCGGGTGTCCCTACCGATGCTCCTTCTGCTGTATCAACGCTCCGTTCGGCAAATCGGGCATC
>JAHFCY010000005.1:30664-32970 GCA_023249255.1 Candidatus Lindowiibacteriota bacterium | reverse complement strand
ATCGTCGGTTGGATCATTGTCCCCGTAAATCCCGGGGCCCGCGCGATATCTTTCACTTGTAGTCCTTCCGTTCTCGCGCGGATTCTTTTCATGAGTCGAGCGCGATTTGGATCGAGAAGGACGGCCATCCGTGTCTCTCCATCGCCCGTCGGGAAGAAACAAGTTTTGTCATAGATGCAGGTGTGTGTATTCACGAGGGGATATGAATTCAAAGGGGGAAACACGGGGTGTTAAAACTTCAATCGCGGTCTCTGACCGGCCGGAAGGCCGCCGTCAGACGCACGGAAAAATCGGAAAAATCCAAAGGCATTTCGGTTAGCCGGGTTTTCACAAAGGCGGGAGTTCATCCGTTCGATGAGATTGTCTGGACGAAGCGGGTGTCGCGAATTTTAAATCCGGACGGCTCGGCGGTGTTTGAGATGAAGGACATCCAAGTGCCGGAGACTTGGTCACAGTTGGCGACGGACATCCTTGCCTCCAAATATATAAGGAAAGCCGGCGTGCCTGAAACGGGTCAGGAAACCGGCGCCCGGCAGGCCGTCACGCGAATCGCGCGGACGTTGGCGAAAGAGGGAGGGAAGCAGGGAATTTTCAAATCCACCGAGGATGTGCAGGCGTTCGAGATGGAGCTGACGTATCTTCTGATCCATCAGTACGCCGCGTTTAATTCTCCCGTCTGGTTCAACTGCGGTCTCTTTCATGAATACGGAATTCACGGTGAGTCTGTCAGCAATTATTTTTATGACCCGGCCCGGCGCGCGGTCCGGCAGACCGACGACGCCTATTCCCATCCCCAGCTTTCAGCTTGTTTCATCGTCTCGATCAAGGACGACCTCATGGACCTGGCCGAGCACGTCAAGCGCGAGATGAAAATTTTCAAATTCGGTTCGGGCGCCGGCACAAATTATTCCGGTGTGCGTGGATCGGGCGAGAAGCTTTCGAACGGCGGCTGTTCATCGGGTCTCATGTCATTTCTGGAGATTTACGACAAAGTCGGCGGGGCGATCAAATCGGGCGGGACGACGCGCCGTGCGGCCAAGATGGTCATCGTCAACGTGGACCATCCAGACATCGAAAAATTCATCGACTGGAAAGCGCGCGAGGAAGGGAAGGCCCGCGCCATGATCGCCGCCGGATATTCGAGCGAGATGGACGGCGATGCGTATAAAACCGTGAGCGGGCAGAATTCAAACAACAGCGTGCGCGTGTCGGACGAATTCATGTCCGCAGTCGATGCCGGCGGCGTGTGGCAGACAAAGTTCGTGACAACGGGACAGGCCGCGAACGAATACAAGGCGCGGGATCTGTTCGATCGGATATGCAAGGCCGCATGGGAGTGCGCCGATCCGGGCATGCAGTTCGACACGACCATCAACCGCTGGCACACCTGCAAGGCAACGGGCCGGATCAACGCCAGTAATCCCTGTTCCGAGTACATGTTCCTCGACGACAGCGCCTGCAATCTGGCGTCCATCAACCTGGTCAAATTCCTCAAAGATGACGGCGCGTTTGACGTTGCCCGGTATCGCCACGCCTGCGAAGTTCTCCTCACCGCGCAGGAGATCGTCGTTGATTTTGCGTCGTATCCGACTGAATTCATCGCGCAGAATTCCCACGACTACCGCCCTCTGGGTCTTGGATATGCCAACCTCGGAACGCTTCTCATGCTCATGGGCATTGCGTACGACACGAAGGAGGCGCGCGGCATTTGCTCGGCTCTGACCTCCATCATGTGCGGATCGGCCTACGCGCAGTCAGCCCGGATCGCGGCGGCGGTCGGTCCGTTTTCCGGTTATGAAAAAAATAGCGAGCCGATGCTGGACGTCATCGCGATGCATCGCGACGCCGCATACGGGATCGAGAAGGACATCCTGACCTATTATTTGTATGAAGAGGCGTGCGCGTCGTGGGACCGGGCATTGGAGCTTGGAAAAATGCATGGATACCGAAACTCGCAGGCGACCGTGCTGGCGCCGACCGGTACGATCGGACTTCTGATGGACTGCGACACCACGGGAATCGAGCCGGATTACGCGATCGTCAAATTCAAAAAACTCGCGGGCGGCGGATATTTTAAAATCGTCAATCAGGCCGTGCCGGGGGCGCTCCGGCGGCTCGGCTACGCGGACGATCAGGTTGCCGACGTCACCAAGCACATCATCGGACGCGGAACGTTTCAGGGTTCTCCATACATCAATGCCGAATCTCTGATCGGCAAGGGACTTGATCCGGCGACGATTAAAAAGATCGAGGAGATGTTGCCGAACGCCGTGCATCTCACGCAGGTTTTTTCACCTTTTGTGTTC
>JAHFCY010000005.1:0-30654 GCA_023249255.1 Candidatus Lindowiibacteriota bacterium | reverse complement strand
GTTCGAGCGCGCGACGCTTCAGCGCCTCGGCGTCTCCGACGACGATCTGACGCGCCTCGATTTCAACGTTCTCGATCACCTCGGATTCACCAAAGCCGAGATCGAAGAGGCAAACAAGCACATCTGCGGATGGCAAACACTCGAATTCGCGCCGCATGTCAAGCCCGAACATCTGGCCGTCTTCGACTGCGCCAACCGCTGCGGGCCGTACGGCAAACGGGCGCTGGGTTGGCCGTCGCACATCCGGATGATCGCCGCCGCCCAGCCTTTCATCAGCGGCTCCATTTCCAAAACCATCAATATGCCGAACGACGCGACGATGGACGATGTGCGAGAGGCGTATCATCTGGCGTGGAAATCGGGATGCAAATGCATTTCTATTTATCGCGACGGTTCGAAAGCCGTCCAGGCGCTGATCTCGATCCGCGCGGCAACCGACGAACAGCCGGGCGATGAGTCTTCCGGCCCGGTCCGGTCGCGCCTGCCGCGCAAACGCCAGGGCACCACGTACGAGCTTCGGATCGGCGGGCAGAAAGTGTATCTCCACACGGGCGAGTACGAGGATGGAAAATTAGGCGAGATTTTCATCGACATGCACAAGGAGGGCGCGGCGTTTCGCAGTCTCATGAACTGTTTTGCTATCGCCGTTTCGCTCGGCCTCCAGTATGGCGTGCCGGCCGAGGAATTTGTCGACAGTTTCACGTTCAGTCGATTTCAGCCGTACGGCCCGGTCGAAGGCCATCCCTACATCAAATATTCCACGTCGGTGATCGACCTCATCTTTCGAATTATCGGCGTCGATTATCTGCATCGCAGCGATTTCGCACAGGTAAAACCTCCTGATCATGCGGATGCGGATGACAAGGCAGTCGCGGGGGCCGCACGGGAAGGTTTGCCTGCAACCCGCGAGGGCGGGTCGAACGGCAAGGGCGGCATGCGGTCGATCGTCAACGAGTTTCATTCGTCGCTCATGTCCGACGCGCCGTTTTGCAACGTCTGCGGCCATGTGACGGTTCGCAGCGGCACGTGCTACAAATGTTCCAATTGCGGAAATACTCTGGGATGTTCGTGAGGAGGCAGGAAACAATTTTGGGTTGATCTTGACACGGCCTGATTTCTGGCCGACAATCGGCGTTCAGTGTCTCGACTCGTATAATCCTGGTAATGGGTCCGGGAGTTTCTACCAGGGGGCCGTAAACCTCCTGACTACGGGGAAAAAGAGAGCGCTCTGGGACGGCTGGAGTTCATTCACCGGCCGGGGCGGGATTTCTCTCTGTCGTTTTTCGGCGGCCGTGGGGGCTGTCCGGAAAATAAACCTCGTGGTCTACTTCCGTTTCGATACCAACCTTGTAGAGTCGAATTTGCGGTGGGGTGAATCGGAAAAATGGAACTTCTCTATGAAGGCAAAGCGAAGAAGTTGTACCGGACGAACTGTCCTGACGAAGTCCTCATGGAGTTCAAGGACGACGCGACGGCGTTCAACGGCAAGAAGAAGACGCAATTTCAGAACAAAGGCGCGATCAACAAACAGTTGACGTGTCTGTTGTACCGCATGCTGGAGGAACGCGGCATTCCAAGTCATTTCGTCCGGGATGTCGACGAGATCCGGATTATCGTCCGGCGCGTGGAGATCATTCCGGTTGAGGTCGTCGTGCGAAACTGGGTGGCGGGAAGTTTGGCGGGCCGGATTGGCCGGCCTGAAGGAACACCTCTGTCGGCGCCGATGGTCGAATTCTATTACAAGAAGGACGAACTCAACGATCCGTTGATCACGACGGAGCACCTTCGAGAGTTGAACCTGGCGACCGATGGAGAAGTTTCCGTCATTCGAGACATGGCGATGCGGATCAACGGATTTTTGGGCGAATTTTTCGAAAAAGTCGGAATCCGCCTTGTCGATTTCAAAGTCGAATTCGGCCGCCTTCATTCCGACCGGTCGCGAATCATTCTGGCGGACGAAATCACGCCCGACACGTGCCGCCTGTGGGACATTCGAACAGGCCGAAAGCTGGACAAAGATCGATTCCGGAGAGACCTTGGGGAAGTCATGGAAAGTTACAGCGATGTGCTGGGACGGGTCAGTCATGCGCTCTCGGTTTGAGATCGTCAATCGTCTGATGAATTTTGTGAGCGCGAACGAACTGGTCTACAGCCCTCTCGACAGTGCGCCTCTCTACCGCCGAACGCGCGTCTACGACATCGACTATTCGGGATCGTCGGAGGGGCTTCGGCATTTTGTTCGCGGCGTTCTGACGGATGAGATTGTCGAGGAAATCATGGAGGATGGCCGACCAACAGCCGCCGAGGGCACAGCGGCGCTTGACGTGTTTTTGAAACCCGGCGTGCTCGACTTGGAGAAGGAATACATCCTCCGCTACGCTAACGGGGCGAGGCCGGCCAACCTGGAAATCCACGATCTGGCCATCATTCAGCGGTATTATATTCAGCATCCCTGTGAGGAGGCTGACATCCGTCGGATTGTCGGCGATCTGGTGAATCCGGTGATTCAGGACTGGAGTATCTGCCTGCCGCCGTGCCTGCCGGCAGGCAGGGCAGGTGGGCGGTCCGATGCCTGAGTCCGTGCTCGCCGCGCCTTACGAGACCATTCCGATTCTCGATATGGCCGAAGCAGACTTGGAATCTCTCAGCCGTTCGCGAAAACTGTCTCTGGGTATCTCGGACCTCCTGGAAATCAAGTCTTATTTCAAATCGACCGGACGAAATCCAACCTGCGTAGAGCTCGAAACGATCGCGCAGACGTGGAGCGAGCACTGCAAGCACCGGATATTCAACGCGCGGATCGTCCACCGCAGCAACCGCGATGTTACACCCATTGACGGACTTTTTGAAACTTTCATTCGGAACGTCACCGAAGAAATCAATCGCGACAAACCTGATTTCGTGTTGAGCGCGTTTCGCGATAATGCCGGATTCATCAATCTGAACGGGCGACTTGCCGCCTGTCTGAAAGTTGAAACTCATAATCACCCTTCGGCCATCGAACCGTACGGCGGCGCCAACACCGGATTGGGCGGCGTCATCCGCGATGTGCTGGGCGCCGGCAAGGGCGCCAAACCGGTTGCGTCGATTGACGCTTTTTGCGTCGGGATGCCGGCCGCCTCGCGCGAATCCATTCCGGCCGACCGCATCCATCCGCTGGGCGTTCTGAGGGGTGTGGTACGCGGCGTGCGCGATTACGGAAATCGCATGGGCATTCCAACGATCGCCGGCGCAATTGTGTTCGACTCCGGGTATGCCCTGAACCCACTCGTATTTTGTGGAACAGCCGGAGTTCTGCCGGTCGACGAAATTTTGAAAGAAGTCAGGCCGGAGTTGAACATCGTCCTGCTTGGCGGCCGAACGGGCCGGGACGGTTTACACGGCGCGACGTTTTCGTCCGCGTCACTCACGTCGGAAAGTCCGACTGATGACCGCCGGGCGGTCCAGATCGGCAATCCGATTGAGGAAAAGAAGCTGATGGATTGCGTATTGAAGGCGCGTGAGCGCGGTCTCATTGATTTCATCACCGACTGCGGCGCGGGCGGACTTTCCAGCGCCGCCGGCGAAATGGTTTCTGAAACAGGCGGCCGTGTTTATCTCGACCGCGTGCCGCTTAAGGAGGAGAATCTCGCATGCTGGGAAATTTTTCTGTCGGAAAGCCAGGAGCGCATGGTTCTCGGCGTCCGGGACGAACACCTCGACGCGTTGCGGAATCTGGCGGAGATGTACGACACCGAGTGTACCGTGATCGGCGAGACAACCGATACTGGATCGCTCGAAGTGTTCCATCAGGATATAAAGGTGTGCGACTTGGAATGCGAATTTCTTCATTCAGCTCCGCGCCGGACGCTCCGGTCGGAATATCGACCGCGTGCCGCCGCGGCCTCAATTTTGGTTCCACCGACCGATCTTCGCGCGGCGCTTCGGACGATCCTGTCGGACGTGAACGTGGCGTCGCGTGAGCCGGTGATCCGGCAGTACGATCATGAAGTTCAGGGCAACACCGTGATCAAACCGCTGGGCGGCTTAAATGGCGATAATCCCGCCGACGGCACGTGCATCCGCGTGGATGGATCCGGCAAGAGTCTTGCGATCGGCGTCGCGCTTTCGCCGTCGTACGGCGTTCTCGATCCGTATCGCATGGGACAATCGTGCGTCGATGAGGCCATCCGGCAGGTGGTTGTCGCGGGAGCGAATCCCGACCTCATCGCCCTGCTCGACAATTTCTGCATGGGCAATCCCGACGATCCGGAGGAGCTTGGCGCGCTGGTCGAATGCGTGCGGGGCATGTCGGCGGCCGCGCAAATTTTCAAGGCGCCGTTTATTTCGGGCAAAGACTCATTCTACAATTGTTATGAATCCACAGACGGCCGCACGGTTTCCATTCCCGTGACTCTGCTCGTCAGCGCGCTGGGCGTGGTTGAGGAGAAGAGACATCTGACGACAACCGCGTTTCGCCGCGCCAACAGCATGGTGTGTCTCCTGGGGACTACGCACAGTGAGCGCGGAGCGGGTGTGTATGAGCGGGTGCTGGGCGAAACCGGCGGTGTCGTGCCCGGTCTCGATCCCGATCGGGCGCTGGAACTTTATCGCTGTTTTTATCGGTGTGTACGGGAAGGCTGGGTCCGATCAGCGCACGACCTGTCCGATGGGGGTCTGGCCGTCGCGCTGGCCGAAATGGCCTTCGCTTCCGGCGGCGGCGTCGAGATCGACCTTCACAACGTTTCCTGCGATCCTGCGCTGTCTTCGGTCGACATCCTGTTTTCGGAATCCAACAGCCGGATTCTGTTCGAGTCCGATGTGGAACATCTTGGCGGCATCGCCCGCTGTTTTGACGGCCTGCCCTTTTCAATCATCGGCCGCACGATTGGCCACCATTCGAATCTGGTCGTTCGCGCCGCAAAGGAAGTCATTCTGAACGAACCTCTCAAGGAATTGAAATTACCATGGAAAAACGGCCTGCAGCGTTACTTCTGAAATTTCCGGGAACCGACTGCGAGGAAGAGACGGCACGGGCTCTGTCCGTTGTCGGCTTCCATCCCGAAATTGTGCCGTTTGCCGCTCTGACGGCCGATCACGTCCTTCTGGCGCGGCTGGTCGTTCTGCCCGGAGGATTCAGTTATGGCGACTACATCTCAGCCGGCCGCTTCGCTCAGTTGGAGATCGAGCGAAAACTCGGCCATACGCTGTCCGAATTTATCGTGGACGGCGGATATGTCCTCGGAATCTGCAATGGATTTCAGATTCTTTCGCGGCTGGGAATTCTGCCGACGGGGAGCCTGGTCGAAAACGTCGGCCGTCAATTTTTGTGCCGGTGGGTCACGCTGAAAACAATGAAAACGAACAGTCCCTATCTCACGCTCCTGCCGCCCGAATTTGAACTGCCGATCGCCCACGGCGAAGGGCGTTTTGTCTCAAGGCCGGGCCTGGCGGCACGCTACGTTGAACGGGGGCTCGTTCCGCTTGTCTACAAGGACGCCGTGAACGGATCCGAGGAATCGATCGCCGCGCTTCAGGATGAAACCGGCCGCGTGATCGGGCTCATGCCGCATCCGGAACGGGTTTTATATCGCGAAGATTATTACGACGGCGATCTGAACATCGATTCGCCCTGGGGCTGGGGGTATTACTTTTTCAAATCGATTTATGAAGCGGTGACGCAGACGGGCCATTCGGCCCGGCAAATCAAAGAAGAGATCGGGGCGCTCTACCGGTGATGGACCTCAAAGAAAAATGCGGCCTGTTTGCGGCGTACAACGGCCGGACGACGTCAAAGGACATTTATCTCGGGCTCTACGCACAGCAACACCGCGGCCAGGAGAGCGCCGGCATCGTCGTGAGCCGCGGTCTCGGCGACTACGCGCTCCATAAAGACATCGGCCTGGTCACGAACGTCTTTTCGGAGAAACTTCTGCATCAGCTCGACGGAACGTTCGGCATCGGGCACGTCCGCTATTCGACCTCCGGAAGCTGTGCCGAGAAGGACATTCAGCCTCTGGTCGCAACGCACCGCGGCCAGATCATCGCCATGGCCCACAATGGCAACATCGTCAACGCCCTTGATCTCAAGGAAGGCCTCGAATCCGACGGATCGGTGTTCACCACCACGAGCGATTCCGAAGTCATCCTGCACAAAATCGTGCGGGTCCGGTCGGACGATCCCGTTGAAAAAATATGCGAGGGTCTGCGGGGCGTCGAGGGCGCGTATTCGCTTGTCTTTCTATTCAATGACGGGGTCGCGGCCGTGCGCGATCCGTTCGGATTTCGGCCGTTGTTTCTCGGACGCAAGGATGGATCGATCTTTTTCGCGTCCGAAACATGCGCCTTCGATATTTTGAATGCCGAGTGCGTCGCGGAAGTGTCGCCGGGCGAAGGATATTTTGTCGGACCGAAAGGGCTTCGGCGGTTTCAACTGCCCGTGCCGGCCGTTGAGCGCATGTGCTCGTTCGAGACGATCTATTTTTCCAGGCCGGACAGCCAGTTTAAAAATCAGGCCATCCACCGCTATCGAATCAAACTTGGCGAGGAGCTGGCTCGCGAACATCCGGTCGACGCTGACATCGTCACCGGCATTCCTGATTCTTCGAACTCCGCGTCGCTCGGCTACTCGATCGCCTCAGGTATTCCGCTCGACATCGTGCTCGTCCGAAGCCACTACACCGGCCGCACGTTTATCGCGCCGTACCAGTCGATGCGTGATCTCAACGTCCGGAAAAAAATCAACATCATTTCCGATTCGGTGTTGGGCAAGCGCGTCGTGGTTGTGGACGATTCGATTGTTCGCGGCACGACGTCGCGGCAGATCGTCAAAATGTTTCGTGACCACGGCGCGGCACAGGTCCATCTTCGGATCGCGTCTCCGATGGTCCGCCATCCGTGTTTCTTCGGAATCGACATGCCCGACCCGGACGATTTTCTCGCCAACAAGGCTCCGGCGGATCAGTTGGCCGGATATCTTGGCGTCGATTCCATCGGTTACCTGTCGGTTGACGCGCTGAAACGCGTCGTTGGCGATCAAACGTGCATGGCGTGTTTTACGGGGAAATATCCGGTGCCGGTGAACGGGCAAAGCAATTGCATTTCGAAAACGGCGGCCGCTCCCGAGTCTGCGCCGCTTGAGCCTGAGCCGGTCTGATGAAAATCGCCGTCGTCGGCCAGGGCGCGCGGGAACACGTGATGGCGCGCGCGTTTCATGAGTCGCCGTCCCGCCCGGATGTTCTCGTCTGCCCCGGCAGTGACGGAATGTTGGATGTGGCCCGCCGAATTGGTGTGCCGCCCTCGGAGATTCTTCGCGTTTTCCGTCAGGAACAGATTGATCTCTGCGTCGTCGGCGAGGAAAAATATCTCGAGGAAGGTTTGGCGGATGCGTGCCGCGCCGCGGGCATTCCCGTCTGGGGTCCGGACCGATCCTCCGCCAGGCTTGAGACCAGCAAAATATTCGCCAAGGAGTTCATGAGCCGGCACGGCGTGCCAACGGCGCGATTTTCAGTCGCGTCCACGGCCGATCGAGTCCGGCGAGCATCATCGGCACTTCCGTGTGTTTTGAAATACGACGGCCTGGCGGCCGGCAAGGGCGTTGCGGTGTGCGCGACGGAAACAGATGTCGAGGATTTCATCCGGAGCGTCTTCGACGAAACCCGGTTCGGAAAAAATCCGAATGTGTTGATCGAGGAGTGTCTGGAGGGGAAAGAGATATCGGTTATCTGCGCCGTCAGCGACGGGCAATATCAGATGTTCGTCCCGGCGCGGGATTACAAACGTCTTCGAGATGGAGACAGCGGGCCCAACACGGGCGGGATGGGAGCGGTCGCCTCGCCCGATTTGATTCCGGCAACAATTGCGGATGACATCGAAACCTCGATCATCCGGCCTGTGATGAACGGGCTTGAAAAGGACTGCCTGCCATACCGGGGATTTTTGTATTTCGGATTGATGCTGACCGCCGCCGGGCCGAAAGTTCTTGAATTCAATTGCCGGTTCGGCGATCCTGAGGCGCAGTCCGTTTTCGAACTGATGGGCGGCGATGCGGCCGAGTATCTGTCTGCCGCGGCGCAGGGGAAGTTGAACCCGCGTCTTCTGGGCGTTGAGCGGAAATGGGCTGTGACTGTCGTTCTGGCTTCTCGAAATTATCCGGTGAGGTCTGGCGCCGGAGGGCTGATTGCGGGCTTGGACCGGGTTGACGGTGCGCGGATCTATCATTCCGGCACGCGGCGAAATTCGGACGGAACGTGGGAGATCAATGGCGGCCGCGTTTTGTCGGTGGTTGCGTCTGCTGTGACGCGCGAAGCGGCGGTTACGCGCGTGTATCGCGAAGTTGATAAAATCCGATTTGACGGCATGCAGGTTCGCCGGGACATCGGTCGTCTTCATTTTGATACCGTTCGCGAGTCGCGCCTTGCCGGGGCCGTCGCCGGACGGGAATGAGTCGCCGCGCCGTGAGCGAAAAAGATCTGACGCAGACCAAATTACTCGGCGCCGAAGAAATGGATCACGTCGTTCAGAGGATCGGGCTTGAAATTCTGGAAAAACATAACGGCCGGCAGATGGCGTTCGTCGGTATCCACGAGCGCGGCGTTGTTCTTGCCGATCGCGTGTATGAGGCGGTCTCGCAAAAAAACAAAACAGTGTCGCGCGGCACGATTGATATCACGCTCTACCGGGATGACCTCGATAATCTCGGAACCATCCCGTCCGTGCGCGGAACCGAACTGCCGTTTGACGTCGAAGGCTCGCTCATCGTTTTGTTCGACGACGTGCTCTTTACGGGCCGGACCATTCGGGCTGCGATCGACGTGCTGATCGATTACGGCCGGCCGGCCAGGATCGAACTGGCGGTGCTGGTTGACCGCGGCAACCGGGAACTTCCGATCTGCCCGAATTACACGGGAAAATTCGTCGAAACCAGATCGAACGAATACATCCGTGTGCGATTTCACGAAGGGGACGGCGAGGACGCGGTTTATCTTTTGCGGGAGGATTCCCCGCGGTGAAAAAAACGCCGAAAATGAAATTTTCCAGAAAAGATCTTCTCGACATCGAGTCGTTGTCCTCGGACGAAATCCGCCTGATTCTGGACACGGCGAAACCATTCAAGGACCTGTTCACGCGGTCGGTCAAAAAAGTCCCGCCGCTCAAGGGGAAGACGGTGTTGCTGTTGTTCTATGAACCGTCGACGCGCACGCGAACGTCCTTTGAAATCGCCGCAAAACGGTTGTCCGCCGACGTCGCCAATTTTGCGGTGTCGACCTCAAGCGTTGTGAAAGGCGAGTCGATCCTCGACACGATCGCGACCCTTCAATCGATGAATGTCGACTTCATTGTCGTCCGTCACTCCGTCTCGGGCGTGCCGAACCTCATCGCCCGGCAAACGTCGGCCTCGGTCATCAACGCCGGCGACGGCTTCCATGCCCACCCGACCCAGGCGCTCCTTGACGCGTCCACGCTGGATGAAATTTTTGACGACCTCCGCGCCAAAAAAATACTCATAGTCGGCGACATCCTTCACTCGCGCGTCGCCCGTTCGACCAGCCGGTGTCTGCACTACCTCGGCATGAAAACGGCGGTCTTCGGCGCGGGGACTCTGATTCCCTCGTCCGTCCCGCCGCACCTGACGGTCTTTGACCAGTTCGATGAGGCAATGCGGTGGAAACCCGACGTGATTTATCTCCTGCGTCTTCAACTCGAGCGTCAGAAAGCCAATTTTTTTCCGAGCATGCGCGAGTATCACAGTGTCTTCGGTATCACGCGCGAGCGGTTCCGGCAGATTTCGGATGAAGGCATCTACATCATGCATCCGGGGCCGGTTAACCGCGGTGTGGAATTGATCGACGAAGTGATGGACTATGACCGGTGTCTCATCAATCGGCAGGTCGAAAACGGCATCGCGGTGCGAATGTCAGTCTTGTATCTTTTGCATCTGGCGGTTGACGAAAAAACGCCGGCCGTCGCGCAGGCGTCGTGATGGGCCGGGTTCTGTTTCAGCGCGGCTGGGTCGTGACGGAGGATGCCCGCGCGCCCGAACTTCGGGATGTTCTGGTGGAGAACGGCCGGATCGCAGGTGTCGACCCGCACATCGAAGTTGATGCGGCGACACCCGTCATCGATTGTAACGAGAAGTTTCTGGTCCCGGGTTTGTTCGACATGCACGTGCATCTTCGCGAACCGGGCCGGGAAGACAAGGAAACCCTTGAGACGGGAACCGAGGCGGCCGTCAACGGCGGCATCACTGGAATTCTCGCGATGCCCAACACAGAGCCGGCCATCGACACCGGCGGCATGGTCCGGTTCGTCCTGAATCTCGCGCGGGAGAGATCGCGCATTCCGGTTTACACGGCGGGATGCGTCTCACGCGGCCGCGCGGGCAGGGAACTCGCGGAGATCGGCGACATGGTCGAAAAGGGCGCGGTGATGATTACAGACGACGGAGATCCGGTTTCCGATGCCCGGCTCTTGCGCCGCGCCATGGAATACTCGCGGAATTTCAAACTCCTTATCGGATCGCACGCCGAAGTTCGGGAATTGTCCGAGGGCGGGGTGGTCAATGAGGGCGCCGTTTCCTACAAACTGGGCCTGCCCGGCATTCCGTCCGCAAGCGAGGAAATCGCGATCGACCGGGATTTGCGGATTGCGCAGTGGACGCGGGCGCGGATTCATATTCATCACGTCTCGGCATCAGGCAGCATCGAGATCATCCGGCGGTTTAAACAGCAGGGGCTGCCGGTCAGTTGTGAAGTCACCCCCCACCATCTGATTTTTTGCGACAAGGATATCGTCGACTACAACACGAATCTCAAAATGAATCCGCCGCTCCGCCGCGATGAGGATCGCGCGCGCCTCCTGGAGGGCCTCAAGGAGGGCGTGATTGACTGCATCGCGACCGACCACGCGCCTCATACAACATACGAAAAAAATGAGGATTATTGTTCCGCGCCGTTTGGCATCATCGGGCTCGAAACGGCTCTTCTGTCTCTCTATACGCATCTGATCAAGACCGAGCGGCTGTCCTGGGGCCGGCTCGCGTCGGCTTTTTCCTCCAATCCCCGCAAACTCCTGGGACTTGATCCGGTCTCGATTCGCCGTGGCAATCGCGCCGACTTCCTGGTTTTTGATCCGCAGAAGAAAACCCGCGTTGATCGCGCGTTTTTGAAATCAAAAAGTTGCAACACGCCGTTTCTCGGAAAGGATCTCGATGGAAGTGTCGAGTTGGTCACCGTGAGCGGCCAGATTGTTCTGGATAGGACGAAGGATGGACGAAATCGCGTCACGTGTTCTTCAAAATAAGAAGGTTTCAGATTCTTACCATGTTCTGACGCTCGGCGTCCGCGAGCGTCTGACGATTTTTCCCGGGCAGTTTGTTCAAATTCTCTGCCGAACGCCAGGCGAGACAACGCCGTTTTTGCGCCGGCCCTTCAGCGTGATGGATATCCGGGGCCGCGCGATGGATATTCTCTACAAAGTCATCGGGCCGGGAACCGCAAGAATGAGCGAATGGCGGCCCGGTGACTCCGTCTCGATTCTGGGTCCGTTCGGCAACGCTTTTTCGATTGACGATACCGCAGTCGGCCCCGCGCTTGTCGTGGCCGGGGGCACGGGATTGGGCGGCGTCCATTATCTGGTCCGCGCCTTGAAATCGCGCGGCGTTTCGGTCACGTTTGTGTATGGCGTCAGATTCCGGCGGGAAACGGCGCCGGCGGTTTTGAAAAGTCTCGGAGTGAAGACCGAGGTTGTTGTGGAGGAGCGAAGCGGCGTCGTTACAAACCGCCTGAAGAAAATGGCGCTCGAACGATTTCGAAACTGCTTTGTATGCGGCCCGACCGGCATGATCCGGGCGACGGCGGATCTGGTTCGTGGCCGGATTCCGATGATCGAAGTTTCGCTTGAGGAAATGATGGGATGCGGATTCGGAATCTGCTACACCTGTCCCGTGAAAAAGCGAACCGGCCAGGGATACTATCGGGCCTGTGACGAAGGACCGGTCTTTCGAGAAGAGATGATTTCACTATGATCAAGTTGGGTGGACTCGCGCTTATAAATCCGCTTATCGTGGCGAGTGGGACATTTGGTCTGGGTGACAAATATCCGGAGCGCTACCGCCACGCGGGCGCGTTCATCTGTAAAACCATTACACCCCTTCCGCGGGCCGGCAATCCGCCGCCTCGAATCGTCGAAACGCCGTCCGGTTCGGTCAACTACGTCGGCCTCGAAAATCCCGGCGTTGACGGATTTTTGAATCTCATCCGCCGGATCCGCATTCCGACGGTTTTCATCGTGAGCGTCTATGCCGAGTCGACTGCGGACCTGGCCCGGGTATTGTCCAAAATGGAAACCGAGAGCCGAATTTCAGGATATGAACTGAATCTCTCATGTCCGAACATCCGCCAGCGCCGGGTGATGCCGTCAGTTGACCCGGTATTCGTCCGCCGCATGGTAAAAACCGCACGCGGGCTGACTCGAAAGTGGATTTGCGCAAAACTTCCGCCTTATACATGCATCGATGCCGCACAGGTCTGCGAAGACGCCGGAGCCGACGCCGTGACCGTGAGCAACACGTATCCCTCGATCGCGTTCACGCCGAAGGGACACCGGATGCAGGGCGGGCTTGCGGGTCCGGCCGTCAAGCCGATGGCATTGTATTACGTCTATCAGACGTCCTTGCGCGTTCGGATTCCGATTGTGGCGTCCGGCGGCGTGACGGCAGGCCGCGATGTCGAGGAATTTTTAGGCGCCGGGGCAAAAGCCGTGCAAGTCGGGAGCATTCAGTATGTCGATCCGGGCGCGCTTCGCCGGATTCTGCAGGAGTGGAGGGCGCTACGGATGCGCAGGCCGTGACGTTCGAGCAGCGGCTGGCGCATCGGATTGCGTCCGCGTCAACGCATCTGTGTGTTGGACTCGATCCCCGCCCGGATTTGATCGACGGAGATGTCTACGATTTCCTCCGGCACGTTGTGGACGACGTGGCGGAAGAAGCGGCGGCCTTCAAGCCGAACATCGCCTATTTCGAAGCCATGGGCGCGGCCGGATATCAGATTCTCGAAAAAATTCTCATTCACATTCCCAAACCGGTTCCGATCATTCTCGACGCCAAACGTAGCGATATTCCGGAGACCCAAACCTATTACGCCCGCGCTTATTTTGAAAATTGGAACGTGGACGCGGTTACGCTTAATCCGTATCTAGGTGTCGATTCCTGTGAGCCGTTTTTCAGATACGCCGACAAGGGCGTGTACGTTCTGGCCGTCACGTCAAACCCGGGCGCATCGGACTTTCAGCTTAAAAAAAATCATGACCGATATCTGTTTCAGGATGTCGTCGACAAGACAGCGACGGTTCGCCCGGACGGAGCCACGGTCGGACTGGTTGTGGGTCTGACACAGGCGTCGGACGAGGTGTTCAGCCGGATCCCGGATGTGCCCCTGCTGATCCCCGGTCTTGGAGCACAGGGGGGCGAGTTGGGCCTGCTTTCTCTCGCCTCCCGCCGAGCGCCAATCGTGGTGAACGTTTCGCGAAGTCTCCTCTACGATTCGGGTGCAGAGGGATTCCGCCGCCGCGCCAAAACATTCAAGGAAAAAATCGACGATGCGTTCCGTGGATGAAATTCTGGATGTTCTGAAGGAACACGACGCGCTGAAAACCGGACATTTCGTCCTGGCCAGCGGTAAACACAGCGGCCATTATTTTCAGGTGGCGATGCTTACCCAGCATCCCCGGGTTCTGCAGGATCTGATCAGGTCGCCGCTTGATTCGTGGGCGGGGAATGTCGCCGTCGTGTTGTCTGCGGCGGTCGGCGGCATTCCTGTCGGTCAGCAGGTCGCTTTGCACGTCGGATGCCGCTCGATTTTTGCCGAACGCAACGAAAAAAATCGGATGATCTTAAAACGGAGTTTCGCCATTCAGCCCGGCGAAAAAATTTTGATGGTCGAGGATGTGATCACAACGGGCGGAACGTTGGATGAACTCAACCCACTGGTCGAAGAACACGGCGGTGAAATCGTCGGGGTGTTCACGGTGGTGAACCGTTCGGGTAAATCGACGTGGAACCAACTCCCGATCGCATCGGTCGTCGCATGTGAATTTCCGGTCTACGACCCGGCGGACTGTCCGCTCTGTCGCGAGGGAGTCCCCGCGCATCGCCCGGGAACCAAGAAAGTCTGATCCTGTTTTATTGAGGAGGCGTGTGTCATGTCGAAAGAAATTCCGCTGGGATTGAGTTTTGACGATGTCCTGCTGGTTCCGTGTCTGAGCGACGTTCTGCCGCCGGAGATCGATCTTGGTACGCTTTTGGTGCGGGGCATGCCGATGAAAATTCCCGTGTTGTCCGCGGCGATGGATACCGTGACAGAGGACAAACTGGCGATCGGGCTGGCCCGGGAAGGCGGCGTCGGTGTGATTCACCGGAATTGCGCGGTGATCCGACAATGCGAACTGGTCGAAACCGTAAAACGTTCGGAGCATACAGTCGTGGATAAACCGATTACGGTCAGGCCGGAAACTACAATCCGCGAGCTTCATCAGATCATGCGCGAAAAACGCATCTCGGGATTTCCGGTCGTTGACGATGATGGCGTGCTCAAAGGCATGGTCACCCGCCGCGACATCCGATTCCTCGAACCGGATGGCAGACAGGTCAAGGAAGTGATGACCCCGCGCGAACGGCTTGTGACGGCTCCGCCGAACACCAGCCTGTCCGACGCCAAATCCATCCTCTACAAACATCGCATTGAAAAACTTCCGCTCGTCGACAAACGCGGCCGACTGACGGGCATGATGACCGGCAAGGATATTGAAAAGAGAATGATGTTTCAGGAATCGTGCAAGGATGAATACGGCCGGCTTCGTGCGGGCGCGGCCGTCGGCGTTGGTGATGACGCTGTGGCGCGGGCGCAGGCGCTTGCCGAGGCGGGTGCCGACTGCTTGTTCATCGACGCCGCAACAGGTCACACTCGGCGCGTCGTCACGATCCTGACGGAAATCCGAAAAAAAGTCGATGATGTTCCGGTCGTCGCCGGAAATGTCGTGACTGAACAGGGCGCGCTGGATCTCATCCGCGCCGGTGCGTCGGCCGTCAAGGTTGGCCTGGGTCCCGGATCGATCTGCACGACCCGAGTCGTGTCCGGCGTTGGAGTTCCGCAGTTTACGGCGATTCAGACCGTGGCGCGCGTCTGCCGGAAAAAACGTGTGCCTCTCATCGCCGACGGTGGCATTCGATTCTCCGGCGATATTCTCAAAGCGCTGGCAGCCGGCGCCGATTCGGTCATGATCGGCTCGCTCTTTGCGGGAACGGAGGAAAGTCCGGGCAGCACCGTGATCTGGCAGGGCAAGCCGTTCAAGGAATACTGGGGAATGGGGTCGATCAAGGCCATGAGAAAAGGATCGAGCGACCGTTACGGCCAAAACGCGTCGGGCAAACTTGTCCCCGAAGGAGTGGAGGCGCGCGTGCCGTATCGCGGAAGTCTCGGCATGACGGTGGCCCAGCTCATGGGAGGCGTGCGATCGGGCATGGGATACATCGGCGCGAAAAATCTTCAGACGCTCCGTGAACGCGCGCGATTCGTGCGCCTCACGCCGGGTGGTCTTCGGGAGAGCCAGACGCATGACGTGGTCGTGAGCGAAGAGCCGGTGTCGCCGATGACGGGCGCGGCGGATGGCGAGTAGAAGACAGCCGCCGCCTCGGATGACTCGGAAGGCAAAGTGATATCATGATATCGTGATATATATCATGATATCATGATATCACTTTGAAAACGGGGGGTCCCTATGAAAACGCGGGTGGCCGTGATCGATTACGGCTCCCAATATTCGCAGTTGATCGTCCGCCGGGTCCGGGAGATCGGATATTATTCCCATTTGTACGCGCCGGCCGACATTCGAAATATCGGTAATGTCGGCGCGGTTATCCTGTCCGGCGGGCCGCGCAGTGTGACTGAACCCGGTGCGCCGGATGTCGATTTCGAGTTCCTTCAGAGTCTCAACGCGCCGGTGCTCGGCATCTGCTACGGCATGCAGATCCTGAACGTCAAATGGGGCGGCAAGGTCTCGTCGGGCGCCAGTCGCGAGTACGGTCCTGCCGACGTCCGTGTCGAACAGTCTGACCGCATCCTCGACGGTGTCGGATCGACTTTTCGCGTCTGGATGAGCCATTCCGACGTCGTGACCGGGTGCCCGCCGCAAAGTTCCGTCCTCGCCCGAAACCCGGCCGGCCATCCGGTGGCGATCCAGTGGAGTCCGTCCTTCTACGGCATTCAATTCCACCCTGAAGTCAGCCACACCGAGCACGGCACGCGCATTCTGAAAAATTTCCTGTCGCTGATGAACCGGCAGCCGGATTTTTCGATGGCGTCCTACAAAGACGAACTGATCCAGTCCATCCGCGAAGAAGTCCGGGGCCGTTCTGTCATCTGCGCTGTATCCGGAGGCGTCGACTCGACCGTCCTGGCTGTCCTGCTCAAAGAGAGCGGCGTCCGACTGCGTCCGATTTTTGTCGATTCGGGGCTACTTCGGAAAAACGAGCCAGTCGAAGTCGCACGAAATTTCCGCGAGATGGCCATCGCCATTGAGACCGTTCCAGCCGGGGACAAATTTGTTCCGGCCCTGGCGGGCGTTGAAGATCCGGAGAAGAAGAGGCGGATCATCGGCGACCTCTTTGTGAAAGTCTTTTATGAAACCGCGGGTGACATCGAGCTTCTCGCGCAGGGCACGCTCTACCCGGACGTGATCGAAAGCGCCACGAGCGGGTCTGATATCACGTCGCGCATCAAAACCCATCACAACCGCGTTGACAAAATCCTTGAACTGAAACGCGAAGGAAAGGTCATGGAGCCGCTGGCCGATCTCTTCAAGGACGAAGTCCGTGCGCTCGGCCGCGTGCTGAACATTCCCCTCGAAATTTTAAACCGCCATCCGTTCCCCGGTCCCGGCCTGGCAGTCCGCATTCCCGGCGCCGTCACAAAAGAAAAACTCGACGTTCTTCGCGAGGCCGACGATATTCTGGTTCGCCACTTGAAAGAATCGGGCTGGTACGACAAGACTTGGCAGGCGCTCTGTGTGCTTCTGCCGGTCAAAACTGTCGGCATCAAGGGCGATGAGCGATCGTACGAGCATGCGCTCTCCATCCGGTGTGTCACGAGCCGCGATGCGATGACCGCCGACTGGGCCGAACTGCCTCACACACTCCTCCGGCAAATCGCAAACGCGATTTTGAATAAAGTCAAAGGCGTCAACCGCGTCCTGTACGACATTTCGACCAAACCGCCGGCCAGCATTGAGTGGGAATAGCCGGCCCACGTGTCGTTTTCACCTGGTAGAATCGTGGTTTGACGACCGATAATGCCAAATAACATCGGATTCAAGAATTTCATTCTCGACCAGTTGACGGAACTGAATGGCCTGATGTGCCGCTCGATGTTTGGCGGGTTCGGTCTCTACAAAGATGAGTGTTTCTTCGGGATCATTCACAAAAACCGGCTTTATTTTAAAACGGGTCCGTCCAACGTCTCCGAATTCCATGCCAACGGGATGAAGCCTTTCCGTCCCAATTCGAAACAAACGCTCAAAAATTATTATGAAGTCCCGCCGGATATTATTGAAGATGCATCGCGGCTGTCTGACTGGGCGGCCGCGTCGGTTGTCGCGGCTAATGAACCGGCTGACGTCCGCCCGCGATGTGGCTGGGCCAAAGAGGGAATCCTCCGTGACTATCATGACCGCGAGTGGGGCGTCCCGCTTCACGATGACCGGAAACTTTTTGAATTCCTCGTTCTTGAAGGCGCGCAGGCCGGCTTGAGCTGGGAAATCGTCCTGAAAAAGCGCGAGGGATATCGGAAAGCTTTCAGCAACTTCGATGCGCGCGAAGTGTCGAAGTACACTCCGGTGCGCGTCCGAAAACTCATCGCCGACCCCGGCATCATCCGGAACCGCCTGAAAATCGAAGCGACCATTCGGAATGCCGCCGCCTTTCTCAACGTCCAAAAGGAATTCGGATCCTTCGACGCCTACATCTGGTCCTTTGTGGGCGGCCGCCCTCGCGTAAACCGGTTTCGTTCGCTCAAAGACTTGCCCCCGAGGACTGAATTGTCCGATGCGGTCAGCGTCGATCTAAAACGCCGCGGATTTTCCTTTATCGGTTCAACCGTGATCTACGCCCACATGCAGGCCACCGGCATGGTCAACGACCACCTGATCAAATGTTTCCGGTGGAGAGAAGTCCTCACCCGTTAGCCCTGCCGGACATTCGGAATGGATGGCGACTTGAGTGGATGAGGTGGCTCGAGAGTCGGCAGTTTGCTCACCTTCACGATTTTTTATGTTAACCTGACATTTACATGGCGACAGCGCTGACGGCGAGAGTTATCACAAAAGATGACATAGGACCCGATGTGGTCCAGGTCGATTTTGAAATGGTGGATCCGCCCGAAATCCGCTACGAGGCGGGCCAGTACATCATTCTTCATACTGCTGAACAGAATGGAAAAGTCGTCAAACGATCCTATTCCATCGCCTCGCCTCCGAATTCCCGTGGGTTTTCCCTCTGTGTGAAAGTGGTTGGAGTGGCTTCTCAATTTGTGTCCGATCTAAAATCGGGGGATCAGGTGAAATTCTCCGGGCCATGGGGAATGGGGAAATTCACCTTTCCGGAAAAGACCGAATCCGAGATCGTTCTCGTGGCCACCGGCACGGGCTTTTCGCCCATCAACAGTATTTTGCACAGTAAACTCGCCGCACATCCTGAAACAAAATTCCTGTTCCTCTGGGGTCTCAAACGGGAGCAGGATATCTATCTCCAAAACGTGCTGGACGAGGCCGCAAAAAAACATCCTCATTTTTCGTACCGGATCATTCTCTCTGATGCCAGTCCATCGTGGCCGGGAAAACGGGGCATGCTAAGCAAAGTCTTTTCGGACGAGATCGGAGCCGTGGATGGTAAAGAATATTTCCTCGCCGGTAACGGCGCCATGATCGTGCGCGTGGAGGGATACCTGAAAGGCCATGGCGTTCCGGTCGAGAAAATTCATAAAGAAATATTTTTCCTGCCTGCTGAAGTGTAATGGGGATTCACGAGACGGCATCTAAGATCCGCTGGGGAATTCTCGGCGCCGGCGGCATTGCCGGGGCGTTTGCGTGGAGTCTGGGGCGATTGCCCGACGCGGAATTGCTTGCGGTCGGGTCCCGCAAACAGGAAACGGCGGATGCCTTCGGAGAAAAATATGGAATTCCACGCCGCTATCCAGGCTACGCCGCGCTGGCGAACGATCCCGACGTGGACGTCATCTACGTCGCCACGCCGCACTCGCTCCACCGCGAAAACACGTTGCTCTGTCTGAACGCCGGCAAGGCGGTCCTCTGCGAAAAACCGTTTGCGATCAACACGACGGAAACAAAAGAGATGATCGAAACTGCACGGCGCAAAAAATTATTTCTCATGGAAGCCATGTGGATGCGGTTTTTACCGCTGGTCGGGCATGTGCGGCAAATCGTGTCAGACGGCGTCATCGGCGAGGTCCGGCAATTCGTAGGCGATTTCGGATTTCGTGCGGAATTTGATCCGAAAAACCGTCTGTTCGATCCGGCCCTTGGCGGCGGCGCTCTTTTGGACATCGGCATCTATCCGGTCTCTTTCGCATCAGCGCTGTTTGGCAACGCCCCGACGCGGATCGTCTCGATGGCCGACATCGGCCAAACGGGAGTGGACGAGCAGGCCGCGATGGTGTTCGGTTACAAAAACGGCGCTCTGGCCATCCTGTCGTGCGCCAACCGGACGCGGATGACGGAAGAGGGCGAGATTCTCGGGACGGCCGGAATGATTCGGCTACCCTTTCCTTGGTGGCATCCGTCCCGCGCGGTAATCTGCCTGCCCGATGAGGCCGACAAACCGATCGACATGCCATACGAAGGCAACGGCTACCACTACCAGGCCGCCGAAACCATGCGTTGTCTGCGCGAAGGCCTCTTCGAAAGTCCCGTCATGCCTCTGGATGAAACGCTCTCGATCATGAAAACCTTGGACGCCGTTCGCGGCCAGTGGAATCTTCGGTATCCGATGGAATAGGGACGAATTTCAAATGTCAATAATGTCAATACCCGGCCCCACCGGGCCCCCTCAAACGTAATTCGCAAGAGAATATCCCGCCCAGACGCACACAAGACCCAGTGCGACCTGCGACCCGACGTTCATGGCCGAGCGGATCATGTCTCCGTCCCGCGCCAGCGCAAACGTCTCGAACCCGAACGCGGAAAAAGTAGTGAAACCGCCCAGGATGCCGACGACCAGAAACACACGGGTGTCGGGATTGAACCATTGCCGGATTTCCGTCAGGCCCATGATGTAGCCGATCAGAAGACAGCCGATTGAATTGACGGTCAGAGTTCCGTACGGAAACCAGGGGCTTCCAAAGTAACGGTGAACCCAGCCGCTGACTAGGTATCTTCCGACGGACCCGATCATTCCGCCCGCGCCCACCAGAGCAATTCGTCTCATGGTTTCTTGTCAACCTTGCTTGCCGGGCAAATGCACGACGCGCTGGGGGAACGGAATTTCAATGCTCTCCTTGCGGTATCGCTCGTGGAGGCGCTTCATGAATTCGTGTGTCACCCCGTACTGGTCCGTGTATTCTTTGACGCGAAGGGTCACGGTGAAATTGACCGACGAATCTCCGAATGTGTGATAACGGACGATCGGCTCAAACCCCGCAACCGCGCCGGAAACCTCCCGTTGGATTTCCCGCGCCGTTTCCACCGTCACCCGCTCGACATGAGCGAGATCGCAGGTGTAGGACACACCGACCTGAACCAGCGCCGCCATTTCCTTGTCGGGTCCGGAATAATTGGTCACAATCGATTGCGCAAGTTTGGCGTTGGGCACCAGGATGAGGTTGCCCGCCAGTTCCCGGAGCGCCGTTGCGCGCCAGGTGATGTCCGCGACGTATCCTTTCTGGCCCGACTCGATCTGAATGAAATCGCCGACGCGAACGCGGCGGTTCACCAGAATATAAATGCCGGAAAAAAGATTGGAGAGCGTGTCCTGAAGCGCGAGGGCGACGGCCAGAGATCCGACGCCGAGGGCCGTGAGAAGCGGCGCGATGGCGATGCCGAGGTTGGACAAAATCAGAAGCAGACCCATTCCGAAAACCGCGATCCGGCAGAGATTTTCCACCAGCGTGGTCGCGCCCAGTCCCAGCCGAAGGGCGGAGGCCCGAATCAACGCAGTCAGGAGGCTCGACACCGCCCAGCTCACCGACAGGATGAACGCGACCATGAGCAGGCGGTCGATTCGCGCGATCCAGACCGGGTCAAGCGGGGAAACCCGCAGGGCCATCGCAATTCCCGCAAGGATGAGCCACAGGGGAATCTGCCGGCGCACCGCCGACAAAATCACGTCGTCGATCCGGGTTTCCGTTTTGCTGAAGAGAGCGTGCAGGGGTTTGAGGACGATCAGTGGAGAAAGAAACCCCCCTATGGTGAACAGGACAAAAATCAGCGCCGGCTTAAGCCAGGGCCCAAGCGCCGCTGCGAGCGTCGCCTCCATCAGGAAATTCCCCATTCAGCGATCGCGAGTTTCTTTCCGATCAGTCGCATTCCCGCATGTCCTCCACTTTGCCAAGTTTAGTTCTTCCCCCCACATTATCATGATTTTTTCCGCTGGAAAGGTTGTACTCCGAAATCGTCCTTGCGATTCAGTCCACGTCCTGATTCAATGCCGCGCATGGAAATTCAGGCGATAAACCAAGGGGAGAAACTCTCGTGAACCGATTGATCGGATGGATTGCCATTTTTCTGGTCGTTGCGCCGGCAGTCCATGCGGCGGCTTCCGATGTGGAATTCAAATTGAACTTTCCGAATGCAAAGCAGGTGTATCTCCTCGGATCTTTCAACGGCTGGAAACAGTCGGATGAGAATTTGATGACGCGGAAGGGCCGGGAATGGGTCAAAACGCTCGACCTTGATCCGGGAGTCTACGAATACAAATTCAAAGTCGAATCCCGCAAAAAGTTGCCCGATGCCGGCTGGATTGCGGATCCGACAAATTCCTTTTCCGTAAGCAACGAGTACGGAACGGGCAATTCGGTGAAGGTTGTTGTTCCCGGGGTTCAGTATAAAAACGCGGATGAAGCGTCAGATGCGGCCCACGATCATCTCAACGGCATTCAGGCCGCACTATTGTATCTGGTGTCCATCGGCGAGTACGACCGGGCCCGTGAGATGATGGACGGGATGGAAGAAGAGTCCATGCGGAAGGTCGAACCCATCCGTGAACTTGTGACGCACGCCGCCAAGGATCGCCTGATCGGGTCCGTTGCACCGGACATCTCGGGCATCGAAATGGACGGAAAGAAAATGTCGCTGTCTGATTTCAAGGGCAAGGTGGTCCTCGTAGATTTCTGGGCGACATGGTGTCCGCCCTGCCGCGAAGCGATGCCGCACTTGAAGGACCTCTATGAGGATTTCAAGGGAAAAGATTTCACGATTATCGGCGTCAGTTTGGATCAGGACAAAGACAAGCTCAACGATTATGTCCGCGACAAGGGCATCCGGTGGCCGCAGGTGATGCCGGACGGAGGATGGAAGAGCAAAACAATGAAAGATTACTCCATCCGGGGAATTCCATCGGCGTTTTTGCTGGACAAGTCGGGCAAAATCGTCCTGGTGGACGTCGAAGTTGGGGATGATGATCACGAAGGGGATGAAGACGAGGACGATCATGGGGGACACTCGTTCCTCCGGAAGAAAATCAACGACCTCCTGATGTCCGCACAATCGCCTGCGTCCAAATCGAAATCCTTTAGGAACAAGAAACGCTGATACTCCGCTTCATGGTACGCAGGTATCGCAGTCTGCGCCCGTAGCTCAGTTGGATAGAGCATCGGCCTTCTAAGCTCACCGGGAAGTTTTTTGCGAGTTCAGTATGGTTCATGATTATTCAGTAACCGTCTGGAATGTTTTGAATTATCTCTATCTCTCGTTCGGTTCTTTCCATAATTTTCAGTCTCGTTCATCACTGTTCATCCCCTTTTTGTCTCGGAATCTGGTACAAATCTGGTACAAGTTTCTGATGTTCTCCCGACGTCTCAAAATCATTTGTCCGACACTTGGCCATCAGGCGACTTCGAGTCGATCCGCTGGCGCCAAGTGGGTACTCAATCGGTTGTCGATGGCATTGACTACGTCCCGTTTCTGCCGGTCACTCAGATGGGAATATCTGCGCGTCATGGATAGAGATTTATGGCCCATGACTTCCTGAAGCGCAAACACATCTTTGTAAACCTGTGCGGCCCAACTTGCTCCCGTATGACGTAGATCATAACGCCTGAAATCCTTCAGGCCTATTTTTTTCACCAGCTTCCGAAAGGGGAGACTGAACGTGTACATTGACGCTTTGCAGCCATGTGAATTCGGAAACACGTAGTCACAGGTGGGCCATTTTGAAGTCTGAATTAACCTGAGTTGCTGCAAACATTCATATACTGCCGGTGACATAGGAACGACCCGGCTGGTTCTGTTCTTGGAATCCTGTACCGTGATCTGCTGCAACTTGAAATCAGTGTCCGACCATTTAAGAGAAATCAATTCGCATGGCCGCATCATCGTACCGATGGAAATACTCGTATACCGGCGCAGCCTGGCTGTGACACTGTACGCCGGGCCCGTGATTTCGAGTTCCTGTAGTTTCGAACGTAGTAAGTTCCATTCCTCATCGAACAAATATCTTGTCCTTCCAGGATTCTCTGGCAGTTTCTTGAGTCTCTGCAATGGGTTAGAGGGGATGATTTCCCAATCGACAGCTTTGTTGAGGATGGCCTTCAAAAGGTTTGTCTCGATGTTGATCTCGCGATTTCCTACTTTTTTCTGTCGCTTGGCCTGAAATTCCGCAACCATCTTTTTAGAGACGGCGTCGATTCGCGTAGTTCCAAAAAACGGTAGCAAGTGTTTTGCGCTGGTTATATCCCGCTGAACTGTCCGCGGTCGCTTATTAATCTTACTGTGCTGCTCCAAATACGTCGACCAAAATTCATTAAGCAAAGGTGCCGTTGCGCATTCTTTTTCGGATAGTCCGAGGCGTCGTTGGGCGCATAGTTTTTCGGCTTTTTGGATCGCTTCGTCCTTGGCATGCTTCAGGCTCTTCGTTTGGGTTGTTCCTCTGTGATTTCCTCTGTAGTTAAAAGCGAACCACCAAGTTCCTTTCTTGCCCCGGCGGTAAACACGGATGGAAATTCCTGACGGGCTCTCTATATTGATCGACTCAATTTGTTTTGATTGGCTCAAGTTCTTCCTCCCTTTGATTGGATGGAAACGGCACATATTTCGCATGCGCTGTCGGCGGCCTACCGCGCCTTCTATTTTTCGATACCCCAAAAATTGCGGCGGCTATTTTTAGGAGATCTTCATCGGTAAGTCTGATGGGTTTGTTACGGAATTCTTTCGGTCGCGTTCGCCAAATGTAAGTATAGATGGTTTGAGGATGGCACTGAAGAATTTGTGCGGCTTGGGTAACGGTGTAGAATCTCAATTGCTCCACATATGTTGATGATGCGTTGCACGGGGTCAGTAATTCGCTTCTAGAGAAATCGACCGAACTCGGCTTACGTTCGGTTCTCTGTGCTAAGGTGTCGCTCTGACGTCGATACCATCCATAATTCGTAAGTGTAATGATAGCCTGTTTGAACTGCTTGTCGTCTATCGCATTTTCATCTCCTCCATTGTCATTCAATATCTCGCCGAGATCTCCTTCGAAGATTATTGAATCTCGACGCGACATATTTTGGAAATTGAAAAAATTTTCTATTTCTTTTCGAGTCATCACGGCACTATCTCCCTCCCAGCCATCGTTCATAGTTCAGCATGAGTTCCCTTTGCTGAACGTTTTTAACGTCGATAAACCACAAGCGACTTATCCACATTATCCACAGAATCCACAATCCCCCTCCGAGCCTCCCCCTGTTGCTGCTATTTTGATAGCTGTTCATGAAAACTGCTCCTGGCTTCGGATGGCATTCCGAGGGCTCTCGAATGGCATTCGGAGGGGATTGCGGACCCATTCGAATGGGATTTCTGCGTGCTTGAAGACAGGTCGCGGTTCAAATTGAATGGTTCAGCATATTTGGCCATAAACTCTTTGTAGAATTTACAGTTGGCGTAGGATTTCAGTTGATGCAAGACGCCTTTACATTGGTTGTCAGAAACTTTGAATCCATCATTTGTTTGGTACCGAGCCATTTCTATAACCCAGACGACTTCATTCTCATCGTCATATTTAGAAAATCCTATCTCATCGAGAAATTTTATTTCCTTCGTCACAGAGCTCTTCGAGAGACCCGTATCGTGACTGATTGTTGATAGAGGGAGATAATAGAGGCCGTTCATGTTTGAACCCGGAGATGAGATCAAATACAGAGCAAGAAGTTGACAGTGTGTACCGTTTCCCCTAATTTGTTTGCCTGTATGACCTGTCCAAAATGTACTTTTGAGCCTACAGTAATCACGCATGGCTGGTGCTCCAATTCCCTTTACAAAAAATATCACGATCATTGCGTACGAAGGCATAGGGAATAGACCCCTCCCCAGTTGGTAGTCCGGGGAAGGCACCAGTCTGGAAAGGGAGTCTGCTGAGTTCGCGAACTAAGAAAGCGTGATGACCTATTCCCCCGGACATTTTTTCCTCCTCGACGATGATACTCCATTGAAGCCTTGGACAATTGTCTGGCGGCGGATCGGTCGGTGTTGTATCGCTGCGCGTCTTGTGGCAGAACATGGGTTCTGCAACTACGAAAATCCGCTCGCCCTTTTTCCCACCCCTCGTGGGATTTTTAACTCTATATCTTCCAGCTATTGAAAGATCCCACTTCTGTCAAGGGGGTGGCATTAAATAAATTGAAAAATCTTTGTGCTCGTTTCTGCTTGAGCCATTGTAGGTTATGGTGCGAATTGTCTTCGATGGTTAGAATTATTCTATCTCTTCGGCCGCCGCCGAATTCCGAATGCTAGGCATTCGGCGGCGGCCGGGATTGTTTTTTCTCGCGGATTCATTTTCCAATTACTCATTTATCCCCTTGTTGCCCTTCGCTTCCCTGTGATAAACGTACCACATGCCCCAAGTGATTATTGAAAACCCGATCCTCAACTCGCCCTTTGCGGAACCGGCCCGTCATTTCAAGTTTGCGAAAACCGGAATCACCAACGAGGTAGAAGATTCCCGCCGCATCAGTTCCTATTTCATGCCCATCCCCCAGCCAAAAAAGAAAGGCAAACAACTGACCTTCGATACCGAGTGGACGCCGGACAGGATCGAGGAAAACAAATTCATCAACCGCGTCCGATCCCGCGTCAATCTCTGGCGGCAGGGTGGATACACGGAAATCACCAAGACCTCCCGTTTTCTTCTGGATTACTGGAAAAATTCGGACCGCGAACGTCCCCTGTTCTTCTGCCAGATCGAGGCGCTCGAAACAGCTATCTACATCACGGAGGCCGCCAAGAAATGCGGTGACGCATGGATCGAAAACGACCTTCGCCGGTTCAACGACGAGACCAATCCTGAAATTTTCCGTCTCGCGTTCAAAATGGCCACCGGCTCCGGCAAGACCGTCGTCATGGCCATGCTCATCGCCTGGCACGCGCTCAACAAATTCGCCAACCCGCAGGACGCACGCTTCTCCGACACGTTCCTGATCGTAACGCCTGGCATCACCATCCGCGACCGCCTCCGCGTACTTTTGCCGAATGACCCGACGAGCTACTACCGCGAACGCGACATTCTTCCGGCCGACCGGCAGGTCGAACTTCGCAAGTCCACCATCCTCATCACCAATTTCCATGCTTTCAAACCGCGTGAAAAATACGCCGTGGCGCGCCTCACCAAAAAACTCCTCACCCGAAACGGCGAGGGCAAACAACTCATCGAATCGCCCGACGAAATGGTCCGCCGCGTCTGCCGGGAACTGGGCAATAAGAAAAACATCATCGTCATCAACGACGAGGCGCACCACTGTTACCGAAGCAAACCCGATGTCGATGACGAAGAAGGCGTGTTGAAAGGCGACGAGCGCCGCGAGGCCAAAAAACGGGAAGAGGCCGCCCGCATCTGGATCACCGGTCTTGAGGCAGTCAAGGCCAAAATCGGCGTCAGGGTCATTTACGATCTCTCCGCCACGCCGTTTTTTCTCCGGGGTTCCGGCTACCGCGAGGGCACACTTTTTCCATGGGTCGTTTCGGATTTCTCCCTCATTGACGCGATCGAATCTGGGATTGTCAAAATTCCCCGCGTTCCGGTTTCCGACGACCAGATGAAAGGCGACCAGCCGACGTACCGCGACCTCTGGACTCGCATCAAGGATGCTGGCCTGCCCAAAAAAGGCCGTGGAACCGCCGAAGTCTCCGGCGAACCCAAACTCCCGAAAGAACTTCAAGGCGCCCTCCACAGCCTCTACGGCAATTACGAGAAAACCTACCGCCTCTGGGAATCCCATCGCCGCGGCACGCCGCCTGTCTTCATCGTCGTCTGCAACAACACCAACGTCTCCAAACTCGTCTATGACTACGTCGCCGGGTGGGAAAAGACTCTCAAGAACGGCAACGCGGTTGTTCAGGCCGGCAATTTCGACATCTTCCGGAACGACGACGGCAACGGCGTGTGGCTATCCCGGCCCAACAGCCTTCTCATCGACAGCGAACAGCTCGAAAGCGGCGAGGCCATGAATCCGGATTTCAAAAAAATCGCCGCACGCGAGATCGACGAGTTCAAGGCGGAATACCGCGAACGCTTTCCCGACCGCGACATTTCCAAACTGACCGACGAGGATCTCCTGCGCGAAGTCATGAACACGGTCGGCAAACCCGGCAAACTTGGCGAGCACATCAAATGCGTCGTTAGCGTCTCGATGCTCACCGAAGGCTGGGATGCCAACACCGTCACACACATTTTGGGCGTGCGGGCGTTCGGCACCCAGCTTCTCTGCGAACAGGTGATCGGCCGCGGCCTTCGCCGGATCAGCTACACACCGGGAGACGACGGCCTTTTGACTCCCGAATATGCCGAAGTCTACGGCGTGCCATTCTCGTTCATCCCATGCTCAAAATCGATTGTCATTCCGGTCCCGCCTCCGGCCGTCACCCGCGTCCGCGCGCTTGAAGATCGCGCCGACCTCGAAATGCGTTTCCCGCGCGTCATCGGCTATCGCTACGACATGCCCTCCGAAAAGCTGGAGGCGAAATTCACGGCCGATTCGAAAATGGCGCTGACCACGGCGGACATTCCGACCAAAGTCCAGCTCGATCCCATCGTCGGCGAAACCAGCATCCACACGCTGGACGATCTCAAACGCAAACGCGAACAGGAAGTCGTCTTCAGCCTGTCAAAGCGGGTTCTGGAAAAATATTTCAAGGACGACGAAGGCAACCTCAAACACTGGCTCTTCCCCGACATTCTGCGGATCGCTCGGCACTGGTTGCGCGAATGTCTCGTTCTGAAAGACGACGCGTTTCCGCAGATGCTCCTGCTCATCGAGTTCACGCATGACGCATCCGACAAAATTCACCGCGCCATCGCCGAAAACGTGCGCGACGATAAGACCCTCAAACCGATCCTTCGTCCCTACGATCCCGCCGGAACCACCCGACACGTCGATTTCAACACCGCCAAACCCGTCTACGAAACCCGGCCGGACAAAAGCCACATCAGCCATGTTGTCGCTGATACCGACACATGGGAACAGAAACTGGCGCATTCGCTGGAGGACATGGACGAAGTTCTCTGTTACGTCAAAAATCAGAACCTCGGATTTTCAATCCCCTACACGCTCGGCGGCGCCGAAAAAAATTACTTCCCGGACTTCCTCGTCCATTTCAATGATGGCCAAACCGACCCTCTGAACCTCATCGTCGAAGTGACGGGCGAAAAGAAAAAAGACAAAGCGGCAAAAGTCGCCACTGCTCAAACCCTCTGGGTCCCGGCCGTCAATAATCATGGCGGGTTTGGCCGCTGGGCCTTTATCGAAATCTCCGACCCCTGGGACGCGAAGAATTTGATCCGATCATCCATTCTGAACAAATTGGAGTCACAACCCGCTTGAACAAAAAATCATTTCTTCAAAAAATTATCCGCAATCCGCAGAACGTGCGGTTCGTCAAGTTCACGCAGATCGTTGAAGCATTCGGATTCAAACTGGACAGGATTAACGCCAGCCACCATATTTATCAGCATCCAGGTGTTCGTGAGCTTGTGAATCTCCAAAAAGTTGGGGGACAGACCAAGCCCTATCAGATTCGACAATTCCTGAAAATTGTGGAAAAATACAATCTAAAGATGGAGGATGACTGAATGAAAGATTATCACATCAACCTTTTCTACAGCGAAGAAGACAAGGGCTATATCGCCGACATTCCCGATCTGCATGGTTGTTCGGCCTTCGGGTCCACTCCGGAAAAGGCGCTCAAGGAAGTCCAGATCGCCAAGAAGGCTTGGATGAAAACGGCGAGAAAAATCGGCAAGTCGATTCCGACACCCCGTTATCGGCCGGCGATTTATCAGACCGCGGCGTGACCAACCGATAATGCCGAAGGCCAAAACCGCCCGACGGAAGAAAAAGAACGCACAGAGTCCGGTCGAAGCCCACGTCCACAAAAAGGAACGCAGGGTGAATATCCCGACTGCTGAACTTCAGGATTTCGTGAAAGAGGACGAAACCCGTCCCAAGAAAATGCTCTACCCCCGCGACCCTTCGCTCGATCCCCAACTCGTCTGGAAAGGCAAGGACGAGCAGGACGCCAAACCGCTCGAAGTGCCGGTGGTGCCGATTTACATTCAGGAGAAAATCCATCCGCGCCATCTGATCGAAGACCTCGAGGCATTCAAGCGCAAGGACAAAGCCGAACCGCAGGCGGATCTTTTTTCCGATTTCAACGGCCTCGACTTTGAACGCCTCATCGACTTCTACCGCCACTCCCAGCACTGGACCAACCGCATGATCCTCGGCGACTCGCTTCTGGTGATGACCTCCCTCGCCGAAAAGGAGGGCCTCAAAGGCCAAATCCAGATGATCTACATCGACCCGCCCTACGGCATCAAATTCGGTTCCAACTGGCAGGTCTCCACGCGCAAGCGCGACGTGAAAGACGGCAAAGTCGAAGACGCCACCCGACAACCGGAACAGATCAAGGCGTTCCGCGATACTTGGGAACTCGGCATCCACTCGTACCTCGCGTACCTGCGCGACCGCTTGGTCGCCGCAAGGGAACTGCTCACAGAATCCGGCTCCGTGTTCGCGCAGATCGGTGATGAAAATGTTCATCTCGTCAGGAACCTGTGCGACGAGGTGTTTGGGAGTGAGAATTTTGTGTCACTAATCCCATTCATCAAAACAAGTGGGAAAGGTGGAGCTGGCCTCGATACTGTCAACGACTACTTGCTCTGGTACGCTAAGGCGAAAGACCGAATGAAATACCGACAGCTGTATCAGGATCGCAGCCAGAAGTCGCTCGACCAAGGATACACATGGATTGAATTACTTGACGGAACGAGGAGGCGACTCACACTTGCAGAACTACGGGATGCCGACCCTATCCCGGCAGGTCGAAGGTTCATTACAGCACCGCTCAACAGTCAAAGTGGTGGCGATAATGCACGCTTTGAAGTGAAACTTGACGGCCAGAAGTACGTTCCAACAGTTGGAT
>JAHFCY010000090.1 GCA_023249255.1 Candidatus Lindowiibacteriota bacterium | reverse complement strand
GCCGGGCCGAAGATGCGGCGCGAGCCGGCGAAATGCATGTTCCATCTCGGCCATCGGCGCGGCCACGACGATGAGGTCGCTCTCCCGGGATAGCTCCTCGAGCGACGACGTGCACCGGATTCCACCCGACGCGGCCAGCATGCACGTCTCGGTGTCCGGATCAAATCCAATCGTGCGTATCCCGTCGATCATGCCCAGCGCATAAGCAATCGATCCGCCGATGAGACCAAGGCCGCACACGCCCACGCGCTCGATCGGCGCCCACGGATACACGGACGTATTCGTACCCGGAGTCGGGGGTTCGGAAACACAGGGATGTGTTTCCGCCGACGGAGGGTGCGGTTCCCGCGCGGATGAACGCTCCACCCGGGGACGATCCGGGGCGGGACGGGGAGCGGCATTCGGATAGGACCCCAGAAATTTCACCTCGACGTCCTGCCGCGACAGCGATCGAAGCGCACCGCCCAGAAGCGGGTCCTCCACGTGGCCCCACGTGTCAATGAAAAAACAGTATTGCCCGAGTTTGGTTTTCAGGGGCCGGCTTTCGATTCGGGAAAGATTGATGTTCCGGGACGAAAAAATCTGCAAAATCTCGACGAGACTTCCGGGACGATCCCGTTTCGGCGTCAATACGAGGCTGGTCTTGTCCCAGCCCGTCCGATGCGTCGGCGTCGTGGCCAGCAGAACAAACCGTGTGACGGCGTCCGGCACGTCTTCGATGTTGCGCTCGACGGCGACCAGCCCGTACATCACGCCGGTCTTGGCCGACGCCAGAGCGCCGACTCCCGGTCGCGGGTTGTCCCGAAGTTCCCGGCAGGCCTCGGCCGTCGAAAGAAATCCGTTAGTCCGAACCCCGGTCCGCGTGATGAAGTTCCGGCATTGCGCAAAGGCGTAAGGGTGACTCTGGATTTCCTTCAACGGAGCGAGCGGCATTCCCGGGGCCACAAACACGTCGAAATGGATCGGAAACAGAATCTCCGCCACGATCCGCAGATCGCCGCCGCCAAACGCCAGACCGTCCAGCGTGGCAGTGACCGCGCCTTCGATCGAACTTTCGATCGGCACGACACCCGCGTCCACTTCCCCGCGTTCCACCGCGTGGATGACGTTGAAAATCGTCGGGTACGGAACCGCCTCGGCACTCTTCGCCACCGCCAGCGACTCCAGTGCCTGATGCGCGAACGTCCCCGCAGGCCCGAAATATCCGATCCGTTTGTACAATCCCGATTGCCCCGTGGCCATCCCGCTCCCGTCCATCCGTGGACTTCGCGGGATTCCCTTCATCCCGTCAGTCATGTCCGTACGTTAGCAACAATGGATTGAACTCTCAAACAATAATTGTTAAACGTTCCTCATGAAGCGTAATACCCTCGGGCAAACGGGACTTTCCGTTTCGGAAATTTGTCTCGGGACGATGCAGTTCGGATGGTACATGGACGAGCGCGCGGCGTTTGAGATGCTCGATCATTACGCCGAACACGGCGGAAATTTCCTCGACACGGCCGACATGTATTCCAACTGGGCGCCGAACAACCCCGGCGGCGTGTCCGAACAGATCATCGGAAAATGGATGAAATCCCGCGGCAACCGATCGAAAATCGTCCTCGCCACCAAATGCCGCGCGAAAATGTGGGATGGGGTCGACGGTGAAGGGTTGTCGCGATCACACATCCTGCGCGCCTGTGAGGATTCCCTGCGCCGCCTGCAGACCGATTTCATCGACGTCTATCAATCGCACTGGGACGATGACTGGGTCGCGCAGGAAGAAACCATGGAGTCGTTTCACACCCTGGTCGACGCGGGGAAAATCCGGTTCGCCGGATGCTCGAATTTTTCCGCCGCGCGGCTCGCGTCTGCCCAGAAAATCGCCAGGGGCCACGGCTGGACCGGCTATTCCACCATCCAGCCGCACTATAATCTCGTCTTTCGCGGCGAATACGAGGAGGAAACGCGAGGCGTCTGCGAACAATCCGGCATTGCCGCCATTCCCTATTCACCTCTCGCCGGAGGACTCCTGACCGGAAAATTTCACACGGGCAAAACGCCGCCGTCCAACCGCGCCGATTACGTCAAACGCTACGACGCCGGCGTCGTCGACCTCGTGATGCCGCGCCTGCTTGCCCTCGCCGAAGACCTCGGCGTCCTCCCGCTTCAACTTGCCCTTCGCTGGATGATGGCCCAGCCCACCGTCGCCGCCCCCATCATCGGCGCCAGCTCCAACGCTCAACTCGACGAAATTCTGAAATCCGCCGAATCCAACTTCCCCTCCCACGCCCTCGACGAACTCACCAGTTTGAGCGCCTGACCATCCCGCCGGCCCTCCCGGCTATTCGAACACCACCGTTTTATTCGCGTAAACCAGTATCCGGTCCTCCAGATGGAACCGGACGGCCCTGGCCAGGACGACTTTTTCGAGGTCCCGGCCCTTTCGCTCCATGTCTTCGATGGAATCTCCGTGCGACACGCGGACGGTTTCCTGTTCGATGATGGGACCGGCGTCGAGCTCTTCCGTGACGTAGTGGCTTGTCGCGCCGATCAGTTTGACGCCGCGGTGATACGCCTGCTGATAAGGCCGCGAACCGGAGAAGGCCGGAAGAAAACTGTGGTGGATGTTGATGATCCTGTTCGGAAAGGCCGCGATGAATTTCCGACCGAGAATCTGCATGTAACGGGCCAGAACAACCAGTTCGACTTTTTCGCGAATCAACAGTTCCAGCAATTTTTTTTCCTGCACCGCCTTTGTTTCCGGCGGCATCGGAAAAAAATGGAACGGGATGACAAGAGCGCCGACGAGGCCGGCGTGAATGTCGTGATTTCCGGCGACGAGCGCGATGTCGGCATTCAGTTCTCCGGCGCGGGCGCGCAGGAGGATATCGAGGAGACAGTGGTCGGACTTTGACGTCAGAACCGCCATGCGCTTTTTGGTGCGGCCGGATAAAAGCTGTATGTTCATGTTCAATTTCCGCGCGAGCGGACGAATCGCCGGTTCCAATTCTTCGAATTTGATGTCCATGCCTTTCAATTCGAATTGAATCCTCTGGAAAAACATTCCGGCCGGCGCGTCGGTATGCTCGTCGGCATGCAGGATGTTGGCGCCGTGGTCAAACAAAAATCCAGAAATCCCGGCCACCAGTCCCTTCCGATCCGGACCGTACACCTGCAGGATGGCCGTTTCGATGTTCATGCAAGGGAGGATAACTGCGGCGGAATGTTCACGCAATCAGCAAAGTACGGACATCCGTTCTTGACATACCTACATCCGTAGGTATAGCATGAAATCATGGTCACAAACGTGGGTGAACGGGTGTCCGCGGCGGCGGTGTTTCACCGGGGACGCATCTATCCGAAATGGTTCGTCTGGCGGGGGCGCAAGATCGACGTGCGGGAAACCAACTCCGCCTGGCGCGTTCAGGACGGCCTGACCGTCCGCTGGTATTTCTCCGTCTCCAACGACGCCTCCCGATTCGAACTCTCCTTCGATTCCTCCCGCCTCTCGTGGACTCTCGAGGCTTCGGACGGGGAATAGTCCTTGAGAATCGAACATTCAATCGCTCTCCTGGATGCTGACGCGTTCTTCGTCGCGTGCGAACGCGTGGCCGATCCGCGGCTTGGCGGCCGGCCGGCAGTCGTCGTCGCCGACGCCAAACGCCGAAGCGTCGTCCTCGCCGCCAGCTACGAGGCCCGGCCGTTTGGCGTCAAAACGGGGATGGTCCTCCACGAGGCCCGGCGGGCGTGCCCGACCCTCACGGTCGTCGAAAGTCACCCCGCGCTGTATCTGCATCTTTCGTCTGAAATTGAAAAAATCCTGTGGGATTTCACCGACCGCGTCGAGATGTCGTCCGTCGACGAGGCTTACCTCGACCTCACCGGCGTCCTCTCCTACTTCCACGCCGACGCCGTCACCATCGGCCGCCGCATTCAGGCGCGCATAACACAGGATCTGGGCCTGCCTGTCACGCTCGGCATCGGACCCAACAAACTCATCGCCAAACTTCTTGCCGACCTGGCCAAACCCGAAGGCGTGCGGGAAGTCCGCGCGCCGGACGTCGCGGCGCTTTTCGAACAAACGCCCGTCGAAAAACTCTGCGGTATCGGATCGCGCATGCAGGCCGCCCTCGCGCCACTGGGCGTCAAAACGGCCGCCGACCTCGGCCGACTGCCGGTCGAAGTTCTCCTCGACCGGTTCGGGGTCATCGGCTGGACGTTGAAACACATGGGGCAGGGCATCGACCACAGCCCCGTGCGGTCGATCGGCGGCCGGCCCGGACCCACGCGATTTCCCGGCCGCTACGTCGCGGACGAGACGGTCATCCCGGACGAAGTCAAATCCATCGGCCACGCTCACACGCTTCAGACCGACACTGCCGACCCCGGCATCGTCCACTCATTTTTGTTTTTGTTGTCGGAAAAAGTCGCCGCGCGATTGCGCCGCCACGATCTCGCCGGACGCGTCATCCACGTCACGATCCGAACCGCCGATTTCGACACCCTCGGCAAACAGCGCAAAATCAGCATCCCCACCTCAAACGGCCCTGAAATCTACGGCGTCGCCCGCGGGATTCTGAACGAACTCTGGCGGCCGAACCCGCCGCCCCCGGCCATCCGGCTCGTCGGCGTCTCCGTCTCGTACCTCTCACCCCGAAACGCCCAGCCGCCGCTCCTCCCCGCCGAACGCCGCCGCAGCGACCTTGACGACCTCGTCGACCGCATCAACTCCCGCCACGGCCGCGGCGCCATTCGACCCGCCGCCCAACTTCCAGCCGAAAAATTCGGCATCCTCACCCCGCCCATCCCGCCGCATCAGCACGATTCTCGATGAACCGACCCGGATCTTACGCCGCCGGACGATCCATCTTCCGCCTCATACAGTCGTAGAGGAAATTGAAGAGAATGCCGTAGAGGAGCCCAATCAGTCCCAGCGCGGCGCCTCCTGCGATCATGCCGATATTCACGTCCTCGTGATTGGATTGCGCCACTCCGATGAAACGGAGAACCTGTACCACGCCCAGCACGACCGCCAGCCCGCCCGCATTCATCGCGTACCGTGACAGCATCGAAAAAAAATCGGCATACGTGATGCGGTCTTCCCGTTTGACATCCACGCCTCCCCCGAAAACCGCCATGAAGGCGTCCCATATCTCGCGCGGGCGGTAGGTCATCAATGCGCCGCCGAACGGAACGAAAATCGTCATCACCAGGGCGCTCGGCGCAATGAACATGAAAAATGAGATGCCTTCGATCGCCATCGCCACGCAAACGCCAAACACCACAACCAACAATCCCAGAAAAACCATCTCGATCACGCTCCTTTTCTATCGCTTGAGATAGGCCCGGAAATTCAGCCCGCCGTTCTTGTCGATCTCTCTTCCATCGGCATCCATGAACACGAAGTCGATGTAGCGGGTGGTGTCCGGAACATAATCCAGAGCGGCATGCCAGACGCCTCCCTGCTCCTGCATCTGCTTTTCCTTGATTTCCCTCCAATCGTTGATCCCGTATTTGATCTGAAGCGGCGTTCGATATTTCTCGTAGAACAGCGTCGTGGACCGCCTGATATCGTAATCAACAGCGACCGACCCGCCCCGGATTTCGGCCCGCGCGTATTCACGTGTAAATGCGGTGTCGCCTTCGATCCAGCGTATGGCCTCTCTCAACCGGCCAAAGTCCATGCTGTTTTTGTACAGGATTTTGCGATAAATCTTGACTGCCGCCGCTGTGTCGCCGGCCGCGAGGAATAGAGATCCACAGGCGCCGTATGCATTCAGAGACTCGTTGAAATATTTGAGGGGCGGGCGGAATTGTTCATTGGCGTCCAGAACCGTTTTGTTCTCTATCACGTCGGCGAACTGTGTTTCGAGCCATCGGGCGGCCTCCGCAGGATTTTTTTCGTTGTAAAGATAGTGATCGGCGGCGGCGAGTTTCAGTTGAACAACCCGATCGCTGGCCGGATACTTGAGGATGTACTGGTTGATGCGTTCGAGTCGTTTGGAATTGTCCTGCATAAATCTGACGAGGAAATACTCGGCTTCCGAGTTGAGATATTCGTCATACGGATATTCCTGAATCACTTTTTCGAATTCTCGGACCGTGCTGTCACGATCTCCCTTGAGAAAAAGACAGACGCCTTTGTAGTACTGCACTTGCTTTCTTTCGCTGACCGGCCGGTCTTTGCCCGTTGACAGGATTTCGTCGAATATCGGCACGGCGGTCTGATACTGTCCCTTTTCCATCATTCGAATGGCCATGTCGAGCGATGTCTGAAGGGGCCTCGCTCGTCGGTAAACCTTGATATTCGAAATTGTCACGGTGCCATAACTCCACACGATCAATCCGCAGCGGCTGTTCTCGATCCCCGCCGTGGGAATGGGATCCCTGTAACGTGAAACCTCATCTCCATCGACGGAGAGGGTGATGGCGCCGTTGAGATACTGGGCCGCCAGTTTATACGATCGTTTGGAGGTTACGTCTTTCAGGCTTCCGGGAATGATATTTTTTTTGAAAAGCCAGGCAATCGTTCGGCTGGGTTCGGACGAATTTCCATGCCCGAATAGAGCGCAGTAATGAGCCTCATTTTCCAGATCGACATTCAGCAGAAGGTTCAAGACCCCATCCGTGTCGGAGTTCAAGGCGACGTCGACTTCCATTTTCAATCCATCGATCGCGGCCTGTTTGAGATACATCCATCCCATTCCATCGAAAACCAATCCGTGTTTGAAGTGCCGCCCGCCCCAACCTTGCGTGATCCACTCATTCGAAAGCGTATCGCCGGCAAAATCGTCCTGAAACATGAGTTCCCACGACCCCTGATCGGACTCGGGCGAACTTATCGAGGAGACGGACGGACGACTGCTGTGGGTGCGGTTGAAGACGAGAAGGCTTATCAGAACGATCAGGACGGCGGCAATCACCCATTCGATCTTGTGAGACCGCGAACGTGTCTCCCGACCCGGCGAGATGCCCCCGCCCCCCACCTCCACGCCTGTTTCGAAAACATCCACCGTGCCGTCCACACCTTTGAGATGTTTCGGTCCCACGCTCTTCCACGTCGTTCGCCGGCTTTTTTCCGACGCGTGCACGGCGTCGTAGACCGCCCGGGAAACGCAGATGCCGCCGGGTTTGGCGAGGGGCTGAAGCCGCGCGGCGATGTTGACGCCGTCGCCGATGAGATCGCCGTCCTCCATCGCGACCACGTCTCCGATGTGGATGCCCACGCGAATCAGGATTTGTTCGGAGGGTTCAACAGATTTGTTGTATTCGGCGAACCTGGCCTGAATGGCCGCCATGCACTCGACGGCTTCAACGGCACTGGAAAATTCGATCATGAACGAATCTCCGATGGTCTTCACAATGCGACCGGTCGTCGCGGCGATTTCCGCGCGGATCATGTCGTCATGGATTTTCAGGAAACGCATGGCGGCGGTTTCGTCATTGGCCATTTTTGCGGTGTACCCCACCATATCGGTGAACACGATCGCGGAGAGACGTCGGGTCGGTTTCGTCATCGGGTTTGCCGGGCGGCAAGCGCATACGTGTCGAAATAACGCTGGAGATCGTCCAGACTCGTCGCGTACCGGCTCTCGCCCCACACGATGTCGCACAGGATTTCACGCGACCGCGCGATTTCCTTGCGCCGACCTCTCCAGCGCGGATCCTGCAGAGTCAGGTCGAACAGCTCCAGCGCCCTGATCACCGCGTTTTCGAAACGGTCGGGATGCGTGGCGCGCGATCGCCGCGCACGGCTGATCTCACTGCCGATGTTGCCCAGTTGCTCAAACAGGCTCATCGTCCGCCACCGACCCGCCGCCATCTGCGCGTGTTGGAACGCCATTTTAATCTTTCACCAAGTTTCGCACGATCTGCAGAATTTTCTCCCGGAGGGCCGGATCGTCCACGCCTCTTGTACGGTTTCCGGCGGACGGACGCAGATTGATCATTGAATCAAATTCGACCAGATCCGCCGCCTCGGCCGCGGGATAGAGATTGATCCCCCACAAATCCTCCTGACGTGAACCTTGATCGAGAAGATATGCTTCCTCGTCGGCGTGCATCTCGCCGCCGATGGCCATGACTTCCCTGGAAATATCCACCACCGCTTTGATCATATCGCCAAATTGCCGGCCCGCCATCCCGGTCAGATCAGCCCGGCGAACGCTTGCGTTCACGACTTTCATTTCCATTTCCCTACCACGCTACCGTCCGCCACACCCCTTGACAACCCTACAAACGTAGGTATAGTCCCGGCCATGGAAACGTTGACTGCCAAACAGCTCAAAACGCTTCGGTTCATCGAATCGCACATTGAGAAGACCGGCATCGCGCCGACGTTCCGGGAAATCGCGGAACATCTCGGCGTTTCGGTCGGCAGTGCGCAGACGCACGTGGAAGGATTAAAACGCAAGGGATTTTTCTCGGGCGAGGGCGGCGCGAAACTCAAACGCCGGGCGCGGCAGTTCGTGCTTCACAACCGCTCTGTCGGCCGCCGCATTCCCGTGTTAGGACGCGTGCCGGCCGGACCCCTGTCGGAGGCGATCGAGTTGTCGGACGATTCCATCACGCTCGGCGACGACTGTGTGCCCAAAGGCGACGTGTTCGGGCTCGAGGTTCGGGGCGATTCCATGATCGAGGCGGGCATTTTAGAAGACGACATCGTGATCGTGCGGGTCCAACCATCGGCCGACGTGGGCGACATCGTCGTTGCGCGGATCGGCGACGACGCAACCGTCAAACGCCTCGCAAAATCCGGCGCGCGCACCGTCCTTAAACCGGAAAACTCGCGCTACGACCCCATCCCCGCCGACAACGCGGAAATCGTCGGCAAAGTCATCGGCCTCTTCCGCCGCTTGTAGTCCGTTCGGCTGTTCGGCTTCCCTTATTTATGCTTGTCCGCGTACGGCGCCGGATCCGGCGGCGGAGGGACTTCGTCGGCGTTGATCGTGCCGTAGACGCGTTCGTCGAGGTCCTGCGGGACGCGCGCGCCCCATCCACGATTTTCCACGTCGATGGCGAATTCCGCCACGCGCTCGCCAAGGCCCGGCGTGTTGATCCCGGAAAAGACAGTCGCGTCCACGCCCGGGCGGCGCACCACGACCATGTTGCCTTTCTCGCACGGCCCAAGGCATCCCGTTTTCACGATGGGAATGTCGCGATACCCGCCGGTGGACAGTTTCGCCCGTAACGCCGATTGGATCCGCTCAATCGGCTCGCGTTTCGGTTTATGCCGGATGTCCACCGCATGCACCCCGCAGCAACACCCGTAGCACATCCACACTTGCGTTGAACTCATGATTCAAATCCCCCCGTCCGCCAGCATCATACGACACCGGCCGACGGCGTCAAGGACAACTGCCGACAGGCCGACGGAAAATCTGTCCATTCTGCTTGGAATGTGGTAAAATTCCATCATGATTAAAAGGGTCGTGGCAAAGAGGCCGCTCGTGGATCACAGTGCGGCGCGTCGTGACTTGAATTTTTGGCTTTCAAAACCGGCGGTTGCACGTCTCGCCGCCGTGGAATACCTGCGCCGCCAAACCTATGGACATACAAACCGATTACGCCGAGTTGTTCGGGTTATTCAACGAACTCAAAGTTAGATACCTCATCGTCGGCGCATACGCGCTCGCCTTTCACGGCGCGCCACGGACGACGGGAGACATCGATATCCTTGTTCAGCCTTCCAAACAAAATGCGAAGCGCGTCGTGCTGGCTCTTGAACGCTTCGGATTCGGCGCCCTCAACCTGAAACAAAACGATTTCACGAGCCCCGACCGCGTGATTCAACTTGGTGTCCCTCCCGTGCGAATTGACATCCTGACATCCATCAGTGGTGTTTCATGGTCACGGGCCTATCGTGGAAAAATCAAGGGACTCTACGGGCGGATTCCGGTCTATTTCATCGGGAGGATCGAATACATCAAAAACAAACGTTCGATCGGCCGCCGGAAGGATGCGGCCGACGTGGAAGCATTGGGAGAGAATTAACCGTCATCATCCCTTCCGCCGGATTCGGCCGGTTGAAATTCCCCCGTTGACGAGCGAAAGATCATCCAGCCCGCAGTTTCACTCCCCGCTCTCCCACAGCAACGGTTTGCTTCGATCATTGTGGCAACTCTCGGGAGGATTCTTACATCCACGGCGGTGGACAACATGCCGGGTGCACATAAAAAAAGCTCCGACCTTGCGGCCGGAGCTATGGCGGATCTTTTGGACACTACTGGCAAAGGGGGAGTCCACTTCCACCGCCACCGTATTTTCATGAACTAATTATATTTCGAATGACCAACCCCGTTCGCCCCACACGCCCAGCCGTGCATGGCGACCGCTATTTTGCCTTCGGCTTCGACTCCGGTGCGGCGATCCTGACGACGCTTTGCTTTCCCTTCTCAACCTTGACCGGCGTCTCTATTTTCAATTCCCTCTTTTTAAGTTGTTCACCCCAGATTTTGATCGTGTAGTCTCCGGGCGGCACATCCGGCATTTCGAATTTTCCCGCCTTCTCCTTCGTCACCACCGCAAAATACGGATTTTGCAGGACGACGATATACGCCTCCATCTCCGGATGGACGTTGCAAAGCTGGGTATAGACGCCTGGTTCCTTAAAGGTGTGGCTCGCTGACATGCCTTTGCCGAACGATCCGAGATTGTACTTCTCGTTGTCCGGCGAGAAGATGTTGTGGTTCACGTCATCGGAATTTTGGAATACAACCGTCGAACCGACGACAACAGGCAGAAGATGGGGGGCAAACGCCAGTTTGATCTGGCCCATCTCGACCGTCTGCGGCCTGAACATTCCGTCAGCCTTTTCGATGTAAACAACGGCGGGGTACTTCTGAATGAGCGATTCATCCACCGTCCCGGCGATGACGCATGCCTTCGGAGCCACATCCGACCTGACTTGCACATCCGCCTTGACTTCCATCGGCGATTCTATCGCCACCGCACCCGTTACATCCTTCCCGGCTTGCCCTTGACCAAACGCCAAACCACTCAAAAAAATCATACCCGCCGCCGTTACAGATATTCTCCGCCACTTCATACTGTCCACCACCTTTTGATCTGTGACATGCAGAGGGCCCCGCCCATCATCAGCGGGACCCCCGTGATACGACGCCTTAGAATCCGAACTTGAGAACGAGGTTGACCGCCTCCACCGAGTACGACTTGTTCGAGTCCGGACCGGCACGACCGTCCATGCCTCCGACGACTTCCGCGGACGCCTCAACTTTACAATTGGGACGGACCAGAAAGTTGACGCCCGGAATAAACTTCTTCGTCAGGGACTGATAACCGGGCACACCCTGCCGGGTCAGTTTGGTTGATTCGAACCGCAGCATGGGCACAAGCCACGGCTTATAGACGTAGTCTCCCTCGGCCATCCATTCTTTCCGGATGAAATTATCCGTGCTGTTGGCGAGAGGCTTGGCATACTTGGTTCGAGCGGCGGCAACGATGATGTTCAGATCGCCCATGTAGGCATTGATGTCCGCGCCGCGCTTCGTGAACTTGTCCTGTTGATCTTCACCGCCAGCCGCATTCGCGAACTCCTGTATGCCACTGTAATACATGGCGCCGAACTGGAGGGAATCGAGACCGTATCCCATCGGGGCCGCATCGTCTCTCCATGGCTTTTCGCCGGACGTCGCGCCTTGACCGTCAAACCGCGTCCCGCCGAGTTTGTACGCGAGATGGCCGTACCAGTCCTTG
>JAHFCY010000263.1 GCA_023249255.1 Candidatus Lindowiibacteriota bacterium | reverse complement strand
GGTGGAGCCGGGCAGGTCAAAATATCATGGTGATTTCAGATTTCCGAATTCATTGCCAATTGCTAACTGGAACATGGATGTTCCGTCCCGGCCGCAACAGGATGTTGCGATTGGCCGGGATTGTTGCATTGTTGCATTGCTGCATTGTCGCCCCTGCCCACGCCGTGACCATCACAAGCCCCGGCGAAGGCATCAAAACCGTCTTGTCGCAGACCGGCGGGCAGATCAAGAAGGCGGTGAACGCGGACAACAGCGCGAGCCGCGCCGCAAAGTTAATGGTGACCCTGATCGACCCCAACACGTGGGCGGGGCATTTTGACAACTTCAATCTTGATCTGACGGTTTCGGCCTACAACAATGATGTATCGGGGAACAAGACGCGGTCGTTTCTCGATCGCGGCAATCACCATCAGGAGGAATATGATATCGGCGGGCTGAAACGCTACGCGATGATAGGCGGCGGAGAGTTTGCGTTCAAGACGAGTGTCCGCGCGACGGACGACCCGCAGGTCGATTCGCAGAAACAGTGGCGGACGCAGGGCGCGTACGGAGTATTCAGGCGGCCGGACGATTACGAACTGCGGCTCGGAAACGTGAGCGGCAGTTTCAGTTCATACAGCTTGTCGACGAGTTCGGACCTCGGCGCGCAACTGACGAAAACGCTCGGCGGGAAAAATCCCTTCAAAGAGATGCAACTGTATCTGGCGCGGCCGAACCGGCATCTGGAGAACACGTCGTTTGAACGTCAGGTGTATGGGATGCGTCTGTCCGGCCTGAAGGTCGAGCGATGGCAGACTTTGATGAAGTTCGGGTTGAGCTACGTCAAGACCCGGGACGTGGTGGACAGCGTCAGAGACACGAACGCCCGGCCGGCGAATGCGTTGGAGAACCAGGTGGTGGCGGTGGACGGGGCATTCAATTTCTCGGACGATTTTACGGTGAACGGCGAGTGGGCCTGCTCGTCCAACGACCCGAACACGCAAAAAATCCTGACCGACATCACGCACGGGCGGGCCTACAAGCTGAACGGGTCGTACCGGACGGCGGCTCGATACGGATTTGACGCGACGAACTTCACAGGCTCATACGAGGAAGTCGACCCCGATTTCCGGGCGGCCTCGGGCGGCGGATCGGCGGATGGACAGCGGGTCACGGGCGGATTTGCGACAGGAATGAAGATGCCCAAAATGGCGCCGGACGTGCGGATGACGTACTACTATTCTGGAAACCGGAACAATTTGGAGAATCAGCTGGCGCGCCGGTTGACATCGCAGGTCCATAACCTGAATTTGACGTTCAGGCCGTTTCAAAAAACGGCAAACGGAGAACTCATGGCAAACATCAAGAAAAACATGACCATCTCGACGGCATTCGGGGAGAATTTGATGGAGGCCAGCGACAAGACGGTCAACGGCCAGATCAACAATCAGAACTACCAGATGAGCACGGCCTCCGGTAAACACACGCTTTCGACATTCTACCGGTATCAGATCACGCAGGAGAAGACGGCGGCGACGGGCGATCGGCGAAACGCCGGCCAGGGAATGACATACGGGTACAAGGATCTGGAGTGGGCGATGCCGCTGTATCCGAAAAAGACATTCAAGACGACCTGGTCGCTCAACGCGATGCAAACGCGCGACAAGACCATCGACGCGCCGGGCCGATCGCACCAGCGTCAGTACGGAGTGAGCACGCAGACGCCGGTGAATGAACTGGAGCGGCTCGACGTCGACTACAATCTTGCCCTGACGGACAATTACAACGTGAACAGCGACATTCGGCGGACGAACTGGCGGTGCGCGTACGTGGTGCAGAAGTTCATCCAGGACGACGGCAACTTCACATTGACCTACACGTCAAACAAAATCCGGGAGGAAATAAAGTCGCAGGACTACCGCGAGCAAGTCTGGCGCGCGGACGCGTCGCTGAACTGGGGCGGCCCGCCGGAGCAAATCGTGTCGATGCGAGTGGAAGTGGAGTCCGCAGTAAAAAATATTCTGTCTACATACGAGAAAGACGATCCGTTTGAGTTTATGAACGTGGTGAGTCCGAACTTCAAAGGCAACCGCGAGAATGTATTGCGAAGCGTGCAGGACCAGCTCGCGGCGGTGGACAACATCAAATTCGACGGCGTATGGCTGGGGTCGTTCGTTCCCGGTGACACCGACAACGTCGTGGAAGCCTCATTCACATGGCAGCGCCGCTGGCGACTGGCCGCGACTGGCGCTGAAGAAGCCGCGCAAGGCACGGCGCTGTTCCGGCTCGAGAAATCCAAAGACCAGTGGCTTCTTCAGGAAATCCGCGAGGCAAGTCCATTTTTCTGATGCAGCGAAGGGCGCACCGGCCGTGGCACTCGCCGTCAAGAATCAGGGCGCCGGAATGAGGCTTGCGGCGGCCAGACGGGCCAGAGTCAGAGGGGTTTTGGGGAAGATTCCGAAGTAGATCACGCCAAACGCGGTGAAACATAACATCGCAATCAAAAACACGCTGTAGCCTTCGTACGAAAACGCCGCCGGATGTTGCGGGTCTGACGGTTCCCGGAAATACATCGCCACGATGATTTTGAGGTAATAAAACGCAGACATCACGCTGGTGAGGATCGCCACGATGACCAGCGGTGTGAGGCCCGCCTTGATGGCGTACGAAAAAATGTAGAACTTGCCGAAAAATCCTCCGAGCGGCGGGATGCCCGTCAGCGACAGCGTGTAGATTCCCATGAACGCGGCGGCCCAGGGGCGCTCGCGGCCGAGGCCCACAAGATCGTCGATGGCGTTCGTGTCTTTGTTTTTGTGCGAGAACAAAATCAGGATGCCGAACGCTCCGGCGTTCATCAGGACGTAGATGAAGAGGTAGTAGAGGACCGACGCGAGCGCCTCGGACGAGTTGAGTTTCACGGAGGCGACGATGCCGACGAGGATGTAGCCGGAGTGGGCGATGGACGAATATCCGAGCATGCGTTTCATGTCGGTCTGCACGAGCGCGACCATGTTGCCGACGACCATCGTGAGGATCGCGATGCCGATGAATGCCGGCATCCAGAGATGGACCGCCTGCGAAAATCCGAACGCCACGATCAGAAGTTTGATCATTCCGCTGAACGGCGCCGCCTTGACCGCTTCAGCCATGAACGTCGTCACCGGCGTCGGCGCGCCCTCGTAGGCGTCAGGCGTCCACATGTTGAACGGCACCGCCGCGATCTTGAACAAAAATCCGATCAAAACCAGCGTCATGCCGCTGTAAAAAAGGCCGGGGGAACTTGCCGCGCCGCGCGGAAGATCGGCGAAATATCCGGAACCGGCCGAACCGTAGAGGAGGGCGACGCCGTACACCATGAATCCCGTCGCAAACGCACCCATGACGAAATATTTCATTGAGGCTTCAGTTGAATACTCGTTGTCCCGCGTGAATGCGACCAGACAGTAGACGGGAATCGACATGGTTTCGAGCGCGAGAAACAGCATGATGAGTTCCTCGGCGGCGGAAAAAAGGAGCATGCCGCTCACGGAAAAGAGAATCAGGGCGTAGTATTCGGCGTAATGGCAGTCCCGAAGCCGGAGATATTTCGGCGCTGACAGGACTGCGAGCGTCGAAGCGAGGCAGATGATCACCGTGAAGGCGTGTGTGAACGGGTCCATCCGCACCGCGCCGTGGAAAAACGTCTCGTCCATGCCGGAAGTGAGCCGGTGAAGTCCGCAGGTGAAGGAGAGGTGAAGTGCGATGAGCGTGATCCAGGCCGAGAGCAGTTTGGATCGCATGGGGAAAAACGCGTCCAGCAGGAGTATGACGATACCGGCGACCGCGAGATTGAGGGCCGGATAAACGCCCTGAAGATCGGTCAGGCCGACGGGGATGAGCGATTCCATGTGCGGGATCAGGCGGTGTGCTGGACAGACTGCGATTGATGCAAATCCGTCGGCGCGGGCCGCTCGTGCGGCTCGGGTGACGGTATCGGCCGGCTCATTTCAATCTGACGCGATTTGACCATGACAAACGTGCGGAGGATATCCAGCGTCGGCCGAACGCGGGCAAGAATAAATTCGGGATACACGCCCATCCAGATCATGAGCCCCAGAAGCGGCAGGATGGCGCACCGTTCCCGGATCGTGAGATCCACGAGCGTCTTGTTTTTTTCGTTCTTCAATTCGCCAAAGAACACGCGCTGGACCGTCCAGAGCAGATAAACGGCGGAGAGGATGACCGCCGTCGCGGCCACCGCGGTCAGCATCCGCGCGTGCGGCATCGTCGTGGACAAAAACAATCCGGCCAGGGACAAAAATTCACCGACAAACCCGCAGAGGCCCGGCAGGCCGGCCGACGCCAGCGCGGTGATCA
>JAHFCY010000089.1 GCA_023249255.1 Candidatus Lindowiibacteriota bacterium | reverse complement strand
CTGAAAACAATGCACGATCAACCGACGCTGTGAATGCCTGATCAAATCGGCGGGATTCTCGATTTCTGCACCATCAGCAATCCCTATTATCCGACGCCCGAAATGTTGGCGGATATTCAGGCGCGTCTGCCGACCCTGATCAAATCCTATCCGTCCTGCGATCAGTCGATCAGCCGCAAACACCTGGCGGAGGTCATCCACGTCGATCCGGAACATCTCCTGATCGGAAATGGCGCCACGGAGTTCATTTCGATCGTCTGCCGGTCGCTCATCCGCAATATCGGCATCGCCATCCCCACGTTCGGCGACTATCTCCACAAACTCAAATCGACCCGCGCCGCCCGGCTCTACCGTCTTCGGGCCGACCACCGATATCAGTTGAATCTGGCGGCCTATCTGGCCTGGGCGCGAAACAACGGACTCAAATCGCTCATCGTCATCAATCCGGCCAACCCGACCGGCCAGTTTCATTCGCTTGACGATCTGCGCGAATTTTTGACGTCGGCGCAGGATATGGACCTCGTGATCGTGGATGAATCGTTCATCGATTTTGCGGGAGACCCGGTTCCGAGCCTGTTGTCCTGCGCGGACGCGTTTCCAAACCTGCTTGTCGTCCGCAGCATGGGCAAACACTGCGGCGTGCCGGGTCTTCGGCTGGGCTACTGCTACGTCGCCAACCGGAAATTTCTTGATCAGCTCCAAAAAGCCCTGCCGACCTGGAACGTCAACACCATCGCCGAATATTTTCTGTCGCTTTTGCCCTCCACCGACGACGACTACCACCGCACACGCCGGATGGTGATCGATGACATCCGCGCGCTCCACGCGGGACTTTTGAAAATCCGCGGCTTCACGCCCTATCCGTCCGGCGCCAATTTTATTCTGGTCAGAATGGATGACGACGCTGCCGGGAGCGGATCGGATAAGGGTCCCTTGACGGCAACCAAACTCTGCGACCGCCTGGCGCGCGATTTTAAAATCTACGTCTGCGACTGCACCAACAAAGTTGGTATGGACAGCCGGCACGTCTGTCTGGCCACGCAAGGCCGCGAGAAAGATCAACATCTGCTCGACGCGCTGGGACAAATCCTCGGCCGTTGCTCTCCCTGATCCCGCCGCTGATCCGCGTCGTCACCCACCGGGCCCGAATGGGATGGTCAGCGAACACATCCTGACGTAATTCGGCACATGTCACCGGCAAACCGGACAGTCTTTCCTTGGTATGCAGATTCCCCATCCTGTATGAGGTGAGGCGGTTCATTGTTTTGTTTTCATCCCTGTGAATCAGGCCGGAGTGTGGTGGGACAGATCCGGGAGGAGTTGTCAGCGGAGGCCGACCCGTACAGCCCATTCACCTGCGACTGGAACGCATAAATTTCCGGCAGGGCCGACGGCGGCAAGGATGGGGGACTGGGTATGAAAGGCGCGAAGGATGTAACGAATCGGGACAGAAATTGTTTGTGGGGTCGAGTCAGCACTTGTTGGCCGTCATTTGGATTTTATTGATTATCAGAAGGATATGTTGGATTTCCAGAACAGATATTCGGTGGCGCTGATTTTGCAATCTACACCATCCACTATGATTAATATTTCCACGCTTTATGCGGGAACTTCAAACGAGTCCGACGCCGTCCGATACGCCAAACCGAAGGACCCGGCGGCGATTCGTCCGATCGTGGTGATGAACCTCACGCGGCGGTGCAACCTTCGCTGTATCCACTGCTACTCCGATTCGAACACCCAGCTGGGTCCCAACGAATTGACGACTGCCGAAGTCATAGCCGTGTTGAAAGACATGGCCGAATATGGCGTGAAGTTCGTCCTGTTTTCAGGCGGCGAGCCGCTTACGCGGCCTGATATTTTCGAGCTGGCCGCAACTGCCGTCCGGCTCGGTCTTCGGGTCACGCTTTCAACCAACGGGACACTGATCACAGCGAACGTCGCAAAGAAAATAGCCGACGCCGGATTTTCCTACGTCGGCGTGTCGTTCGACGGGCTTGGCGCCGTCAACGATTTTTTCCGCGGCGCGCCCGGCGCGTTCGAGATGGCCAAACGGGGCGTGCGGCATCTGGCGGAGATGAACGTTCGCGTGGGCTTGCGGCTGACACTGACCAAACACACGGTCGCCGATCTGGACAACGTCCTGCATTTTGTCGGCGAGGAACCGATCGGCCGCGCCTGTTTCTATCACCTTGCCTATGCAGGCCGGGGCAGTCACATCCGACCGGACGATTTGCCGCTCCAGCAGCGGCGATCGGCGATCGACAAACTGTGCCACGCCGCATGGTTTTTCGCGGATAACCATCTTGAAAAAGAACTCCTGACCGTCGACAACCACTCGGACGGGCCTTACATCTATCTCAAACTTCTCGGCGCCAACCACGGCCGTTCCGAAAAAATCCACGAGATGCTGGAACGGCACGGCGGCGCGCGGACGAGTTCGGGCGTCGGAATCGGCGAGATCGACTGGAGCGGCAATGTTCACCCCGACCAGTTTTCGATGCACCGGACGTTCGGCAACGTCCGAAACAAACCCTTTTCCGAAATCTGGGCTCACCCCACCGACGCCTATCACATCGAGCTTCGCGACCGCCTGCTCCACCTCACAGGACGGTGCTCCGCATGCCGGTTTAAAACGATGTGCGGCGGGGGACTGCGGTCGCGGGCCGAAGCGGCGACGGGCGATCCGTGGGGATCCGATCCGGCCTGCATTCTGACTGACGATGAAATTTTGGCCGGCAATCCCGATATGGAACGGGATCCAATACCGATGAAAGGAGAAGGTTCATGACCAACGTCGAAACAGGTTGCCCGTACCAGAAAGGCAAAGACACGATCATCTGCGAAGCGGACCGGCTGATGGTTCCGAGCATGGAGGAAATCCGGCTGTACTGCAGCGTCGATTACCGAAAATGCCCGTACTACCTGGCGGTGGGTTGGCGTGAAGAAGACATGGACGCGGTTGAAGCAGGCGCCGGATTCGAGTTCGGGCTATGATTCGCGAAGTCGGCGCACAGGCGGGCGCGAAACTGGCGTGGAAAGAGACTCCGATCCCGTCTGTCGATTTCAACCTGACGCCGTACACGGTTATCTGGGAAGTCACGCGCGCCTGCGACCTCTGCTGCGTCCATTGTCGCGCGGCCGCGCAAAAAATCCGGGATTCCCGCGAGTTGTCGGCGACCGAAGGCTACCGGCTCATCAACGACATCGCCGCGTGGGGATCCCCCGTGTTCGTCCTCACCGGCGGCGACCCGATGAAGCGGCCGGACCTCGAAGACTTGATATGTTACGCGGCCAAGGAGCGGAAACTTCGCACGTCCCTCACTCCTTCCGCCACACCGCTCGTCACAAAAATGCGTCTCAAGGAAATTCGAAACGCCGGCATCGCCCGCATCGCGCTGTCTTTGGACGGCCCGGCCGCGGCGGTCCATGACGATTTTCGCGGCGAGAAGGGATGTTTTGACCGAACGATCGAAATCATCCGCGATCTGAAAGACCTCGACATCCCGCTCCAGATCAACACCACCGTCGCGCGGCAAAACATCGCCGTCCTGCCTGAGATCGCCAAGCTCGTCGAGGGGTTCGGCGCGGTCCAGTGGAGCGTTTTCTTTCTCGTGCCGATGGGCCGCGGCAAAAAAGACGATATGATCTCGCCCGTCCAGCACGAGAAAATATTTCACTGGCTCTACGATCTGACCAAAAAAGTTCCGTTCGACATCAAGGCCACAGCGGCCCAGCATTTCAGGCGCGTGGCGATCGCGCGTGAACGGCGAGCCGGCAGGGCGGCCGCGACGGACGGGCGAGGGCGCTACGTCGAAGTCAGCGGCGCCGGATTCCGATACGCCGACGGCATTCAGCGACCCACGCAGGGTGTGAACGACGGCAAGGGTCTGGTCTTCATCTCTCACGTCGGCGACGTCTACCCGAGCGGATTTCTGCCGATCCGGGCGGGCAATATCCGCGAAAAAAGCGTCATCGACATCTATCGCGACAGCTTCCTCTTCCGCGATCTTCGAAATCCCGACAAGCTGAAAGGCAAATGCGGCGTGTGCGAATACCGCATCGTCTGCGGCGGAAACCGCGCCCGCGCCTGGGCCCTCACGGGCGACCCGCTTGAGGAAGAACCGGCGTGCGTGTACGTGCCGCCGCTGGCCAAGGATGGCCGATTACCCCGCGAGACAGGGATGTCGAAAACGGGGCCGCTCATCCGGTCCGAACGACGCGGGGAAACGGAGCAGGCGGAGTCAGTCAGGACGACCGCGCGGCCGTAACGGCAGAGTGATATCATGATATCATGATATATATCATGATATCACTTTCGAAATCGTAATCGGCGCCGTTGACGAATTCGGGCTTCGCTGGCATGATATATCCATGGAATCTGTGATCGTGAATCCCCCGAAAATCATTCAGGGCGGCATGGGCGCCGGCGTGTCGTGGTGGGTCCTCGCCCGGGCCGTTTCAAAACTCGGCCAGATGGGCGTCGTTTCGGGAACCGCCCTCGACCTCATCCTCGCCCGCAGGCTTCAGGACGGTGATCCCGGTGGCCACATCCGCCGCGCGTTCGATCACTTCCCCTTTCCGGCCATGGCCGAACGGATCTGGAAAAAATATTATATCGCCGGCGGCAAGCCGGCGGATCAGCCCTACAAGACGATCCCGATGCACTCGAAGAATTCGCCGCGCGAACTCATTGAGCTTTGCATCATCGCCAATTTCGTCGAAGTCTTTCTGGCCCGCGAAGGACACGACGGCCCGATCGGGATCAATTACCTTGAAAAAATCCAGCTCCCGCATCTGCCATCAGTCTACGGCGCGATGCTGGCGGGCGTCACGTACATCCTCATGGGCGCCGGTATTCCCAACAAAATTCCCGGCATTCTGGATTTGTTTGTGAACCATAAACCGGCCGTCTACGCCATTCACGTCGACGGCGCGACGCCCGAGGGCGATTCGCCGGTCGTCGAATTCAATCCGGCGCTGTTTTCGGAACGCGAACTGCCGCCGCTCAATCGGCCTTATTTTCTTCCCATCATCGCCTCGAACACCCTCGCCCAGTTCATGATTCAGAAATCCAACGGCCGTATTGACGGGTTCATCATCGAGGGCCCGACCGCGGGCGGACACAACGCGCCGCCGCGCGGAAAACTGCGCCTGTCGGAAGCGGGTGAACCGATCTATGGCGAGCGCGACATTGTTGATTTCGAACAGATTCAAAAACTCGGTCTGCCGTTCTGGCTTGCAGGCGGATGGGCAACGGCCAGCAAACTCCAAGAGGCCCGCTCTGTCGGCGCGGCCGGCATTCAAGTCGGCACGGCATTTGCGTTTTGCGAGGAATCGGGAATGAGCGCCGAATACAAATCGAGACTGCTGACCATGGCGAAAAACGGCCAAGCCAAAGTCTTTACCGATCCGATCGCTTCGCCGACAGGCTTTCCGTTCAAAGTCGCCCTGCTGGAAAACACCGTTTCCGAACGCGACGTGTATCTGGAGCGGCGGCGCGTCTGCGATCTCGGATATCTGCGGGAGGCGTATCAGCGGGATAACGGGAAAATCGGATACCGGTGTTCGTCGGAACCGGTTGATAAATATCTGGTGAAGGGCGGGCTTGAGGAGAAAACCGCCGGACGAAAATGTCTCTGCAACGCCCTCATGGCCAACATCGGGCACGCGCAGATTCGAAGCGACGGCTATGTTGAGCATCCCTTGATCACCTGCGGAGACGATCTGGCCGACGTCGCGCGTTTTTTGGCGCCGGGCCGGACCAGCTATTCCGCCCGCGAAGTGGTCAACAGCCTGCTGGGAATACCGGCGGCTCGAGAGGGGGTATTGACGGATCCGAATCGTTCTGAAACAATACACCTGTCATGAAACAGACATCTCGTCTGCTCGTCGTCCTCACCGGCCTCACGCTTGCGGTTTTGTTCTGGGGCGTTTTTCAACTGGTCGCTTCGAATTATTTTGCCGGTCTTTCAATCCCCGAAGTCCACGCGCTCTTTGTGTCCCACGGCCTTGTCTGCGCTCTGCTTCTGGCCGCCTGGGCCGGATTTTTCGTTCTGCGCAGCCGCCGAAAATTCGAGGAGGCGGTCGCCGAAAAACAGGCGCTGTTTGACCGGCAGATGGCAGACACCGAAAAAATGGCGGCCATCGGCAAAATCGCCGCCGGCGTCGCCCACCAGCTCAACACCCCGCTCGGCTCGATCATGCTCACGGCGGAAATGCTGGACGAGGAACTGAACGGCAACGACGAATTCCATCAGGAAGTTCAAAAAATTCTGCGCAACACGCACTATTGCAAGGGAGTCGTGCGAAATCTCCTCCTCTACGCCAAACCACACCGGGAGGCCGACCGGGAGGAGAGCATCTGTTTTGTCATCCGCCGGGTGGCGACGCTCTTCGATCATGAAATGAAAAAACGCGGTATCCAATTTGAAACCGTCGTCGACTGCAACGAATGCGCGGTGTTCTGCAACGTCAATCTCATCGAACAGCTGATCTTCAATCTCATTCAAAATGCCGTCGACGCACAGCCCAACGGTGGTCGGATCACGGTTCGAACGATTGTGGGGGGCAACGGTCGGCTGTGCATTTTCGTGAACGACGGCGGCGCGGGCATCCCGCCGGACGTCATGCCGCATATTTTTGAGCCGTTTTTCACGACCAAGGCGGCCGACAAGGGCACGGGGTTGGGACTGGCGGTCGCCCAGCGCATCGCCGAGGACCACGGCGGATCCATCCGCGTCGAATCAGCGCCGGACAGAGGATCGACGTTCATCGTCGATCTGCCCGCCACGCCGCCGAGCGTCAACCCGCTCGCCGCGGCATCCATCGGCGGAGACTGACCCATATCCATGAACGTGCTGATCGTCGAAGATGATCCGGACATGCTGTCGAGTTGTGAACGTCTGCTCAAACGCGCCGGATACCAGACGCTGGTGGCACCAAGCGGCGAGGCGGCGATCAAGGAGATCGCTGAAGGAGCGGACATCGTCCTGACCGATCTTCGGATGCCCGGTCCCGTCGACGGCATCGGGCTTTTGAAGTGGATCACAAAAAATAAACCGGGCCTGCCGGTCGTCCTCATGACGGGCTACGGCACCGTCAAAACCGCCGTCGAAGCGATGAAACTCGGCGCGGCCGACTACATCACCAAACCGTTCACGAAAGAGGAGCTGCTTGCGACCGTCGGGCGGTTCAGCGAAAAAAGGAAACTCGAGATTGAAGTCCGAAAATTGCGGAAGGAAATCCGGCGGGCCGCAGGGGTCGAAGGAATCATCGGCCGGTCCGCCTCCATGCGCGCCGTCTTTGAAAAAATCTCGGCGGCCGCGAGCGTCGAAAGCCCCGTGTTGATCCTCGGCGAAAGCGGCACGGGCAAGGAGATGGTCGCCCGCGCGATTCACGATCAGAGCGACCGGGCCAAACAGCCGTTCATTCCTGTCAACTGCGGCGCTCTGCCGCGCGAGCTTATCGAAAGCGAACTCTTTGGACACAAGAAAGGCGCGTTCACGACGGCGGTGGCCGACCACGACGGCATGTTTGTCGCGGCAGACAAGGGCACGCTCTTTCTCGACGAAATCGGCGAGATGGCCCCGGCCGCCCAGGTCAAACTCCTCCGCGCTCTTCAGGAAAAAGCCATCCGGCCCGTCGGTGACGCGCGCGAACGGAAGGTCGACGCCCGGATCGTCGCGGCCACCAACCAGAACGTCGAGGACGCGATCGAGTCGAAACAGATTCGCGAGGATTTATATTACCGGCTTTCGGTCATCACGATTCAGATCCCGCCCCTGCGCGACCGCCGCGAGGACGTTCCCGTCCTCGTGTCTCATTTCATCGATCGGTTCAATTCAATTTTCGGCCGCACGGTCGGCGGGGTCTCGCCGCAAGCCATGGACGTTCTGCAGTCGCATCCCTGGCCCGGCAACGTCCGCCAGCTTGAGAACGTCATCGAAGGTTGCTTTGCGATGGGCGTGAAGGACCGCGTCGAAGCCACCGATCTTCCGGCCACGATCCGCGTCGCCACGACCGCGCACGTCGGCGACGTCCCGAGCCTCACCGAATCGGAAAAAGTCTTGATCGAACGCGCCCTCAAGGCCGCTGCTGGAAACAAATCCCAGGCCGCCCGGCTCCTCGGCATTTCCCGGACCCGCCTCTACAACAAAATTGAAACGTACAAGATTGAAGAGTGATTTTTCGGACTCCGTTTAATTCCCCCGATCAATGATTCCTGTTTATTTTTCCAGCTTCGAGTTCACCTCGATCCAGAGGTCCTCGTCGGCGCGGATCAATCGCTCAAGCTCCTCATACCGCGCGTTGCGTTCGCGCGACCATCCGGAGGCGCCCTCGAACTCCCGTTGAATGCCGTCTCGCTCTTTCTTGAGAATCTCAAGCCTCTCTTCAATCTTTTTTATCCGGGACGAAGATTTCCGCATCTCGTCCCGGATTTCTTTGCGGGTCCGGTCGACCGGGATTTCGGGCTTTGAGGATTTGGATTCAATCGCAATTCCTGTCCGTAATTCTTCCTTGATCCGTTTTTCAAGATGGTACACATAGTCCTCATAATCGCCCGCGTGCTTCCGGACCGAGCCGTTATGAACTTCGATGATTTCCGTCGCCACCAGATTGACGAACGTGCGGTCGTGGCTGACAAAGAATACCGTGCCACTGAATGTTTTGAGAGCCCGGCCCAGGGCTTCGACGGTCTCGAAATCGAGATGGTTGGTCGGCTCGTCGAAGATCAGCACCTGTCGTTTCGCCAGCAACAGGCCCGCAAGGCAGGTACGGGCTCTTTCGCCTCCGCTCAATACCGAAATCTTTTTTCGCACGTCATCACCCTTGAACAAAAAACTTCCGGCAAGATTCAGGATTTCCTGCCGGCTGACACCGTCCGCGGCTTGATCCGCCAGATGGGTGTATACGTCCGAGTTTGTATCCAGCTCCGTGAATACATGCTGGGCATAATAGCCGATCTCAAGCTCATGCCCCCACTTGAACGATCCGCCTTTGGGCTCCAGACCGCCCGCGAGGGTGCGAAGGAAAGTTGTTTTCCCCTGCCCGTTATCGCCCAGGACCGCGACGTGTTTACCATGTTGAATCTCCATATTAATTTTGCTCGCCACAAGCTTATCCGGATAGCCGACGGCCAGATCATCACAGGAAAGCGCAAGCTTATTCTGCTTGTCGACATTCGGAATCTTGATCACCACATTTCCCAGCGCATGTCCGACTTCGATGGTCTTCAACTTGGCGATCTGTTTCATCTTCGATCTCGCCTGGCTCGCCTTCGACGCCTTGGCTCCAAACCGGGTCACAAATAGTTTGAGCTGTCGTTGTTTGGCCTCGATCGTTTTGTTGTAACTCATCACCTGTTCTTTCTGTTCTTCCTTGAAGATCAGGTAGTCCTCGACTGTCCCGGGATACAGAACGCAATCGCCTCTTTCGATCTCCAGCGTATGAGTACACGTCCGCATCAAAAACTCCCGGTCGTGGGAAACAAGCATGAATCCGCCGCGAAAATCCCGGAGAAACTCCTCAAGCAAAATAAGGGTTTTTAAATCTAGATAATTGGACGGCTCATCCATGATGAGGAAATTGGGTTCGGCGAGAAGCATCGACGTCAGCTTGACGCGAGTGCGAAATCCACCGGGCAAACTCCCGATCTCGGCTTTCAAGAGTTCGTTCTTCAGTTGAAAAGACCCGGCCACTTTGCCGCATTGCCATTCCTCCCTGCCGGTATATCTCTGAAGGAACCCCATGACGGTTTCATCCAACCGGTAAGGATCGTGCTGTTCCAGGTAGGCCAGCCGAAATGACGCGCTCGTATTGACCGCGCCGCTGTCCGCGTCCTCGTGGCCGGTAATAATCCTGCAGAGGGTGGACTTCCCGGCGCCATTTCGCCCGATCACGCCGACTTTCTGATCATCGGACATGCACACACTGGCTCCGTCTAAAATGACACGATCGCCGTAAGCCTTGCGGATATTGTTCAGTTCAAGCAGGACCTTCATTGTAGTTATCGACCCTTCAGCGGAGCAATTTCCAGGAAAAGTATATTCCGGCAATACCACCGATTAATCCACACACGATCGAACTGAATGAAAACGCAGAACCGCCCCAGATCACCGGAACGTAACCGCCGACCGTCGAACCGACAATCATCCCAAGCATGATCAATTTTTTATCGCGCATGGCTGTTTATTCTACCTTGTGCGGAAGATAAAAGGAGTCAGGCGCGGCAAGGAATCCCGGCGGCGAACGCGGCAGCCTTGAGATTCCCGCGGACGCTCACATCCTCCTCCTGAAAAATTATCGCTGCGATGGATGACACGTTTGCGCCAAACTGATTTGATGCCCTGCAGTTTTCTGAATTCCAACAACAGAGGAGGCTTCAATGGCCAAGAAACTGGAAATGCTGGTTGTGTCGAGCAAGGTGAAGGGGTTGCTGAAGAAAGCCAAATGCAACACGGCGGGCGACGCGCTGGATGGATTGAACGCGGTGGTTCATTGGTACATCGGCGAGGCGGCAGTCCGCGCCAAAGCCAACGGTCGAAAGACAGTCCGCAAGCACGACTTCTGCGCCTGCGCTTAAGTTCCGCAGTCGATTGACGAGAATCCAATCCGGCCCGGCGCCTTCGGGTCATCAATCAGGACGGAATTTCCGGAGGTGGCGGATTTCTAACTCACGGGCATGAGGACATGAAAATCATCACGTGTGTCCTCGAGGAACGGACATGGCAAACAAAGTCCCAACGGAGTTTTTGGATTTGTTCGACCTGTCCACTGCTCCGGGATCAAGTGAACCGGCAAATGTTACAATGTTAAAAAATGTTCCATCCCCATCATTCATCCAAGAAGGAGCGGACACATGGCCGAGATCGTTTCCATCAAGGACGTCCACAAGGAATATCCTCTCGATAAGGTGGTGGTGCCCGCGCTACGGGGGGTGAACCTCTCCGTGGCGCCGGGAGATTTCCTTTCGATCGTCGGGCCGTCCGGGTCCGGCAAGACCACGCTGCTCAATCTCATCGGATGCGTGGACGTCGCCACGGCGGGCACGGTCCTCGTCGACGGCCACGACACAAAACGATTGAACGACCGACAATTGACCGACCTTCGACTGAATACCCTCGGGTTCATCTTCCAGAGTTTCAACCTCGTGCCCGTCTTTTCCGTCTTCCAGAACGTGGAATTCCCGTTGCTTCTTCAGCGCAGGCTGTCGGCGCGGGAGAGGGCGAAACGCGTGGATGAACTCCTGGCGAAGGTGGGCCTCGACACGCACTCGAAGCACAGGCCGAGCGAGCTTTCCGGGGGCCAGCGCCAGAGGGTGGCCGTCGCCCGGGCGCTCGTGGGCCGGCCCAAAATCGTCCTCGCGGACGAACCCACCGCCAATCTGGATTCGGTGACGGGAGAAACCATCATCGACCTGATGAAGGAGATGAACCGCGAAGAGTTGACAACCTTCATCTTCTCCACCCATGACGCCAAGGTCATGTCCCACGCCAACTCGGTCGTTCGCCTGGCCGATGGAAGAATCGCCAACGGTCAGACCGCGCCCGACGGGAGCCGGTGATGGGCTGGATGGTCCTTCTGCTCCAGACCTCTCTTCGGAACCTCTTCTCCAGTTTTCTGAACGTGGTCATCGGCTTCATCATCCTCGTGGGCACATTTTTTTTCGTGGTGGGCGGATCGATCGTCGACAGCATGGACAAGGCCGTCAGCCGCAGTATCGTCGGGTCCGTCGCGGGAC
>JAHFCY010000262.1:3109-4349 GCA_023249255.1 Candidatus Lindowiibacteriota bacterium | reverse complement strand
GCAGGATACACCGCCCATTATTTGGCGTGGGCTGACATTCACATGGCACCCCATCCGGCTTTCTGGCCCCGCAAATCGCGCGGCCCACCCGTTCCTCCGCCTCGCGTATTTTCTTCTTAAAATTCTCGTCCGCGTGCACACCGCACCGTTTGGTCGCCATCCGTGGCATACCGCCCTCCTGCAACCGAACTCACATCGCCCGACTGGCTGGCATCTTCACAATCCCGGCAATCCCCTTATGCATCTCGATCCACCTCGAATGATGATACTCCGCCTTCTCCACCGCCTCCCGCCGGTTCCGCGCATGTACAACCAAACACACCGCCCGGTCCTTCACCTTATACGGATCCCTCACGATCCGCCGTAGCACGATCACAAACGGCGACAACTCCCCGCATTCCCTCTCAGCCTCCTCGCACTCCACCTTCATCCCCTCCCGCCCTATACGATATTTTTCAAATTGTCAACGCATTCCTCCCATTCAAAAAAATTTCGGCTTGACAATCAACTTTGACCTATACTACACATCCAAATGGGGAACGGGGAATGTGGAGAAATATTCAAGGGGGAGTACGTGCAGGGTTCTACCGCATTCCGGCCGTGCCGGCAATCTGACCTGTCCTTTCGAATACATCCGGCATGGAGTCTTTCAGGTGCCGATGTGAAATTCACCCGGCCCCGCGTTTTTCATCGCCTGCCAGATTTCTTTTTCCCCGAACCACCAGAACAGAACATAAAACAGCGCGGCCAAGACGAATCGTATCGCAGGATCGTCGTGCCCCGCGGTGGAACGCATGCCGGATTGCCTGCCAGCCGCAGGCTGGGTAAGGAGGGAGCCCGAGGCAGCCAGATATTCTTACGGCCTATGGCTGTAATCTGAACCCGAGTCACGTTTGAAACAGCCGCCGTCGCTTAAAAATATTTTCCTGAATCATATTTCACTTACTGAGGGGTGAGTGATGGCAATAGTCGATCGTCGAAGAAGAGGACTCCGTATTCCGCCCAAGCATGTCTGTGCGGGTAGGGTTTGGCATCGTACGTCTCAGAATCGCGCCGGCGATTTCTGGAGGCATGGACGATTGGTGTTTGCACGGGCGGCAGTCATGTGCTTAGCGATCGCCTCTTTCGGTTTTTCTCTCTCTTTCTTATCAACCCCCGCCTATGGCGATCCATCCGTGACATTTCAAACCGAGCCGGTCGATTGCGGAAAGATCAACGAAGGCCGGGTCGTCCCTTGGGT
>JAHFCY010000262.1:0-3099 GCA_023249255.1 Candidatus Lindowiibacteriota bacterium | reverse complement strand
ATTTCGGACGGAAGGACAACCCGGCCAATTTGTCAAACGAACGATCGTTCAGACAAACGATCCGTTCCACAGTCAGGTCACACTGACGGCAACCGGCGATGTGATCGCGCCATTTTTGTTTGAGCCGTCGGATACGACGATTGTGAAGGGTCAAAGTCGAACGCTGACGATTCGCGGCAACCCAGAGTATTCAACGCCCCCGCCGACCGTCAGATCGATCAATACGGTCAATCTGTCCAGACAGTCCGTTGTGATGTCGTCCATGAATAAACCCAATTGGAAGATAGTTTTGACGGTCGTTGCCGCTGGCCGATCATTTCCCTGCCGTGGCTTTGTTGAGATGATGACCGATATTCCTGACCTTCCGCAATACGATTGGATATGCGAAGAGATCGAGCCTGTCAGATGAACCTCCTCTAAAAATGAAATCGGCTGACCCCTCTCGCGCTCTCACCGTGGTCGCGTGGGCGCTGATGGGGTTCGTCGCTTCTGTTTTTCTGCCCTCCGCCGTGTCCGCTGATCCGCTTCTCCTGGATTCAACAGTTGTCGATTTTGGTCAGAGCACGATCGACACGGCGTTGCGGCTCAATATCACGTTTCCCGAGAACGGATCGGTGATCCGATCACGCCGGCTGTCGATTCAAGGCGAGGCCGAACCTTCCGTTACGATTTCTTTCTATGAAAACTTTGAGACTTCCATTGGGGAGGTCGTCGCGGACAGCGCGGGACATTTCGTATTTTCTCCTCCACAGGACTTCGCCGAAGGCCAGCATATCGTGTCGGTCGCATCGGAAGACGCGGCCGGAAACGTTTCAGCCGCCGTCCTGACGTTTTATATCGACATCTCCCGACGGCTGGAAGGCTGGTTTGTTTCGGTCGGGATGGGCGATGACGCTAACTCCGGCGACACCGTCACGTCGCCATTCAAAAATATTGCCCGTGCAATCCGCGCCGCACGATCGGGCGACAACATCTATCTTCTGCCCGGCACCTACGAGCCGGACTCTTTTAACATTCCCTCGGAAACAGGGGGTACGTCCTTCAAGAAGACGGTCATTGCGGCCCTGCCTGGCGCGGAGGGGCAGGTCAAATTCAAATGCCGCTTTGGAGGGTGGGTGAATGGTGATGGGTTTTATTCGGCTGGGTTCAATATTCATGATCTCTCCTACGTTGAATTTCGAGGCATTGATTTCTTTGGGTCGGGGATGGGTCAACTCTTTGGATTCAGCAGATGCAGTCATCTCGATTTTGTGAATAATCATTTTCACGCCGCCGGGGTTGGAATGGGGTTTGACAGTTGCAGCCACATCCGAATGTACAATAATCAATTTGAGGGATTGGGAACAGTCATTGGATTGGACAACGCAGTGGATCATCTCTCCATGATCGCCAATGGCGTTATGGGCTGCGATCAGGTCGTTGTTGAAAATTCCACGCACGCGAAGAACACATCTTACGCTTACAACAACTTTGAGGACATACGTTCGGCCTCTGTGTTCGCCGCGCCGGGCGGATTGCGGATCGACAACTACGAGCGATACATGCACGGCGGGATCAGGATGGAACAGGGATGGCGTCACTACGCCAACGAAACGTCGCCCATTTTCGAAGACTTCGATCTCGACGCGGACGGCGAATCCGACAGCGGCAAGACATCCTTTTTCAATTCTGCATTCGACGCATTTGATCCGTTCGAAGGAGAAGTGGTGCCGCCCCCGCGGACTGTGTGGCATATTTCAATGGCGACCGGCAGTGACGAGTTTCCCGGAAATGATACCGCATTGCCGTTTCGGACAATTGGACGGGCGCTTCAGTCGGCCGGTCCGGGCGACGTCATTTATCTGGCGGCGGGAGTTTACGACTCCATGAATCTGTCCATCCCAGACACCTTCAGCGGCAACCATCTTCGGCCCACCCTGTTTGCGGCAGAACCCGGCGACGAGGGCTGCGTCTCAATCAAATGCCAGGGATCGGGTATCAAGTTATACAGCGTGCATAATCTTGTGATTCGGGGAATACGATTCTTTGGTCCCGCCGAGCGGTTTTTTGATATGGGCAGCGTTACCCGGATCGTAGCGCCGCCTACCGTGGGCGACAATTACATCTTCATCTCGGGACCGGTTTCCCGAAACATCGATTTCGTCAATAATCATTTTATCGGCGACACGTCGACATCTGCCGCCATCGGAGTCGATAGAGACGCGTCGGATATCAGAATCTCGAATAATACTTTCGACAGCTTTCCGGGAAGTGCGATCGCCTCCGGCATTCCTTCCCCGCGTCTTCATTTTTCCCTGAACCAGATTACAAACTCGGGTGGCCCCGGCTGGGCTTACGAAAGTGATTTCATGTTCGCTTACAATAATCTGGAGAACACCGGCCTGTATGTAGACGTGAATGCCCACACCGCGCTCATCGACAATTATGTTCGCGAACACGATGGCACCGTGAGAAGTTGGTCGACCGGATCGTGGCGAAACACTTTCAACGATACGGGATTGGTCATGACCGACATTGATGTCGACGGCGACGGCGCGGGAGACAGCGGGAAGATTTCATATTTTGTCGGCGATTTTGAATCTAACAATCCGTTTGTCAACGCATCGCCCGTGGTTTCGAGTGTCGTCCTGAACGGCTCTGTTCCGTTCGACGGTGCCCGATTGTCAACCCTGTATAATATCCGATGGACATTTGTTGATGCGGATCGCAGTCCGCAGCGCATCGTCCAGTCCGACATTGATAACGACAGCGATTTTTCCAGTCCGGTATTTTCGATCACGAAGTCGGGCACCGACCTTACGCCGATCATCTCCTTCGACACGCCCCTTCAACTGGATGGTGTGTACTATGTACGGCTCCGTGCGGCCGACCCTCTGGAATTCGGAAACTATACGGCGGGTGTCGTAACGTTCTCGCATCATCCGTTGGTCACGAACGTGGTGTTGAATGGTTTAATCCCGATTGATGGCGCCAGATTGTCAACACTGTATGATATCAGGTGGACCTTTATCGATACCGACCCCAGCCGTCGCCGCGCCATTCAGTTCGATATGGACGACGACTCGGATTTTTCAAGTCCTGTGTTTTCTAATACGAAGT
>JAHFCY010000088.1 GCA_023249255.1 Candidatus Lindowiibacteriota bacterium | reverse complement strand
GGTTCGGCCGCGCGTCGTGGTTTCCGGCTCCTCGGCTCTCATTGTCGAACGCGGCCTGACGGAGAGTCTCGCCGGGCGGTTTGAGCTGATCCGGTTTCCCCACTGGGGGCTGATGGAGGAATCCACCGCATTCCGCCGCAGTTGGAAGGACTATGTCGCGACAGGAGGGTATCCCCGGTTGAACGAGTTCCGCCGGGATTTCGGGCGGTTCCACGATTATGTCCGGGATGCCGTCATTGAACCGGTATTGAGCAAGGACATTCTCCTCCTTCATCCGGTGGACAAACCCGTTCTATTGAGAAGGCTCATTGAGTTCGCCTGCCATCATCCGGCCGAAATCGTGTCGCTTCAAAAAATGCTCGGACAGCTGACCGACCGCGGCAATGTAACCATCATCGCTCAATATCTTGACCTGTTGGCCAAAGCGTTTCTCGTCACGCCGATTCAGAAATATTCCAGGGAGATTTTGCGAATCCGGGCCTCCAGCCCGAAACTTATCGTCATGGCCCAGGCGCTGGTCGGCGCCGTTCAGAACCGTGTGCCGGATGAAATTGGCGGGGATCCGGCGGTCTTCGGCCGCTGGGCGGAAAATGCCGTTGGAGCGCATCTCATTCGATCGGGTCTTGAAGTGTATTACTGGCGCGACCGGGATAGGGAGATCGATTTCATCGCCGGCCGCGGCTCGAAATGGATGGCCATCGAGGTCAGCCTGTCACGCGAATCCTTTGCCGCCGCCCAATTGAAATTACTGGCACGAAGATTGGGCATTGAACGGACTGTGCTTGTGGGCCCGTCCGGCGTTTTGTTGCCCGAGTTTCTGTCAACCGACCCGGCGCGGTGGTTGACTCCTTCCTCGTGAAGTATCAGGGAAGGGGTCACACTTGCAGTTTGACAGTTTCAGATATCCGGCGTTTCTATGCCTCGGGGATCGCCGATCCGTTACAGCTGTGGGGGGCCGTGTGGGCGGAGGGTGAAACATTGAAAGATGAGGGATGACTCCCGGAGCGCGGCTATTTCGTCAAATCCGGAAACGATGCCTGGATTTGGCGGGTGACTGCGCTTGATAGATGCAAGAGGACAAGGACACCCCCGACCGGATTCTCAAAGGTATTTTTGAAAATCCCCGGCCACCCGGCCGCCGCGAATTAGAAACCTATCAGGCGATTCTGCGGTTCGGCGGATTTCCGGATCCGCAGATTGCCGCGAGCGACCGCCGCCACCGGCTCTGGATTCGAGAACGCCACGAACGACTCATCCGCGAGGACCTTCGCGATCTGACCCGTATCCAGATGTTGAGTTCCGTCGAGCATCTTGTCGCGCTCCTCCAGCCTCGCGTCGGATCGCTCCTGTCGCTCAACAACCTCCGCCAGGATCTGGGCGTGTCGATGGATGCCGTCCGGTTGTGGATGGACCAGCTCGAGAGGCTGTTTTATTGCTACCGAATCCGCCCGTTCGCCGGCCGCATCGCGCGCGCGCTCAGCCGGGAACCCAAAGTGTATTTATATGACTGGTCGGAACTCTCCGACGAAGCCAAGCGTCTGGAAAATCTGGCGGCATCGGCTCTTCTGCGATGGTGCCATTTCACGCAGGATTTCGGTCAGGAGGCGCTTGATTTGCGGTTCGTCCGTGACAAGGAAAAACGCGAGGTCGATTTTCTGCTGGTGAAGGAAGGCAAGCCGTTTCTTCTGATCGAGGTGAAGATGTCAGAGCGGGACGCGTCACCGTCACTGGCTCATTTTTCAAAATCGCTTGGCGGTGTTCCGACTCTCCAGATCGTCAGCCGGCTCGACCGTCCCGGCCGGTCCGGCAACACGCTCATTCTACCCGCCGCGACTTTTTTGGGGCAGATTCCCTGAAGACAAATGGGAATTGAAGACGAACACACGGACGTGCTTCAGAACATCGAGTGCATGGTAGCGTCGATCTATCGCAACCACACCGAGATGACGGACTACAACGTCATGCGGACATATGAAGCGTTGATCGACCTGTACACGGCCGAACATGCCGGACGTCTTCCGCGGCCTCGGGACCCATCCACTCTGGAGCAGAATTTGTTTAACGCCATCAGAGACACGTGCGAGTGGAGGCTGGGTCGGAAGCATTTGTCTAATGAAGACTCGGGCGAACTCCGTCAATCACCCGCCGCCATCCAAATCGGCATGGTCGCCACCGTCCGCAACCGGCGCTGGATCATCAGCGGGATCCGGCACTTTGACGGCGCGGCCGGACGCACTCATCTTGTGGAAATCGAATACAACGACGGGGAATACCCGCTTCAGGAAATCCAAAGAAAGTCTTCAGGGGACGCTGTTGTGATGGCCGTCAGCACCGCATTAGTTTAATTTTATCACCCAACGACTATCAGCATACGTCGATAATGCATAAAAACAAACTTTTGTTGTTTATAAGTTTATTTTGTGGTAAATATGACTAATATGGATAGGCGAAGGAAAGGAAAAATAAACCTCCTCTTGTCGGATTGGCCCGCATGCACCGTGGCCGTTCAGCCTTGGCTTTCCGGTCGGGGGATCAATCGCAAGCTCGCCGATGCCTACCGTAAGTCCGGTTGGGTTGACCGCGTTGGGCACGGCGCTTACATCCGCGCCGGCGCGGCCGTGGACTGGACTGGATGTCTCCAGGCGGTTCAGGTTCAGCTGGGTCTCTCGGTTCATGCCGGAGGACGCACCGCCCTTGAACTTCAGGGATATGCCCACTTCCTTCCCATGGGAAAGCGCCACGTGGTCTTTCTCTTCGGGACTCCCAAAGATCGGCTTCCGGTCTGGTTCGTGAAAAAAGACTGGGGCGCACGGGTCCACTTCACGACCACTAACCTCTTCCGATCAGAAAAAAAGATCGGGCTGACGTCTCGGCCCACCGGCGCTTTTGCCCTGACGGTTTCCGCGCCGGAACGCGCCATCATGGAGGTTCTCCACCTCACACCGCAGGTGCACTCCATGGACGCCGCGAAACTCCTGATGGAGGGACTGACCACCCTGCGGCCGACGCTGGTTCAGACGCTTCTCAAGACCTGCCGATCGATCAAAGTGAAGCGGATATTCCTATTTCTGGCTGACGAGTGCGGCCACGCATGGGCTCGAAAACTCGATCTCACCCGCGTCAACCTGGGAATGGGCAAGCGTGTCATAGGAAAGGGCGGCCGCTTCGTGTCGAAATTTAATATCTCCGTGCCCGCGTCGCTCCGTGGCCCGAAGACACCCGGTGAGGCCCGTTGAAGCGTGGACCGTTCTTTGACCAGACCGCGCTTTTGATTCGAACTCTGCCTGTCATTGCGGCGGAACGATCCTTTGCCTTGAAGGGCGGAACCGCCATCAATCTTTTTCTTCGCAACATGCCCCGGCTCTCCGTTGACATCGATCTGACATGGCTTCCGATCGAACCGCGTGCCGAGGCGCTCGCCAATATCAGCGCCGCTCTCGGACGCATCGCCCTCGGCATTCGCCGAAGCATTCCGGATTCTCATGTGCACGAATCCCGCGCTGAAATTGGCGCGAATATCTCCAAGCTCGTTGTTCAGCAGCGCGATGCCCGGATCAAGATCGAACCGAATCCGGTCATCCGCGGCGCGATCTTCCCCGCGCAGGAACGGGACCTCTGCCCGAAAGCGCAGTCCGAATTTGAACTCTTTGTCTCGGGAAACACCCTCTCGGTTGCCGACTTGTTCGGCGGCAAGATTTGCGCGGCCATGGATCGACAGCACCCTCGAGACCTTTTCGACATCAAACTTCTCTTTGCCAACGAAGGGCTGACGGACGACATCCGGAAATCCTTCATCGTCTATCTCGCGAGCCACGATCGCCCCATGCACGAGCTGATCGATCCCGTCCGCAAGGACATCACCGCGCTCTACAAGAACGATTTTCTGGAAATGACGGACGAACCCGTCGCGATTGAGGAATTGCTCACGGCGCGCGAAGAACTCGTCCGGCGTTTGAGCAGTGAGTTGACCGATACCGAACGAAGATTTATCCTGTCCTTGAAAAATGGAATGCCGGAGTGGAATCTGATGGATCTTCCGAATTTGGAGAATCTTCCTGCAATTCGATGGAAGCTGGCCAATATCGGAAAAATAACGAAGGCGAAACGCGAAGAGCAGACGGCCATGCTCAGGGACAAATTGAAATTGTAGTGACCAACACAAGGCGCGTACTGTCGCGATACAAGGCGTGGCCGTGGGGACGGAGGGTGTAACTTGAAAGATGAGGATTGACTCCCGGCGCGCGGCTATTTCGTCAAATCCGGAAACGATGCCTCGATTTGGCGGGTGGAGGCCAGAACTTCGTCAATGATGACGCCGGCCTCTCGTTTGGAGATTCCTGCCTTCGCGGCGAGTTGAAGCATATGCTCCCGGCTGTGAAACGAACCTCCAGCTTCTTCATATACTGCCCCGCTTTCGAACACGCGGGGCGGCGCGTTCTTCAAGTTCCACAATACTCCGAGCGGCCGGCGGCGCAAATAGTTCATTGAACTCATGAAGCCGGGACAAGGCATGGGCCGCCTTGAGAACCAACTCCAGCGAAGATTTGCCGGTGGTTTCGAATCTCTTAAGCGACGCGGCGGAAATCCCGGCCCTCATCGCCAGAGTGTCCCGAGTCCATCGCCTGGTCAGCCGCAGAGTTCTGACGCGTTCGGCCAGCGCTTTTCCCGTTTCGACGGGTTCAATCAGTACCGGCACCTTGTTCTTCATGGCACGATTATATCCCTGTCAATACGTAAAGACAATATATTATCCTTATGTTATTATAAATGCAAATAATGGCTACTATATTATCTGTTCTAGGGTTTGAATGATGTCGACCATCCCTTGCGTGTCGGTACAGCAGTACGTTTCGAGCGCGGCTCGCACGCGGGCGCGTTCTTCGGGCGGGACGGCGGTGAACGTCACCCGGTAATACTCGCGGCTGGCCATCCCTCCCTCTGCGATTTCCATTCCCTTGTAAGACCGGCCGGTGAGCGCCGGCAGGACGGCTTTCTGCGACGCGCTGCCATTCTGGTCCGGATGGTAGTACCAGGCGTTTTTAAACGGTTCGAGCAAATCGACGAACCGCGTCTCGATTTTTTTGAACCAACTCTGATACGCGCTGTAGGTTTCAACCGATTCGGCGAGCGCGCGAAGTTCAAACGGGGCGTTGTAGGCGACGATCGTTCCGTAATCGCCCAGTTCCTGTTTCAGCCGCCGCAAAATTTCCTCGCGCGGATCGTCCGTGCCGTCGGCCAGCCAGCTTGTGTGCCGCGCCTTCGCGTCGGGTTTGTCGAGAACGTGCAGGGAATATTGAAACGGAACCTGCTGGTAGGGCCGCGTGTGGTTGTAGACCGGGATTGCGGGCGCGACCGTTTCGAAATCCAGAAAATACAACGGATATTTTAACCGGCCGAAAAATGTCCGGATGTTATCCAGATTCAGAATCGGTTTGCCTGATTTCGCAGCGTTGACCTGGATTTTTTGGAATTCGGTCAGCTTCGTGTCGCCGGGAACGTCGCCGATATCAAGAATGTTCCGCTCCATCAGGCCCAGCGCGGTTTTAAACCCGCGATCGTAGTGCAGCTGGAACACATTCTGCTTCGGCAAAAAATCCCAGCATTTTTCTTTCATCTGGCAAATGTACGGCGATCGGCAGTGCTGGCCGATGGCAACCTGCGGCGATTGGTCCAGCTCAAGAACCTTGCGCATTCTCTGAAATTCCTCGCGCACATCCGGCACGCGTTCGACGGCCTCGGCGGTGATTTCTTTTGTGGTGAACAGTTTGGCCGGATCGATCTTGCCGTCCCGCTCGTACGTTTTGTTGATGTGCATCAAATAACATTTTCGGATCTTGATGCCGCTGTCCTGGCAAGCATGAATCTGAAACGCCACGTCGTCGTAGTGTTCTTTCTTGACTTCGGTCGTGCTCTTCACTTCGATCAAGTCCCAAGCGCCGTCATCCGCGGGCCGAAGAACGTCCACCTTGGCGCAAGCGAATTCGCTCACGATCCACGCTTCGAATATTGTCTTTCGCGCCTCGATCGCTTTCGTCGACTGCTCGATCGCCCGCTCGATGTCGTAAATCCATGGAATGCCGACCCCGCCGGGAAACAGCCCTTTGGCCAACTCGCCCACCGCGCGCCCCTGCTCAAACACCGCCACCGTGTCCGCCGACGGCGGCGGAATCGCCGCCCGATCCTTGACCCGGTGCCACAGCAGTTTCTCGCATTGCACGCCGTCGATGAATTTGGACTTGGACAAAAACAGCTCTGAAAATTTCACAGACCCAACTTACCATGATCGCATCGCCCTATGTGAGTGGTCCCGGGGAAATCCCGGAAAAATCTGTGGCCACGGCGTTCGCTTTCTCCCCAATCCTTCGTTTTCCGTAATAAGGGGGGACTTCAGGTCCCCAACTAAATGGGAGGTGGCGACATGCTGTTTTCCGGTCACAAAAACAAACAGGCGCTCGGAATTGACCTTGGTACATCGCGGTCAGGAATCGCGGTGGCGACGATGGACAGGGGAAAGGGTCTGGATGTCAAAGCGCTGGCGGTCGGCTGCGACCGGTCAGGCGAGGATTCCCACCGGATTCCTTCCGTCGTAGCGTGCGACAAAACGACGGGGAGATATCTGCTTGGTGAGGCCGCGCTGAAGCACGCGGGGTCCGATGGCGTTCGCACGTTTGCGTCGGCCAAATCCGACGTGGCCGCCGATGAGCGCTATATTGAAGGGATCGGTTCGATTTTTGTCAAACCCGCGAATGTTCTCGGGGAAATTCTCTCGGCCCTGCGTCAGCGGGCATCAAAACTCCTTGGCGTGGATGCGCGCACTCTGCCCGCGTCCATCGCCGTTCCTGCGTCTCTGCCATACGAAGGCCGCAAAGAAATCATTGATGCGGCGCGGCGCGCCGGTTGGGAACTCAAAGAAGGCAACCTTGTCGAAGAACCGGTGGCCGTTTTGCTCGACGCAATTTACGGGCCCAATCTTGTCACGGTCCCGCACGCGGCCGGACCGGTCCGCATCGCCGTCTACGACATCGGCGCCGGCACGTGCGACGTCGCGATATTCGAGGTGGACGCGATCTCTCAAAATGGGGGCTGCCCGAACGTCCGAATCAAAACCCTGGCGCTGGGCGATTATGACCGGCTTGGCGGGGACAACTTTGATTTCGAGATCGCGCGCAAGGCGCTGTTGCCTCAGGTCGCAGAGGGAGAACCGGTATCTCCCGAAGAGGCGCGCCTTTTTGTCAAACAAAATCGATTTGTCGCCAGAACGCTGAAGGAAGAACTTTGCCGGAAGATCGAATCCGTAATCACAAGTTCCGGTCAGACCGCCGCAGACGTCGCGCCAATGGAGTATCCGTCCATCGAGGTTACCGCCCGGACAATCGAAGTTCGCGGAACGGATGCGGTTCTGCCTTCCCGCCCTGTGGTTCTGACGACCGAGTGCCTGATCTCCGCTCTGAACGCGTTTTTGTCTCTTGACCCGGACGAGGGAGAAGTTCAAGACGGCCGGTGGGTCGGATCGATCCTCGAACCTCTCGCATGCGCACTCAACGCGTCGGATATCGATCCCGCGACTGGCCTGGACCTGCTGATTCTTTCCGGCGCGTCCTGCCGCGCGTCGTTTGTCCCGTATCTCATCTCCGCGTATTGTTCGGCTATCGGAATCTCGCGCGACAAAATCCGTCTGGCCGACCTCGATCTTTCCGTCGAGAGGGGCGCGGCCATTCATGCCGGCGTTCTGGCCTCCACCGGACGTGCGCCGGCCGCCGCGGTTCTTGGCGAAGATATCGGGTTGTGGGTTTACGGCAACCGCCCGGAACCAATCGTCAAAGCTGGAACGCTTCTTCCCTATCCCGCTACCGGCGAGCAGGAATTCACCGAGATGTTTTTTGTGCCGGAAGACAATCTCGACCGTGTGGTCGTGGAGCTTTACGCGCACACCCGCAAACTGAAGAAGAAGATCATCCGGAAGAGTTTTGACATTCCAAAAGGCACGCCCGCCGGCGCGCCGGTCACGGTCACTTTCAGGATCGACGGATCGAAGATGATCCATTTACGTGCTGTCCTTGCGAATCATCCTGAAATCGGCCTCACCGTTCAAGGCGAGGATGTTCTGATATCCGGCAGAAATTCCGAGGAAGAGCAGTGGGTCCGATCAGCCCGCGAAAAAGTTCGGGCGGCCATCCAGACCACCGGCAGCCCGCCCCTCAATGACCTTCTGGATCTCGCCCAGGGGGAAGGCCAGCGCCAGAATGAGACTGCATTCAGAAAATCCCACGAGATCCTCGATCATGTCATCGAACGCCATCCCCAAAACGCCCGCGCCTGGAACATCCTCGGGATTGTGAGATGGAATGAAGGTGACATGCCCGGCGCCGAACGCGCATTCCGAAAGGCCGTCGCCTGCGATCCGGGCAGTCAAGCGTCCCGCGCCAATCTCGGCCATGTCCTCCACGAGATGGACCGAACTGAGGATGCCATCCACGTTCTGCGCGCCGCCCACGCCAAATCGCCCGAGCATGCGTACGCTGCGGAGATATTCGCCCGCACTCTTGAGGCCGGCGGCCGGTATCAGGACGCGAACGCCGTCCGGAAAAAAACGATCGACACCGCCTGTCCGGGCGGCGTCATCCCCGCCGCTCTCACTCGATCCGAAATCGGTTGGGTGATCTGCCTCTACGAAGGCCTCGGGGACGCAGGCAAAGTCGCTGAACTCCGAAAACGCCAATGCCTCACATCTGCGCAGACTTCCGAAACCACCGCCCAGCCCTACCGCGAAGCCCTCTTGGCCGGCCCCGAGTCTCCAGCGCCATCCGGACTATCGGCGGGGGGACGAACGACGCTCTGAAGAGGTCGAACGACTTTCGGGACTGTGGGCGATTTTTTTGGAGGCGCCGGCCGGGCGGTCAGTTACCCATGCGTCGCGCTTTCCTGGCCTGGCTGAGGACGGCGGCGAGAAACGCAAACATCGGAATGATTGCGAAAAACCAGCAGAAAGCAATCGCCGCAAGAACAATCACAACCGCCAGCTTCGCCAAAAAGGCGCCGATGTTGTACGTGATTGGCAACTCCTCTCCGAGGCGCTGGATGCACCAGAACAGAAGACCGAGGCAGAGAAGGCCGCCGGCGGCAAATACTCCGAGAGCGTAAAAAATGGCAATCAGGTCGTTTGTCCGCGTGTCCTCGATTACGCTGCTCCTGACGAGAATGGGCGTACCGACCAGAAGAACAACCGCGACAATTCCGAAAAACCAGGCGTAAAACCTGCCTTCAGCAGTCATCCTCGCACCTCCGTGTCCGCCGGAAGGAATGAAAGCGGCATTTTGTCCATTCATTAGTGGAAACGAATGGGAGGAGAGAAACCGAACAGGAAGAAAGAACAAAACTGTCATATCGCTTTAAAGTTCGATTTGCGGAAACTTGCCATTCGTGTCTTTTGACTTGCCTATCGGCCTGTGATAGAAGAACCCATTGCGCCCACGTGCAAAATACATCAGGAGGATTCAGCGAGTCATGCCGCATTTTAACCGTAATTTTGTGTTTACGTCCGAATCGGTGACGGAGGGGCATCCGGACAAGATGGCCGACCAGATCGCCGACAGTATACTCGACGAGTGTCTGCGCCAAGATAAATATTCGCGCGTCGCCTGCGAGGTCCTGCTCAAGACCGGCATGGTTGTGCTGGCCGGCGAGATCACGACGAAGGCGCGGCTCGATTATCAGAAACTGGTCCGCAACGCGGTCAGCGACATCGGCTACAATAACGCGCTCTACGGATTCGATTCGAATACCTGTGCGGTCCTTGTGGCGCTGCAACAGCAGTCGCCCGACATCGCGATGGGCGTCGACACCGGCGGCGCGGGCGATCAGGGGCTCATGTTCGGCTACGCCGTGAACGAAACTCCGTCGCTCATGCCCCTGCCGATCACGCTGGCCCACCGGCTCTGCGAACAACTCACGAAAATCCGAAAGCGCGGCGAGGTCGATTTCCTGCGGCCTGACGGCAAGTCCCAGGTCACGGTCGATTACGTCCGCGGCCGGCCCGCGCGCATCAGCGCGGTCGTCATCTCCACCCAGCACAGCGCGGACGTCAGCGTGAAACACATGCGGTCGATTCTCATCAACAAGGTCATCAAGAAGGTCGTCCCGGCGCGCCTCATGGACAGCCGGACGAAAATTTTCGTCAACCCGACCGGCCGGTTTGTCATCGGCGGCCCGCAGGGCGACGCGGGCGTGACGGGCCGCAAAATCATCGTCGACACGTACGGGGGTCTGGGCCGGCACGGCGGCGGCGCGTTTTCGGGCAAGGACCCGAGCAAGGTCGACCGGTCGGCCTGTTATGCCGCGCGGTACATTGCCAAAAACGTCGTCGCGTCCAAACTGGCCGAGGAGTGTGAAGTCCAGGTCGCGTACGCGATTGGCGTTGCCGATCCGGTCAGCGTGATGGTGCAGACGTTCGGAACCGGCATCGTCTCTGACGACAAAATCGCGCGGGCAGTCCGCAAAGTGTTTGATCTCACGCCGCGCGGGATCATGGACATGCTCAAGCTTCGCCGGCCGATCTACCGCAAGACCGCCGCATACGGGCATTTTGGCCGCCAGCTCCCGGAATTTACGTGGGAGAAGACGGACCGTGCGGCCGCGCTGGCGAAACTCTGCCGCTGATTTTCATTTGCCTGCCGCGGGCCAAGTCCGCGTAGCAGAATGATCCAGAAAGTTCGCGGGACGCGGGATTTTTTCGGCGGCGACGGACGGCTGTTCAGCCGCGTCGAGGAATCAGCCCGAAAAATTTTTCAGCGCTACGGCATCCAGCAGATCCGCACACCCATTTTTGAGGAAACCACGCTTTTCACCCGCTCAATCGGCGAGACCACCGACATCGTTTCGAAAGAGATGTACACATTTGCAGACCGCAAAGGCCGCTCTCTCACGCTCCGGCCCGAAGGCACGGCGTCGGTTGTGCGGTTTTTGGTCGAGGAAAAAATGCAGATTGTCGACACGGTCAAGATGTTTTACCTCGGCCCCATGTTCCGATACGAACGGCCGCAGGCCGGCCGGTACCGGCAGTTTCACCAGTTTGGCATCGAGTATTTCGGATCGCCTTCCGCCGCGGCGGACGCCGAAGTCATCGCGGTCGGCCATTCGCTTCTTGGGGACCTCGGATTGCTTGACCGCACAACGCTTCTCGTCAATTCCCTCGGCTGTCCCGCGTGCCGCCCGGCTTATCTGGACAAACTGAAATCGTTTCTCGTGTCGGCGGCCGACCGGCTCTGCGAGGAATGCCGGGACCGCGTCGACCGAAATCCATTGCGGTGTCTGGACTGCAAGCGCGAAGGATGCGTGAGCGTCTACGAGAGCGCTCCGGCCGTGTCCGAAACGTTGTGCGATGCGTGCCGGTCGCACGATACGGCCCTCAAACAACTCCTGACCGACTCCGGCGTCGCCTTTGTCGTCCGCGACCGGTTGGTCCGCGGCCTCGACTATTACGTCCGGACGGTGTTCGAGTTCGTCACGACGGATCTTGGCGCGCAGGATGCGGTGATCGCCGGCGGCCGATACGACGGACTGGTCCGGTCGCTGGGCGGCCCCGACACGCCGGCCGTCGGATTTGCGGGCGGCATTGAGCGCCTGATCGAGCTTCTGAAACTCCGCGAGCAGTCGGGCGTTGCCGCGCCGGCCGGGGGGGTTGCCGTCTTTGTGGTTTCATCGGACGATGGCGCCATTCGTCGCAAGGCGTTTCAACTGGTCGAGTGTGTCCGGTCGGCCGGCTGGCCGGCGGAGGTGTCG
>JAHFCY010000087.1 GCA_023249255.1 Candidatus Lindowiibacteriota bacterium | reverse complement strand
GCCACCGCCGCCGTAAATCCCGAAACGGTTTCCTCGATCCGTTCGCTCAAAAAAGTCTGGACGTCGAAGTCAGTCCCGGAAAAATTTGAAAGCGCGGCACGGATTTCATCCTGCGCCCGCTCCGCCTGCTCCTCCGTCCCGGCTTTCAGGCCCACCACAAATTCGCTGTAATGCGTCCCCCATGCGTCTTCGCCCTGCTGGGCCCGCCCGAGCTGCTGGGCCACGGAACGGACATACGGAAGAGCAAGGATCGCTTCCGTTGCCTGGCGGCCGATTTCCTGAGCCTCGGTCAAAGATGTGCCCGGCGGGGCAAGCATGTGAACGATAAAACTGTCTTCGCGAAGTTCCGGCAAAAATTCGCCGCGAAAAGACCGTAGGACGTACGCGGCAGCAAATGTCAGCGCGACCACAAACACAATCACGAGTATATGCCGGCGTTCCACCCGGATCAGAATCGCACGGTACAGGTCTTTCAACAGACGGACCAGAGCCGATTCGGCGCGCCGGATACCCGGCCGGCCGATCAGCACAAGACACAATGCAGGCGTGACGGTGAGGGCGACGACCAGCGACGCCAGAGTCGCGAGGATGTAGGCGATGCCCAGCGGCGCGAAGAGCCGGCCTGCCACGCCGGATAGCGTCAGCACGGGGATAAACACAAGCGCGACGGCGAGGGTCGCGTAGACGACGGCGTTGCGGACCTCGAGCGACGCGTCGAGCGTCACCTGTGAGGCGGGTTTCGGAGACGGCGATGCGTCATTTTCCCGGAGGCGTCTTAAAATATTTTCGACGTCGATGATCGCGTCGTCGACGACGAGACCGACCGAGATCGCCAGCCCCCCGATCGTCATGGCGTTCAGGTTCAATCCGAACCGCTGAAGAACCACGACAGCGGCCAGAAGCGACAGCGGAATCGCCGCGCAGGAAATGAGGGCGGTCCGAATATTCATTAAAAACAGGAACAGGACGACAACGACCAACAGGGCGCCCAACCACAGAGACGACCGAATATTTCGAAGGCCCGCCAGAATGAAATTGGCGGGCCTGAACAGATCGGCTCGCAGGATGACACCCTGGGACTCCAGCGACGGCCGCAGTTCCTCCAATGCCGCTTCCACTGCCCCAGTCACTTCAAGCGTGTTAGCGCCCATTTGCGCCATCACAATCAGGATCACACCGCCTTTGCCCATGATCGACGCCGCGCCAATCGGCGGCTCCGGCGCTTCGATGACGTCCGCGACGTCTCCCAGAGAAATACTCAGCGTCACATCCGATCCGTTGCCGAGGACCAACGCGCTGTTCGCAAGAGATTTCACATCCACGGTCTGCCCCTCGGTTTTAAGGACAATTCGCCGGCCGCCGAGGTCGATGAATCCCGCACCACGAACGCCCGTGAACCGCTGGGCTGCGGACAGAACGTCTTCGATGGACAGCCCGTAGTGAATCAGACGTTCAGGCCGCACTTGAATCTGGATTTGTTTTACATCGCCGCCGAATACCGTCACGCTGGCGACGCCCGGCGCGGCGAGAAGTCGCGGTTTGATGGTCCAGTCCGCCAGCGTGCGAAGTTCCATCAGCGTCCGCGTGTCCGACGTCAACCCCATCGACAACACGGTGGCGGTCGACGACGTGAGCGGCGTCATCACCGGCGAGGCGACACCCTGCGGCAGCCGGCCGGCCAGCGTCGCGAGGCGTTCTGTCATCGCCTGCCGCGCGCGGTAAATATCACTGCCAGGCTGAAACGTCACGGTGACGGCCGACAGACCCTGGATGGAAGTCGAACGGATCATGTCGACGGCAGTGGCGCCGTTAATCGCGTTTTCGACGGGCAGAGTCACGAGCACTTCAACCTGTTCCGGAGAAAGTCCCGCAGCTTCTGTCTGGATCACCACCTGCGGCGGCGCAAATTCCGGAAAAACTTCAGTACCGGCGTGCGAAAGCGCGTAGAGGCCGTAAACGAAAAAGATGCAGGCCAGCGCAATGACAACGGCACGATGCCGCAACGAAAATCGGACAATCGCGGTCAGCACGGCGGCCTCATTCCCCCAACTCGTCCGGCCGCGGATTTTTTTCGGGCACTTCCGGGATCAACGACGCGTGATCAAGAGGCCTCTGCACGGCATCCTCCAGAACTCCGAGCGCATTCTGCATCTCTGCGAACGCCTCGGCGTACAAAAATTCCGAGGAGGTGACAACCAACTGGGCGTTCAACAGCGTGAACCGGCCCGATTCGCCCGCGTGAAGGCGTTCCTTCAAAATTTGCTGATGTGTTTTTTGTTTGTCCCACAGGTCCCGGGCCGCCTGCAATTTCTCAAGCGACGCGCGGTATGCGGCAGAGGCGCGGTCGATCTCGCCCAGGATGCCGGCTTGAATCGCAGTGAATCTCGCGGCCGATTCCCGGCGGCGCGCCACGGATCCGGCAATCTCTCCTTTTTGCCGGATGGACATCGAAACCGGCAGAGAGATTCCGAGAAGCCATTTTCGATTTCCCTGGTCCCATTCGTAGCCGGGACCGATCTGCACGTCGGGATACTGTTTGGCAATTTCCAATTTCAGCGCGGACTCAGCGGCGGCATAATCCGACAGCGCGGCCAGAATGTCCGCGCGGTTCAGAAGCGCTGACAGGCGGGCGGCCCGTAGAAATGAGTCCGACATTTCCGGCGGGCTGTCAAACTCCGAAAAATCAGGCACGACTGCGTCCAGCGCGGCCGGTGGAACGCCGATTGCGCCAGCCAGTTCGACCTCCAGCGACCTGCGTTTCCCCGCGGCGTCGTGAAACGACAGGAGCGTTTCGTTCAGCGCGATCCGGGCCTGCGAAACCGTCAGCTGGGACATGCCGCCGCCCTGTGTTTCGATTTGCCGTTCAATTTCTTCCCGGATTTGCCGCTCACGTCCGAGAATTTCCTCGGCCTGCGAAACCTTCTGCAAGTCGAGCAGGGTTTTCCGCAGACGGCTTCTGACCCGCCATGCCGTGGCGGCAAGATTCCACCTGGACGATTCAGACGCCTCTTTCGCCTGCGTAATGCGAATCCCGCGTTTCCCCGCCGTTTCGATCGGCTGGGTCAGAACGTAGGTCAACGTCCAGGGGGAAAGATCCTGTGCGTCCCGGCGCCGCGCGGAATTCAGTGAAATATCCGGCGTTGGCCGAACGCCCGCGGAGACTTCGCCTGCCCGCGTCGATTCCCACTGAGCGCGCGCCACATCAATGTCAGGGTGATAATAAAATGCCGTTAATGTCAGCATGTCAAAATTCCAGGCGCGCGGAGGCCAGGGATCGATTCTTCGGCCAAGATTTTTTTCGAGAAACGCGCGCAGACCTGAATTGTCGAGCGTTCGGGATTCGAACGAGGACAGAGACTCCGCCGGAGAGATCGGGTGCGGACGCATCGTCACACAGCCGGCGAGCGCCAAAACAAGAGTGGACAAAAAAATTCCGGTGACGCGCGGACGAAAAGTCATGACTGTCTCTGTTCTTGAATCAGAACCCGCTGGGCCCGGCCGGGAAGTTCACCCATGCTCACGGCATGTGGCTCGACGCGGCCCAGGTCCCGCGCGACGTCTCCAAGCGGAACAGGAACGAGGCCACGCGATGCGGCGGTTTCCAAAAATCCGGCAAAATCCCGCAAGTACAGCCGGCCCTCGGCTTCGGCATGAACGGCGAGGACCGCAAACGGTGCCTGATCGATCCGTGAGATCATTTCAGAAAAAAAAGACGGCGCGCTTTGGCCAAGCGCCATCCATTCGTCGAGAGTCGGAAGCGTCAGCGGGATTTGAATCGTCGTCAATGCCGTTCCATCGACGGCCGGCCGAAACGCACATTCGCCCCGCGAGTCCGACGCGTACGCAAATTCGTGGAGATCGTTTGCCCGGAGCAACCGCGGCGATATCCGCCAGCCGGGCGCGGCGCTCGACAGCGGCTTTCGGCCGAATATCCGTTCGTACGCGTCCGAGGCGTTTCGAAGATGTTCAGCCACGTCCCCGACGGACCATTGCTCCATCCGGTCCTGCCAGGCCGCGTGGTCCCAGCCGTGCAGGCCGATCTCGTGCGGCGATTCCGCCAGCGCCCGCAAAACCGCGGCGCCCGCGTCGGCAATCACATTCGGCGCGCCAAACCAGCCGGCGGTGATCGTTTTCCAGCCGTACATTTTCCATGCGCGCGACCGCCACATCTTGCGTAAAAATCCGGGCTGAAAAATCCGCCGAAGCCCGCCCCGGCCGGCATTGTCCGGTCCGAGAGCGACAAAAAATGTCGCGCGGACGTTCGTCCGGCGGAAAAGGTCCAGAAGCGGCGGCACGCCTTCGGTCAACGCCGTAAGATGGCAGACGTCGACGCGCAGGCCGAACCGCTTCATCGGTCGGCCCTCCCGATCCCGTCCATCCATGGACTTCGCGGGATTCCCTCCATCCGGCCGGTCATCACGCGGAAACCGAAGCGAACGGTTTCGACGGCTGTTGCTCCTGAAAATAATCCCACGTGCGTTTGATGCCGACGCTCAACGGCGTCTTGGCCTTTACGCCGAGGATGGACGCCATTTTCTCGACTGTCGGAACCCGCCGCGGAATGTCCTCGTACGATTCGCCGTAGACGCTCTGAAACGGCACATGCACGATCTCGATCGGCCGGCTTGACGCGCGCTTCACCACTTCGGCCAGTTCTAACATCGTCGTCTCCGTATCGGTCCCGATGTTGATCGCCTGTCCTTCAGCTTTCGGCTCAAGACCCGCGCGGTGCGTGGCGGCGATCGCATCGTCCACGTAGGTGAAACACCTCGTCTGTTTGCCGTCTCCGATCAGAGTCAGCGGCCCGCCCCGCATAGCCTGGCCGAAAAAAATCGTGATGACACGGCCGGCATCCAGCGCGTCCAGCCGCGGCCCGTAGACGTTGAAGTATCGCAGGATCACGTACCGCAGTCCCATCTTTCCGTATGCGTGGCAAAAATGTTCTCCGGTCGCCTTCGACGTCGAATAGCACCACCGGTCGACGTGCGTGCTCCCCAGCGTCCGGTCGCCGTCTTCCCTAAACGGCACCTGCTCGCTCTTGCCGTAGACCTCCGACGTCGAACTGAAGACGACTTTGCGCTGATATTTCCAGCACGCCCGGAGAACATTCTGCGTGCCGTTTATGTTCACCGTGAGAACCTTGAACGGATCTTCGACATAATGCTCGACGCCGACGACAGCCGCAAGGTGATAAACCAGATCGGCCTGATAGACGAGCGAGTCGACGAGGTCGGAATCGAGAACTGACCCCTTCACCATGCGGAACTGCCGGTTGGACAAAAGATGTTTGACCTTCAGCGTCCCGCCGATGTCGAGCGCCGTCACGTCGTGGCCCTCTGAAACAAACCGGTCGGACAGGTGCGACCCGATGAATCCGGCGCCGCCTGTAATCAAAATTTTCATGACTGTGTCTCCCTTCCTGTGACGCGCCGGCCCACAGCCAGCACGTTCGGATATTTCACTGCAAATTCATGTATGTCCATCGGCGGCTCCCGCTCCCAGCCGCATTTCAAAACCGTGAGTGCGCCCTCGCCGCAGGCGATCCGGCATCCACCGGAGGAATCAAACGCCAGAATGGTTCCCGGCGCAGCGGAGGTCCGCGTGTCTGAATCGGGACTGCCCCACCACACCATCCATTTACGCCCGTCGACAAACGCGAACGCGCCCGGATACGGCGCCGTCACGGCGCGGATCAAGTCGTAGATCTGCCCGGAACTTTGCGTAAAATCAATCGCCCCGTCTTCGGGCCGGCGGCTGCCGAATTTCGACGCCTGCGATTCGTCCTGTGCGACGCGCGACGCCGTTTTGTCCAAAATTGCCGGCAGGGTTCGCTCCACGAGGCGCGCGGCGGCCTGCGTCAATTTGCCGTAAAGCGTGTGCGCCGTGTCCTCAAACTCGATCGGCACGCTCTCCTGCCCGACCATCGCACCCGCGTCGGCTTTCGCAACCATCTCGTGCAGCGTCATTCCTGTCTCCGCCTCTCCATATATAAGTACCCAGTTCACGGGACACCGCCCGCGATATTTCGGCAGAAGCGAGCCGTGCATGTTGAACGCACCAAGGCGCGGCCGGACAAGGGTAAGAATCGATTCCGGGATGATCTGCCGGTAATAAAACGAAAAAATGACGTCAGGAGAAATCGCCGAAATTTTTTGGAAAAGTTCCGCATCCTTTGCCGATTCCGGAAAAACAGTTTCAATGCCGTTTTCTTTAGCCAGCGCCGCCACAGACTGAAACCAGATGGTCTCGGACGGATCGTCCCGGTGGCTGACGACCAGCGGAATACGAAGCCCGTGCCGGATCAGAACCTGAATACACTGATATCCGACTTCCTGATACGCAAACACGACGGCGGTGGGGCTCACGATTTCTCCCGCGGTTCGATCACGCGATGTTCGACGTAGTCGGGCTCGGCCCGAAGTTCCATGTAGATGCGGCCGAGATACTCGCCCAAAATTCCCATCCCCACAAAAAGCGCTCCGATGAAAAATGAAATCACCGCGAGCATCGGCGCAACGCCGTGCGTGTCATCGTCGATGTGCCAGACGTAGGTTCTGAAAACAAGCAGCAATCCGAATCCGAAAGCGCCCAGAGAAACGATCCCGCCCATCAGCGAAATGGCGTGAACCGGCAGGAGCGTGTAGGATGTCATGAGATCGAAATTCAACCGGAAAAGCCGGCTGAGGGAATAGGCCGACTCGCCGGCTTGCCGCGACCGGTGCGAAACCGGAATTTCGATCGGCGAGGCCGCAAGGCGGCCCGCCAGCGCGGGGATAAAGGATCGCGATGTTGCGCAGGCGCTCACGCGGTCAACCAGATCCCGTCGGTAGGCCCGAAGCATGCTGCCGATGTCGCTCCACGGGCCGCCGGCCGAGCGGCTTAACATCGCGTTCAGTGTGCGCGACACCGTTTTTCGAAACACATTGTCCTGCCGGGATTCCCGCACCGTGCCGACCGAGTCGTGTCCGGCCCGGATGAGGTCCGCGAGTCTCGAAATTTCCTCGGGAGGATTCTGCCCGTCGGCGTCGATGGTGACGACGATCTCGCCCCGCGATTTTCGAAGACCGGCGAGGATCGCGCCGTGCTGGCCGACATTTCTTGCAAGAAAAATCACGCCGCAGTTCGGATGCGAGGCGGCGAGTTGTTCCAGGATGCGGCTCGATCCGTCAATCGACCCGTCATCGACCAGCCAGATTTCATGCCGGCGGGCGCCTTCGTTCAAACATCTCTGCAAATTCAAAAAAAAGGTTTCAATCCCCGCGGCCTCGTTGTAGACGGGAACGACAATCGACAGTTCGGGCCGGATGGATTCGCTCATCGAATTTTTTCGCCTCCGTAGGATGTGTGGGCCGCGCCGTTCACGGACGCCAGAACGATGGACGCGGCCTGGTCGACCAGCCGGATCTGCGGCCGGGATTGAAAAGACCGCCGGAATGTATCCATCTTCATCAGCATGAGTGCCGGGCTGTCCGAATCGATCAAATCAGATACCTGTGCCTCCGTCCAGAACCACGACGAAGTCCCGGGAAATTTTGCGCCGAATGCGAGCTCGCCAAAGTTGTTCGCGACGATCACCCGCCGGCCCGAATAAAAATTCAGGCTCTGAAAATAATCTCCGTAGCTGATGATCGGCACTTGGGCCGCCTGAAGCTGGCGGCGGAAGGGATATGCGGTGCGGTGGGCGTCCGGGTCCGATCCGCCGATTTCCAAAAACAGCGCAAACAGAACCAGGACGATGGCCGGAATATAAATCGCTTTTTTCCCGTCCATGCGGTCCAGCCACAGCGCGATCGCCGCGCCGACTGCGAACAATACGGACAGCGGCGCCCGGCCCCAGTCCAGCGCCTCCTCATAGCGCGGCGGGACCGATACGATCGCCAATACAATCGCCAGCAGAATGAAAACACCGGCGGCGGCGCGCACCGTCTCGCGCCCTATTTTTTCGTCCAACTCTGCGGCCATGATCAGCATCATCGGGGCGAAGAGGGGAAGAACATACGGGACAAGTTTTCCGCCCGAGGCCGTGAACAACGCCAGGACAACTCCGGCCCAGAGCCAGCACCAGCGCAGGACCGGATCGTTAAACGATATTTTGAATCGGGAGGGAATAAACGTTTTCAGAAAAGACCAGGTCCACGGAAAAAATCCGACGATCAGCACAGGAACGTAAAACCAGAACGGCGCCGCATGCTCGGCCCCGCCGAATCGGCGGAAATGCTGGTCGATGATGAAAAATCTCAAAAATTCCGGAACTCGGCGGCTCATCGCATAAAACCACGGCAGACACACCGCGGCGGCCAGAATCAATCCGGCCGTGTGCCACTTCATCGGCGGACCTGCCACGCGGGATTCGGCGCGGATCGGCCAGATCCGATTCGATGCACGGTAAGCCAGGACCGCGGCGACGCAGAATACGACCGCCACCGGACCTTTCACCAGGGTCGCCAATCCGGCGCAGAGCCATCCGGCCAAAATCGATTTCGTCCCGCCGCGACCCGTTTCGGCCCGACCGATCAAAAACAGCGCCGCGCTCAGAAAAAACGTCAACGCGAAATCAAGCGTCAAAAACCGTCCCAGAAGGAGCGGCAACAGCGCCGTGGCGTACATCCATGAGGCCCGAAACGCCGCCGATCGGCCGAAAGAAAATTTGCCCCACCAGAAAATCATCACGCACGTAGCCAGATAATATGCCGCGTTCGGCAGACGCGCCGGCCATTCACCCACGCCGAATATCTTGTAGCCCAGCGCGGTGATCCAGTACGCCAGCGGAGGTTTTTCCAGATAGTTGACGTAATTCAAATGCGGGACAATCCAGTCGCCCGTCGCCAGCATCTCACGCGGAATTTCACCGTACCTGCTCTCATCCGGATCGTAGAGCGGGCGGATTCCAACCGTCGTTAGATGCAGAACCGCCAGGGCAAGCACCACCCAGAGTCCCGCGCGCAGAAAAGAATCCTTCGTTTCCATGCCGCCTATTCTATAACGGCCGGATGAACGGCAGATGAACGGCGGATTAATGTTTTTTAATGAAACAATTACGGGGCGGTTACCTCTTGTACTCTTTCAAATACCCCATGAATTCCGTTCGATGGCCTTCCTCGTCCGCCAGAAGACGGATGCACAGATCCTGCGTGACGTAATCGATGCCGTCGCACATTTTGATGATCTTGTTGTACTGCGCGACTGCGCATTCCTCCGCCTTGATGACTCCCTCGATGACCGACACGACATCAGTCGTGGTTTCAGGCGGCTGAAGATATTTCTGCGAGGGTTTGAACTCCATCGATCCCGGCACGCGACCGCCGAGTTCCTTGATGCGTTTGGCCAAAAATTGCGCGTGGCTGATTTCGACGGTGACGTCCGCCGCCAGAGCCTTTTTGATTTCTTCCGCCCTGACTCCATCAAGGTCGATGGAAATGGACACATAGTTAACGACCGTTTCGAATTCCATCCAAAACGCATTGGTCAACTGACGAACAACTTCTTCTCTTTTTGCCATGAACTTCCTCCTTTGGTCTTATCCGTCCAGATGATCGTATCTATGAAATTTTGATTCGCACAAGATTCCCCCACCCACGCGCGGATTGCATTTCGGATTCATGCCGTTTCCTTCTTCTGATCCAACCGGTCAACCCCGATCAGTCGAACCCCGAAATAGACCACCAACGCAACAATGAAAAAATCGATTCCGGTGTTGAGAAAACTGCCCCAGTGAATCCTGATCGAGCCGATCTGCAGCGCCGCCTCTTTCAGGTTCCCTGCGGCCCCCAGCGCCGGACCGAGCACCGGATTGATGATGTCGTTCACCAGCGACGTGACCACTTTCGACACCGCGCCGCCCAGAATAAATCCCGTCGCAAGTCCGACGACGCCTTGTTTGCGGATAAAATCGAGAAAATTCCTCATTGGTTCATCCTCCTGTTTTCTTTGTCCTGAAGTCTGCGCTCCTGTTTCTTCAGACCGGAACGCGATTTATACATTTTACAACAGAGAGTCAAAAATGATAATAAATTGAGATGGATTTGTACCGTCGGTCGGATTTTATAAAAAGGGAAGCCCTGCACACGGGTGGACTCCATGGATGGTTGGTGACTAACGCGCGCGATTTCGTGACTCCGCTCCGGATTTTGATTTTCGCGGTCGCCTGTTTCCTCTTGCCCATTGCCCCGCATGAATCGTCCGCGGCGCAAATCCTCCAAGGTACCCTCGACGGAATTTCCGGTGACGTGAAAATCCAGCGGCGCGGGTCGGTTGTTGTCTCGCCCGGTGTTTCCGGCATGCGTGTCGGGCCCGGTGACGCCGTTTCGACCGGGTCGACAGGGCGCGCGGGCGTCATCTACGAACACGGACGACTAGACCTCGCCGACGCCACGCGGATAGTGATTCTGCGTTGCGCATCGAGCGTCGATGAGGTTTACGCCGAAGTGGCGCTTCCGTTCGGCGCCGTCACGGCCACTATAAATATGGAGAGGGGCAAGGAGCATTGGTTTGACATCGTGACGCGCACATCGCACATGCGAGGGCGGGGCGGCGGAACAGGTTCCCGGCTTTCGGTGTCCCAGCCGGACGGCGGCGAGGCTGTCACGGACAGTTCGGCCGGCCGGTGGCAAACTCGACCCGTTCTTATTTCGGATGAACCTCCGGCTGTCCGGGCCGCTCTTAAAAATGACGTGCGATCATCCGGCATGATCGACCAATACCTCGACGGCGCCCTCGACCGAAACATTTTGAGATCGTTCAAAGTCGAAGCGATCGCGGGATTGCCGAATTTTGGCGCGGCCTCCCCGGAAAACACTTTGCCACCGGCGATCAAAGGGGATGCCAAAATCGGCGCCGTTCTCACCTGCGATCCGGGCGCATGGTCGGGCGATCCGACGATCACGTATCAGTATCGATGGTACCGAGATGGGCAGGAAATCACCGGCGCAACGACCCAGACATACAACGTCGTGGAGGCGGACGGTCTACACGAGATTACCTGCCATGTGACCGCGGCAAACACCGGCGGACAGAACACGGCAGCCACGGCGGCTGTATCCATCCCCGTCGCGAAACCCGCGAACACCACATCGCCCGCAATCACCGGTGACGCAAAAATCAGCGCGACTTTGAGTGCCAGTTCAGGAACGTGGTCCGGCGATCCGACGATCACGTATCAATACCATTGGCTCCGTGACGGGCAATTGATCACCGGCGCGACAGCGTCGACGTACAAAGTCGTGGAAGCGGACGGTCTGCACAAGATCAGTTGCCGTGTGACCGCCACCAATGCGGGAGGTCAGAGCACGGCGGCGTCAGCGTCTGTGACCATCCCCGTTGAGAAGCCTGTAAACACCGAACCGCCCGTGATCAGCGGTGATCCAAAAATCGGTGGAACTCTTACTTCCAGTTCTGGAAAGTGGTCTGGCGATCCGACTATCACCTACAAATACCAATGGCTCCGCGACGGCCAAGTGATCATCGGCGCGGCAGCGTCGACGTACAAAGTCGTGGAAGCGGACGGACTAAGCAAGATCAGTTGCCGTGTCACAGCTTCCAACGCCGGGGGACAGAACTCGGCGACAACTGCGTCTGTGACCATACCTGTCGAGAAACCTGTGAACACCGAACCGCCTGCCATCAGCGGCGCCGCAAAAATTGGTGGAACTATCACTTCCAGTACGGGCAAATGGTCCGGCGATCCGACAATCACATATCAGTACCAGTGGCTCCGCGACGGGCAAGTGATCACAGGCGCGACGGCTTCAACGTACACCGCCGTGGAAGCGGACGGCCTGCGCAAGATCAGTTG
>JAHFCY010000004.1:1456-33755 GCA_023249255.1 Candidatus Lindowiibacteriota bacterium | reverse complement strand
CGACGGTGATCATCGGCGGCCGCGTGAAAAATTTCGATCAGGCGGCCGGCGCCCGGCTGTCCAAATCATTTCGCGAAGGCCGGTCGTTTTTTATCGTTGAATCGGACGAGAGTGACGGATCATTCTTGAAACTGCATCCCTCCCTCGCCGTCGTCACGAATATCGACACGGACCATCTCGACTATTACGGCACGATGGACACCCTTCGCAATGCCTTCCGCGATTTCTTAAATCTCGTGCCCTTTTACGGCGTCGGCATCGTCTGCTGGGACGATCCGAACGTCCGCCGCATCCGGCCCGACCTGCGCCGAAAAATCATGACGTACGGATTTTCAGACGGCGCTGACCTTCGCGCGGAAATTCTGGAGGCGTCGGGAGAATCGAGCCGGTTTTCAGTCCGATCCCGCGGCGAGATCCTCGGCGAATTCATGCTTGGAATCGCGGGCCGCCATCACGTTCTCAATGCCCTGGCTGCGTTGGCGGTTGCCCGGGAGCTGGGCATTTCCTTTGACGTGATTCGTGAAACTCTGGCGCAATTTCGCGGCGTCGGCCGTCGGTTCGAATCGCATGGCGTGTCGGGCGGCGTCAGGATTGTCGACGACTACGGACATCATCCGACGGAAATACGGGCGACCATCGACACCGCCCGCCTCGCCAATCCCCATGGCCGGATCCTCGTCCTCTTTCAGCCGCACCGGTTCACTCGCACGAAACTTCTGGCCGATGAATTTGGCGGCGCGTTCGAAGGAGCCGACATGGTGGTGATCACCGACATCTATGCCGCGAGCGAAACCCCGATCAACGGCGTGAGCGGTGAAACTGTTGTGGACAGCGTCCGCCGGCGGGGACACAGGTCAGTGATGTACGTCAAAGACTGGCGGGCCGGCGTGCTTGAAATTGTCCACAGGGCAAAGCCCGGCGATCTGGTCCTGACGCTTGGCGCCGGAGACGTCGATCAGGCGCCTGCGATACTCAGCGAGGAATTGGGAAAACACCATGGACAATAAGTGGCCGGCCTTTGAATCGAAAACCGGTCTTGCCCCCGCGCGCGGCGTGTCGCTGCGGCGATTCAGCTCCCTGGGCATCGGCGGCCTCGCCGGCGGTGCGATCACCGTGGACGATGATCGAACTCTTCGGACTGTCGTTCGAACGGCCGGCGAGATTGGAATCCCAGTCAAAATTCTTGGCGGCGGCACCAATCTCGTTTTCACGGACGACGGATTTTCTGGCCTGCTGGTCCGGCTGGGCGAACAATTCAAAAAAATAGAGATATCCGGAGATCGCGTGTTGTCCGGCGCGTCGGTGCCGCTGCCTGCATTGATCACGCGCACGATGGAATCGGGCCTTTCGGGTCTGGAAAAACTCACCGGCATTCCGGGAACCTTGGGCGGGGCGATCTATCAGAACAGCGGCGCCCGCGATTATGAAACGGCCCGGGCGGTCGCGTCGGTCACGTTCTTCGACGCCGGCCGGGATGAAATCGTGACTCTGCCGGCCGATCGACTTGAGTTTGGGTATCGATCGAGTGGATTTCACAGGCGCCGCGCGGCGATCCTTTCGGCCGAACTTCGTCTGACCCCCGCGCCGCGCGAAGAAATCATGGCCGAGGTCACCGCGCGGATGAAATACCGGAATTCCACCCAACCGCCGGGCCGGAGCGTCGGATGCATTTTCAAAAATCCTCCCGACAAGTCAGCCGGCCGGCTGATCGACGAGGCGGGTCTGAAAGGCCGGAGTGTCGGCGGACTCACCATCTCCGGCCTTCACGGAAATTTTTTCCTCAATGACGGCCGCGCGACGTTCCGCGATTTCGAGGAACTTGTTGCGATTGCCCGCGAAACCGTCAAAAACAAATTCGGTATTGATCTGGAATTGGAGGTGGAAATCGTTCGTGAAATCCAAAACGCGGCGGACGACGGCCCGATCCAAAACGGCAAAAGCGTGGCGGGCCGCCGGGACGCGGAAAATCGCCCTTTTCGGCGGTGGAAAATCAGCGGAGAGGGAAATTTCATTTAAAAGCGCGAAGGCGGTTGCCGAGGCGCTGAAAGGACTGAATGTGGAATTCCAGACGTTCGATCCGGCAGATCCGGGTGTGGCGAAAAAATTGCTCGCCTACGGCCCGTCCGTCGCCTTCCCCGCGCTCCACGGGCCCGGCGGCGAAGACGGGACGATCCAGGGATTTTTCGAGACGCTGGGCGTGCCCTACGTCGGATGCGGCGTCGCGGCCAGCGCGATCTGCATGAACAAACTCCATACGAAATGGGCGTTTGAGGCGCTCGGGATTCCCACGCCCCGCTGGACGCTGGCCGACCCGCCCGCGTTTCCGCAGATTCTGCCGCCCTTTCCGGCCGTGGCCAAACCGCTCACGGAAGGATCAAGCGTCGGCGTGGTTTTTCTCGAAACGGAGTCCGACCTTCGCGCTCTCCTGAAACGGACCAAAACGCCGGTGCTGATTGAAGAGAGAATTTTCGGACGCGAATTGACGATCCCGGTGTTCGGCCATCCGATGGAGATGCTGCCGGTCATCGAAATCCGGCCCAAGGCGAAATTCTTCGACTTTGAAGCCAAATACACCAAAGGCATGACGGAATACATCTGCCCGGCCGACGTATCGCCGGGTTTGCTCGAGAAACTGAAAAAATTCGCCGAAAAAATCTGCCGCAGGCTGGACATCCGGCATCTATGCCGGATTGACGTGATGGTCGGCATCCCGCCGGCCGCCGCGTCCGGCCCGAATCTTCCCGGCATGGACCGGCCTGCCGACGGCCAGCCTTATTTTCTCGAAATCAACACGCTTCCCGGGATGACCGGAACGAGTCTCCTGCCGATGTCGGCGCGGACCGCGGGCGTCGAATTTCCTGAATTGATCCGCCGCCTCATCCGGATGGCGGCCGCGTCATGAGCCGCGACGAAACGGTCGGAAAAGTCTTGACGATCAACCGGCGCCCCCGGCGTTCGGGTTCGGGGTTCGGATTGAATCTCAAGGAACGGTGGATCCGGATGCTCGATGCGTTTCGCCGCCGGCCCAAAATTCTTTGGATGATTCTCGCGGCGGTCCCGATCGGTTGGGTCCTTTTCGACTTCGTGACCTTCTCCTTCGGCACGCTTCCAATCCTGCCCGGCACGATTGAAATCATCGGGACGCGCCGCCTCACGCCCGACGCCGTCCGGTCGGAAATATACCGCAAGTTACGGTCCACGAATGCCGATAATCTAATGGAGGTCGATGTTACGGATATGTCCGAACATGTGCTCAAAACTATTCCGGCAGTCCGGTCGGCCGTCGTGACCAAGAACATCGGGAGGGGGACCATGACCGTCGTCGTTGCCGAACGGACGGGCATTGCGGCCATTCGCGGGCGAGTGGGGAAACTCGAAGTCGACAAGGAAGGCATGCTGTATCAGATGGGCGGATCGCCGCCGTCCGAGTTGCCGGACGTTTCCGGTCTTGTTGGTTCCGCTGTCACGTCCGGGCGAAACATCGCCGAGCATCCGGCCGGCGCCGGACTTTTGAGAATGATTGCGGCCCTCCGTCCCGGATTTTCGCCGAAACTGAAATCGATCCGCGTGGTCTCGTCCGATTATTTCGAACTGACATTTGCGGGCGATATGATCGTCAAGGCGGATCCCGCGACGTTTCCGTTCAAGATCGACACCCTTCAGCGGATTCTTCGAAAAATTCAACAGCGGCCGGATTCTCCGGCGAATGGATCCGACAGATCGTCCCCGGCCCGGCCGGTGCAGTACATAGATGTTCGCTTCCAGCAGGACGTGATCGCGTATTCGAACGAGCCAGTTGCGGACCGCCGGATTTCAAGCGGACCCGCGCCGGTTCCGCCCACCCGGTCGGACAGGGCGGTCACGACTCCATTGACCCGTCTGCGGCCTGACCGCGGGATGACACAAGGCAGGTGATTGCCCGGATGAACAAGATATGCGGACTCGATATCGGCACGTCCAAAATTGTCGCCATCGTCGGCGCCGTCGGTGAAGCCGGCGAACTGCGGGTGGAGGGAATCGGTGAATCGGAGTCGATCGGAATCCGCAAGGGCGTCGTCATTAACGTCGACAAAACGGTTGATTCCATCGAACGCGCCCTCAAGGACGCGGAGCTCATGTCGGGCGTCCAGATTGAGCGCGTCTACACGTCGATCGCGGGCGGCCACATCAAAGGCATCAACCAGCGCGGCGTCGTCGCCTGCGGCACCGGCCGCGAAATTTCCGAAAAAGATGTTGAGCGGGTCATCGAGCAGGCCAAGGCGATTTCGATTCCGGCGGACCGCGAAGTCATTCACATCATTCCCCGGGAATTCGTCGTCGACGGCCAGGACGGCATCCGCGACCCGGTCGGCATGACCGGCATTCGCCTCGAAGCCGAAGTGCACATCGTCACGGGCGCGGTTACGAGCGCCCAGAACATCATCCGCAGTGTCAACAAGGCGGGCCTTCACGTCGAGGACATCGTCCTCGAACCGCTTGCCTCCGCGCTGGCCGTCCTCACCGAGGATGAAAAAGAAATGGGGTGCGTGCTCGTCGACATCGGCGGCGGCACGACCGACATCGCCATCTTCATCGACGGCAACCTCTGGCACACGGATGTTGTTCTCGTCGGGGGAGAGAATATCACCAAGGACATCACGGTGGGGCTCCATGCGCCGATCGCATCGGCCGAAAAGGTCAAGATCAAATCGGGCGCGGCCCTCCTGGACCTCGTCGAGCCGGACGAGATGGTTGAAGTTCCGACTGTGGGCAGCCGCTCGGCCGAAATGGTGCCTCGGCGCAATCTCGTCAGCATCATCAACGCGCGGCTTGATGAATTGTTCGTCATTCTCGGCAACGAGATCAAAAAGACGGGGCTCGGCCCCCTGATCTCCGGCGGCGTGGTTCTGACCGGCGGCGTTTCATCCACGCCCGGAATCGATCGACTGGCTGAACAGGTTCTGCAGATGCCCGCGCGCATCGGTAAACCGTCAGGCTTGAAGGGCATCGCGGACATGGTCGACAGCCCGCGGTATTCGACCGCCGTCGGATTGCTTCACTACGCGAAAGAAACCGGACATCTCGGGTCCGGCGTCAAACTTTTGGATGGCGCGATGTTTCGCGATGTCACGCGCCGCATGCGCGACTGGTTCCGGGAATTCATTCGGAGCTGACACTGGCGGGCGGGAGACGCCCGTTTGGAGGGGAAATAGATGAAGAAGAAGGGAAATTCGAGAGGAGGGAACACAGACGTGGTTAATTATGAGGAACATGAGGAGTTGAAAATTCGTCCGCGAACGCCCGAGGTGCCGGAGACGATCATCAAAGTCATCGGTGTCGGCGGGGCGGGGGGGAACGCGGTCAAGCGAATGATTGAAATTGGATTGAATGGCGTCGAATTCGTCGCCATGAACACCGATTCCCAGGTGCTGAAGAGTTCCCGCGCAACGACGCGGCTTCTGCTCGGCCAGAATCTCACCGGAGGACTCGGCGCGGGAGGCAAACCCGAGATCGGCCGCAAATCGGCCAACGAACAGCGCGATCAGATTCTCAACGTTCTGCAGGGCGCCAAGATGGCGTTCATCACCGCCGGAATGGGCGGCGGAACGGGCACGGGCGCCGCGCCGGTCGTTGCGGAGTTGTCCAAGGAACTCGGGATTCTCACGGTCGGCATTGTCACGCGGCCGTTTGAATTCGAAGGCCCGGTTCGTCTCAAGAACGCGGACTCGGGAATCGCCGAACTCAAGGAACACGTTGACACGCTCATCACCATTCCTAACGACCGCATCATGGAGATCGCCACCGAACGGCTGTTCATCAACGATGCGTTCGCTAGGGCGGATGACACGCTCCGGCAGGCCGTGCAGGGGGTTTCGTCGATCATCGTCGACGAGGGCGTCATCAACGTCGATTTCGCGGACGTTCGTTCCGTCATGAACGATCGCGGAGACGCCATGATGGGTATCGGCATCGCGGCCGGAGAAAATCGCGCCCTGGATGCGGTCACGCAGGCCATGCGCAACCAGTTGACGGAAAATTATTCCATCTCCGGGGCGACGTCCCTGTTGTTGTGGGTCCGCGGCGGCGTCGATTTCGAAATGCGCGAATACAAATTGATTTGCGAGACCGTCCAGCAGGAGGCCGGCGGCGGGGCGAACCTCTATGCCGGATATGGAGTCGATCAAAATCTGGTCGACAACATTCAGGTCGTCCTGATTGCCGCGGGATTGCAGCGCAACAGCGCCGGGTCCGTCAAGGTTCAGCATTCGGCCCAGAAAACAGCGGCGCAGTCGGCCCAGGCGGACGCGTCCGCGCGGCCGGCTACGGCTTCGCCGTTTGTCCGGCAGGCGGTCGTGGGTGGACAGAAAATTCAGGTCGAGGGCCCCAAAGAGAGGCCATCGGAGGAGGAGCTTGAGATTCCAAGCTTCTTGAGGCGCGCGCAGGGTCGATAATTCCTGCCGGCCTGATGGTGACAGGCCGCCTTCAGGCGGTCATTTGCATTATCCGGAATCTGTGCGGCGGCGGTCCTACAACCACCCCTCAGTTAGACACCGCCGCCGCACAGTTAATTTTTTGACCGCATGGTGTTCGTCCCGCGCAGGTTCGGATGTGCGGGGTCGTGCCGGCCGTTCTTGCGCGCCGCCCGCCTGTCGGACAGGCGGGGACGGGCGGGCCTACTCTTTTCCAGCGAAATTTCGTAGGATTTGACCATGTCAACGCCTGAACAGATTGCATCTGACCTCAAACAACTCCTGTCGGATCCGGCCGAACCGGCCGAACAGTCGCCGGACGCGTCTCTCATGGTCGTCCTCGCGCCGCGCTACTATCTCGATCGCCGCATCCTGCAGGAAAATCAAACGCCCCGGATTCTCGAAACGCTCAAGGATGACCGCGGCGTGGTCCTGCTTCGAAGATACGACAAACTCACGCGCCCCATCTGGCACAAATACCGCGGCCGGCCCGATTGCCGCCCGTTGCTTTTCGTCTGTGAAAGTCCGCTCTTTGTGATCAATGACATCAACGCGACGTTCCTGATTCCCGACGACTTTCAGTTTCTCGGCGCGCTCTACGCCTCCATGGGCGATGACATGGTCGCCGATCAATTTCTCACGGAGGCTCTCAAAACCGGTTCGGCGGATGCGCTGATCAATGCGGCCGTCTATCGGTATCATCGGGGCGAACGCGGCGTCGTCGATAATTTCTACGTGGCCAAAAAGAATTTCAACAAGGCCCTGTCGATCCTTCACCAGATGCCCCTGACCATTGAAGACAAGACCATGAGACGGAAAATGTGCGTCGACGCCATCGATGAAATCGACTATCGCTTCGCTTCGATTTTCGACAAGATCATCCGCTTTTTCATCCGCCTCCTCACGTTCCATTTCGAAACCCAGGTCAAATTCGTCGGCCCCGGGGAGCCGAAGGAGGGTCGGCACGAGAAGATGAAGCAGTTGACCGAAAGCATCTGCAAGCGCGAGTTCGATCTGGAAAAGGCGGCCGCGTGCAAATTCGTATCGGAACTTCATGAAAAAATTCCGGTTGCCCACGCGCAATTCGACAGCGATTTGCAGGAAATCGAAACTGAAATCACCGCAGCGTCGACGCCGGACATCCTCGCCGTCGCGATGGGCCGGTTGTCCGATTTTTATTTTCAGAATGAATCGATGATCGAACGCGATCAGGCGCCCGTGCCGGTCATCCCCGACGAGGCCGAATTTCTCAATCCGCTCGACGTCTGCTCCCAACTTGCCCCTGATGAGGCGATCGGGGAGATGGCCAAAAAATACAAACTTACTTCGCTTTCGGAATTGATCGACCTGTCCATGAAACCGGTTCTGAATCCGGCCTTCCTCGCCTATCTCGTGCGCGACAGGCTGGACGATCGCCCGATCATGGAACAGGTGTACGCCAATCCGGCAGCGCCGGACGTCGTCAAGCGCCTCATCCAGAATCGATACGCCCTGCCCGGCGGGTGAGTATGTCCACGCCTCGCCGGATATTTTTCGCCATCCCTGTACTTGCCCTTGGGATCTGGATGGGGTGGCGAGCATCGGCCGATTCCACAGTCGCAGACCGCCTCCGGGCGTTGGGACCGGGCGCGGCCGCAACGCTCACGTTTCAATCCGCCGTCTTTTCCGACGTCCTCGTCGGCGTGTATCTGGCTGACACATCGGGAGCCGTCCGATATCGCCTCGCCAACCAACAGGTCGAAATCGACCTGTTCCAGACCGGACGAAAGACGCAGTTTCGTCTCGGTCAGAACGCATTTGAAGTAACGCCCGATGAACTGACGGACTCGGAATTCGGCCGCCTTCGCCTTTTTCTCGGACCGCTCGGTTTCCCGCTCCTGCCCCTCGATGGAATTTTGAATGCGATTCAGGGGGAATATTCTCCGGTCGCGCCTCGCCAGGGTCAGCCGGCCCTGATTTTTCTGCCGCATCCGGACTTTCGCAAAGTGCTCCAGTCCTGGATTGCGTTTGAGGGCGGCATGGATGCGCAGTCGGCCCGGCGTCTGACGCCAGAAACTCTGGTCATTCGCGTTCCTTCGGAAAATGAGAAGCCGGTCGAGATCGAACAGTGGGACGCGATGGGCAGAAAAATCGGCCGGCTGACGTTTGACTTTCACCGGCAAACTCCGGCCCCCTCCCTGCCTCCTTTTGAAGTTCCGCCGCAGTATCCCGTGATTGACGGCAGATCGATGATGATGGCGATGGGAACCGATCCCCAATGGCTTGTCGGCAAATCTGTTCCGCAGGGCAAAATCAAACAGCTGGACGGTCGGGAGGTTGCCCTGAGCCGATTCAAAGGCAGGCCGATGTTGATCAATTTCTGGGCAACGTGGTGCGGCCCCTGCCGCATCGAATGGCCGGTTCTGCAGGAGTTGTATGACCGGTACCGGAAAAACGTGGATTTTATTCTGATAAGTCCCGAGGACGTGCCGGCGGTCCGCCGATACATCGAATCAAACGGCTACACCGCGCCCGTCTACGTGTTGTCAGATCAGTCTGTCGCGCTTGCACTCGGCATCAACGCGTTTCCGAGCACGTTTTTTGTCGATCCCGGAGGAAAAATCCAGAAATTGTATCTTGGTTTCCCCCTGTATCACTCCATGGATGAAACTCGCACGGCTCTGATGGACAAATACGAAACCGCCCTCCGATATCTTCTCCAGGAAAATTCCCCGCCGAAAAAATCAGGCGGCTGATGATGAGATCAATAGTCTTTGTTCGCGTGGCGTCCGTCTGTCTTGTCCTGACAGCCTGTGCAACCCCCGTTCAGATGGCGGGCAAGGCGGCGTGGTTTGTCGTCAAACTCGGGACGGGCCTGGCCTGGGATGTTGCCAAAGGCATCGGCAGAATCGGCACGAAGGAAACGGTCCACGCTCTCGATCTCACGCGTGACGCCTCGATGAAATTTTTGGCGCAGAGGGAGGCCGACTCCCTCGTGCAGGCATTCTGGAATCTGGTTATCGGCAACAAGCTCCCCGCCGCGTACGATTTGCTCTCTAAAACCCTGCAGCACGACATGCGCCGGCGCGACTTCGACACCTACGTCAAACAATGGTCCTCCGCCGTCTCCGGCTTTCAGATCCTCGAATCGACCGTCCGGCAATTCCACGTTGAGACCCCGACGCAACTGACAGTCAAATCCCCGGACGCCTCCGCGGAAATCACCGTGAAAGTCTACGTCTCCAAATTAAACGAAGGTTGGCGCATCACCGGTTGGGAAGCCCCGCAAGGAAGTCGTTAACGCAGAAACAAGCCAACGGGCGGAATCGAACCGCCGACCTACGCATTACGAGTGCGTTGCTCTACCGTCTGAGCTACGTTGGCGTACAGCACTCGTTTATCAGAAATCCTCCGCACGCTCAATCAGTTGCTGACTTCTCCACAAAATCTAGCTCCACCACCAAACAACCGTCAACCCGGCGATTTTGAAAACAAAAGGGCACGAAAAGGGCACGGTTTTTGTGTGGTCAAAAAAGTTGTAAGTGAGTTTAATCGACAAGGGCAATGAACGGCGTGGACATGGATGAGCGCATGGCACTGATGGGGCACAAGACGATCACGGCGGCGCGAATCTACACCCACTTCTACACGAAAAAATTGTCTGAATCCTTGGAACGACTTATGAACGCGTACCGTGGGGCATTGGTTATGGCTTGTATGGCTTCATGGCTTGGATCATAAATTTCAGAAACCTCATCGTCAAATGATGGGCGCTTGTATGATGCCCTGAATGACTGGATTTCTGATCGTTGACCCTCTCAGCCGCATCTGATTGGATGCGGCTATGAGGCTGGAGTCGGATTCCCCGTCATCGAACGATGTCAGGCCCGTCCTGATACTTTGCAGTTGCACCTCGGCGAATGCCCCGGCGGACGATGCGGACACATGGCGGACCGCGCAGGAGATGGGGAGGGCTCTGTCTCAAAAATATCCCGTTGAATATCTGTCCGGGGATGATCCCGATGTCTTCGCCGAACTGAATAAACTCAAGAAAGAATCCGGGGTTGTGGTCAACATGATGGAACGGTCCCGGGACGTCCATTGGCCGGCCGTGTTGGAGAAACTTGGATTGGCCTACAGCGGGTGCGACGCGTTTACTTTCATGCTGAGCACCAATAAACCGTGGATGAAAATCTTCGCGGAACAATCGGGAATGAGGATTGCCAGGGGCATTACCCTCGGCGACAGTCTCCCGAGTGACGTGCCTCTGACATTTCCTGTGATCATCAAGCCCTCGGCGGAGGACGCGAGCGTCGGGATCCGGCAGGAGAATTTCTGCCGAAGTCTTCCTGAACTCAAGAGTCGATTGGAATCGATTCGCGCCGGACACCCGGGTCCCTGGCTGATCGAGGAATACATCGCAGGCACGGACGCGACGGTTCCACTATTTGCGGAGAACGGAGAGGCACAAATCCTTCCGTTCCTCGAGATTCGTTTCGACAAACTTCCCGGGGGCGCGATACCGATTCTGAGCTACGAGGCCAAGTGGCATGAAGACAATCCGATTTTCGGCGGGCACAGCGAGGAATGCCCCGCGAAATTGCCGGAGGAGTCCATCACGAAAATCCTCTCCGACATCAGCAAGCTGGTCAGACTGCTGAACCTGACCGGATACGCGCGGATCGATTTCCGTCTCGACGAGACGAGACAGCCCTGGTTTCTCGAACTCAACGCCAACCCGCGGCTATCCGAAAAGGACTGCTATTTCGTCAAGGCCGCCATGGCGGAAGGGATCGGCTATTTTGAAATTATGGAACGGATTGTCTCGATGGGGCGCCATCGCAACATCAAATGATCAGTAATCCGATCCTGACGACCAGTCAAAGACCCGCCGTCCTTGCCCGCCTGAAGGACGTTCTCATGGAGCCGCTCGCCGAGGAAGACAAGACACCCATCCACGATTCAGTGCGGCTCGCAACCGAACGCCGCTCCATCCTTCTGAAAGTCGCCGGGGATTTCGGCACGCCTTGTTATGTGCTGAGTGAATCCGACCTCGTGGAACGGGCTGGAAATTTTACACGGGCATTTGCCCGATGCGGTGTACGCGCGGAAACCTTCTACGCTTACAAGGCGAACGAACTGCCCTATCTCTGCCGGAGACTGCATCGGGAAGGACTCGACGCTGAAGTGGTATCGGGGATGGAACTGCAACTGGCGCTGAAATTAGGATGCAAACAAATCCTGTTCAACGGTCCCGCCAAGAGCGACGAGGAACTCCGACTTGCCGCTCAACACGCCGACCGCGTCTGGCTGCACGTCGATCATGCCAATGAGTTATCCCGAATCCGGCGACTAAAACTGCCGGCCGGCCGGCCCATCCGAATGGGGGTACGGATCGATCCCGGCGCCAGAATCGGCGGAACGTGGCGAAAATTCGGCGTGTCGCCCGACGACACCGTCAAGCTGATCCGGCAGATCATCGCGACGCGCGGGCTCAAGTGGGAGGGGCTTCATGGTCACATGAGCTGGAACACGTCTCCGGAACCCTATCGGGAATTGATCCGGATTTTCGCACGGGTATTGAGGCGCCTGTCGCTCAAGGAACGCGCCTGCCTCCAATACATCGATCTTGGCGGCGGGTTCTATCCTCGCGGCGAGGGAATTCGTTTACTGGACACCGCCATCGGCCGGTTGATTCTTGTTGCCGAAGCCGAAGCCGGCTGCCGTCTGGTCGATCGCCGGGAAATTTTTCCGAGGATGGCTGATATTCCCGAGTATGCTTCGGCCATCTCCGAGGAAATAAGTCGTTCGATATTATCCATCCCCGGTATCAGACAGGATCTCATTGTGCGATTTGAGCCTGGTAGATGGATAGTCAACAACACTGTGGGAATCCTTGTCACAACTCTCACAAAAAAACGCCGGGACGCCGTCATCGTCGACGGCGGCATCCATTTAACGCATGACCGGAGAATGGAAGAGGAGTATCACCCTGTCGTCAATCTCTCGCGTCCCGGTCACGCGCCGCGCGAGCGAAAGTGCCGGGTTTTCGGCCCGATGTGCGATCCGAATGACTGGTGGAGCGACACGTGCTGGGGCGATCTGCCCGTGCCCGGCGATCATCTATGGGTCGCCAACATGGGCGCTTACTCCAGCAGTTCCGCCATGAGATTTCTTTTCCCGCTCGCGCCGTATGTCCTGCTCACGAAATCCGGAACCGCACGGAAACTGACGGAACGCGAATCCTTCGACCGCCGTTACCCGCGCGAGTGGTTCAGATAAAAACGAATTAGAATTGCTCCACGGCGAAGTTGAGGATTTCCTGTCGTTTGGCGTGATCGTCGGTGAGGATCAGGCAGACCCAGTCGCCATACAGGTCGATGCCGAGGGAGCACTGGTAGGCGACGTTTGAATAATATTTTTTCAGGATTGCCCTGGCTGGGTTTCGGTATTTGATTCGATTGAATCGGCCGATCTGCATGCAGATTTTGTCGCCTTGGGGGCTGACCACAAATTTTTCGTTTCTCATCACCCTCGCGTATTCCGCCCAGATGTCGATGCCGTTGGAGAAGTTCATCATATCGAGGTGGAAAAATCCCGGCGGACGGGCGTTGATTTCGACGGCATAGTAGTCTTCACCGATTCTGAAGAATTCAATATGAAAAAATCTCTTGCGGAGATTGAACGCCTTGACCGTATTGAATCCGATCTCCCTGAACTTTTCGGGAATCTCGGCGCGCCGGAGATTGTGGTAATAAATGGTTTTTCCGGAGGTGGCGATCTCGAGGTCTCCGTCGTTATAGACATGCACTGTATAAAAAACGATGTCGCCGTCCCGGTCGGTCAGGCCGTCAAACGACATGAATTGGCGTTTTTCGTCTTGAATATATTTTTCCATGAAATAGACGGCGCCCGGCTTTTTTTTCTTCCAAAATTCGGCGATGTCGGCATTACTCTTCAGTCGATAGGTATGCGCGGAGCCGAGTCCCCGGTCGGGTTTGGCGATGATGTCGCCGTTGATTTGTTTCTTAAACTCCCGCATGGACTCTTCATCCCTGATAATCTCGCCCCTGACCGTCCCGGCCCCGGCCTGCCGGAACTTTTCCTTCATTTTCGATTTTCTGATGATCCATTCAAGCTCGTCCGGCCGGACGCCTTCGGCGTCAAAATCGAGGCGAAGCCGGGCGTCCAGAGGAAGCCACCATTCATTGAAAGATTCGATGTAATCCAGTTTGCCGTAATCCCGGATCAGTTTTTTTATTTTGGCGTGGATCGGCCGATACGCGGCATCGAGAATACCGCCGTTGGGATCATAGCAGTCCAAGCGCTGACGGATGTGATGCCGCATGGACGATTTGAGGTCGGCATTGAACTGGGAGTAAGGCGCGTCGCCCATTCCAAATATATTGAATCCGGCCTCTTTCAGCCGTTTGGCGAAATAAAATATCCGCGGAGGATAGGACGGAGACACCATTAAAAAATTCATCTGTTCATTATCCGGGATAATCGGTCAAATGCAAATCGCCCATTTGCCGGGTCAGCCTTTTTTTCGGATCCATTCAAGATAAGGCTGTATCTCAGTCGCGTTTCGAATCGCTTCGAGGGTCGAATAGTTTCGCGCGAGAACGGCCGGCTCAAACAGTCCGTGAACCTCCGTGTGGCATGGCTTGCAGAACAGGGCTGTCACGTTCTCGACTTTCCGCCCGCGCCGTTTCATCCGTCGCATTTGAAGTTTCGGGATGAGATGGTGTTCATTGAGTTCTTCAGATCCCACCTCCCGCCCGCAGAGGTCGCAGGCAGTTTGATTTTCCGTGAGAGTTATCTCCGCCGCCGGCTGGAATGAAAACTGCGCGGCCCGCCGTGATGGGGACGGCCTGACCGGAAGGGGGCCGAAGGTCGTGGGGCGTACGCAGGCGCGGACGAAAAACGATCCATCTGGATGCCGGGATGATCCGCGCGCGGAATGACGGATCGGATGATTCGCTCGATGTCTCGCACGTCCTGGCCCTGTTCGGGGGTCGCGAATGTGACGGCATGGCCTGTCTGCCCGGCCCTTCCGGTTCGTCCGATTCGGTGGACGTAATTTTCCGGATCGTCGGGCAAATCGTAATTGATCACGACTTCGATTCCCGTGACGTCGATCCCGCGCGCTGCGATGTCGGTTGCAACCAGGATCCGGTATCGCCCTGATTTGAATCCGCTCAACGCTTCCTTGCGCTGGGCCAGACTGCGATTGGCGTGGATTTCAGCCGCGCCATGACCCATGTTCCGAAGAAGCCGGGTCGCCTTGGTGGCTCCGCGTTTGGTCCGGACGAACATCAGAACGGACCCGGTGAATCGTTTCAGCAGTTCCCCGAGGAGTTGTCCTTTGCGGTCCTTGCTGACGACAAACAGCTCCTGTGAAACAAGCTCGGCTGCGGTGCCGGACGGCGCAATCTCGGTTCGAACAGGCAACTGCATATAAGCCGACGCAATTTTCACAATCTCCGCAGGAATGGTTGCCGAGAAGAGCATGGTCTGGCGGTCTTTAGGAACGAGTCTGAGAATACGCTCAATTTGCGGCGCGAATCCCATGTCCAGCATGCGATCGGCTTCATCCAGGACGAGGATGCACACATCGTTTAAGCGCACGGTGTTCTGGCTGAGATGGTCGATGAGCCGTCCGGGCGTCGCGACGATGATCCGGGGGTCGGCCCGCAGGGCCTGGATTTGCATGTGCATCGACTCGCCGCCGATGACCACGGCAGTCCGCATCTTGAAGGTCGGCGCGAGTTTGGCGATCGTTTCGTTGACCTGAATCGCAAGTTCGCGCGTGGGAACCAGAACCAGTCCCCGGCCTTTTCTCTGCGCCAGCCGCTGGATCATCGGAATGCCGAACGCGAGAGTTTTGCCCGTCCCGGTCTGGGCAATCCCGATGATATCCTTGCCCTCGATGCCGACCGGGATGGCTTTATACTGAATGGGCGTCGGCACGGTGAAATTCAGCCGATGGAGCACGTCCAGAATTCCCGGCGCAATGCCGAGTCCATAGAAATTATTTTGGGTTGTTGTCATGACGGCAAGGTACTATATTCGGGTTCGATATTCAGCGATTGAGGTGAAATACTGCCGTCTGGACAGGAGTGGTTCCGGAGATGATGTCCATGGATCAACGCCGCCAACTGATTCTTGTCACCACCGCCGGCTGGTCTGCCGTATCGGCCCGCGTTCGATTGTTCGATCGAGCCGGAAAATCGTGGCGGCTCGAGCGATCCATGGCGGCGGTCGTGGGTGTTCATGGAATGGCGTGGGGATCGGGCATGCACCCGTCGCCGTCAACCGGACCTGAAAAGCGGGAAGGCGACGGCAAAAGTCCGGCGGGAATTTTTTCGATCTGTCCCGCGTATGGTTACGATTCTGCGCCGCCCTCCAAAACACTCTGGCCGTATCGTCAGTCCACGTCGGACCTCTGCTGTGTGGATGATTCGAAATCACGTCACTATAACCGGATTGTTTCGAAATCGAAATCCAAAGACTGGACCAGCGCCGAGGAGATGGTCCGGCCTGACGGTCTTTACCGCCGCGTCATCGGGGTGGGACACAATCTGCCCGCGGCTCCGTCGAAAGGCAGTTGCATCTTTCTGCATGTGTGGAAGAATGGACACACCGGAACGTCGGGATGCACCGCGATCTCACTGAAAAATATAGAATTCATTCTTGCGTGGCTGGATCCGGCCGCCCGCCCGGTTTTGGTTCAACTGCCGAAGAGTGTTCACCGCGACGTCGAAGCCGCGTGGGGATTGCCGGCGATCAGGTGACGGCCGGCGGGTTCGGATTTCCTTCCGGAAGTTCTGGCATCGGCTCGCCGGTGAGGCGGACGACTCGGCCGGCGTAGTGCGTGAGATGACCCGCGGCGGTGCTGAACGCCTCCTGGGCCTTGCCGAGATTTTTGCCGACATCGTCGAATTTTTTCTGGAAATTGGCGAAATGCGCCTGGGCCATCCGGATCTGCTCGATCGTCTTCTCGACGTTCTTCGAAAATTCGTAGAATTTAAATCCATTCTCGATCGATTTTAACGTGATCGCCAGCGTGTTGGGCGATACCGGGAAGACTTTCAATTTGTGCAGCGTCTCGCAGAGATCGACGTCCCGGATGACTTCGAAATAAATCGTTTCGCTCGGCAGAAAAATCAAAGCCTGATCGGTCGTGCCATGTTCGGGATGGATGTATTTCTCCGAAATTTTTTTCGCCTGCTGTTTGATCACGGTAGCCAGCTGTTTTCTCGCTTCGGCGAGTTTTTGCGGATCGCTTGTTTCAAAGAGGGGAAGAATCTGTTCGCGGTTGAATTTGCTGTCAATGGGAAGTTTTGCGTTTGGAAATTTTACGATCGCGTCCACGGCCTCCATCGTTCCCGGCACAATGTTCGCCTGCTCTTCGTAGAGTTCGGCCGGCAGAAAATCGGCGAGGAGCCGCCCGAGCTCGGCTTCGCCGAATTTCCCGCGCAGATGCGGCAATTTCAACAGATTGTTCAACTCGTTGATCGACTGCCCGACCGCGCCGACGTTTCGAAGCTGGTCTTCGGCCGCTTTCAGATGTTCCTGGACCTTCTGAAAGTGCGCAAAGCCTTCCTGAATGTTTTTCTCCAGTTTTTGTTGGACCTGGTCGCTGATGGATTGCAGGCGCTCGTCAACCCGGCTTCGAATGGCGTCGAGATTCTGCGCCACGCGCGACTCGAGGGATTCAAACCGGGATTGGAGCAGTTGCGTGGTTTCAGCGAGCCGGGTGTTGAGTTCGGCGCGTCCCTCCCGGGCAAGACTTTCCTGCCGCGTCCGCGCTTCAGAGAGCCGATCGTCCACGGTTTTTTGGACGGCGTGAAGTCCCTCCTGCAGGCGTTCCGTGAGATCGATCCGCAGATCGCCTTTGATCTGCTCCACGCGCGCGGCCATGTCGGCGTTGGCGCGGGTGAATGAATCGGCCAGGCGATCGCGCAGATCGTCGAGATTCTCTTTAAGCTGGGGCAGTTCCTCCGTGCGCGTCCGGGCGAGTCGAATGATGACCCACACCTGCATCGCGATCAAAGCAATCGTCAGCACAAGAAGAAGCGGTTGACCTCCGAACATGATGGCCGACTGTAATTGGGCGGGGCGAAAGATTCAACGGCGGATGTTCGCCTAATTTCCTCCGACGAACGGTTCGATGTAACCGGTCGTGTTCCAGTCGGCGTTGAAGCGCTCCTTGAACTGGTCCGTCATGCGGTGGGACCGGACGACGAGGGAGATTTCACGGTTTTCGTGCGAGGCCGCTTGCGTCCAGTTGTTGCTTCCGACGCAGAGAAGGTCATCATCGATCCGCATGGCCTTGACGTGGTACTGGCCATCCTCGGATTTTCCGAGCGCCGAAATGTCGGCGACGCGAACCTCTACGCCCCATTGTTTCATGTCCTTGAGCGTCGGATAGACGCCCTGAAGCTCACGCATCGTGCGGGCCTCGTGAATGAGCCGGACCTTGACGCCACGCCGGACGGCGGCGCGGATGGGACTGGCGATGGTCGAATAATTTCCAAATTGATGGCTGAACGTGAACATCATGATATCGATTTCTTTCCGGGCCAGATCGCAAAGAGCGGCGACGGCGGCCTCGGCCAGAGGGAGTCCTTCCATCGCAAATCCGTCCGGTGCGCCCTGCGCCAGAACCGCCGGGCGGATATCTCGCGCCCGGCAGGACGAAATTTGTCCGGCGTCGTAGCCGGCCAGCATTTCAAGCGACGCGGCGATGGACTCGTCTTCGAAAATAATTCCCATCTCGCGATTTTCCCGCATGCCTGCCGCCGAAAAATTGGCGCTGCCGATATATCCCCGCTCGCCGTCCACGACGAGGAATTTGGCGTGAATGTATCCCTCCTCGGGATTTCCGCCGAGCGGCGCAAGATCGCGTTCGATCACCTGGGCGCCGGCCTGCTTGAGCTCGCGGACGAATGGCGCGTCGCTCATGGGATTGGGGTGAAGGACGCCCAGTACCAGCACGCCCTGGCCTGCCGAGTCGAGAATGCGTTTGGCCGATTTCCCCCAGTTTTTCCGGATAAAATAGCTTTCAAATACAATGTGTTTCGTCGCGCCGTCGGCAAGAACTTGAAGCTCGTCCTGGATGTCGGGGATATCATCAAGATTCATTTCGTCGGGCGCCGTCTCGACGAGTTTCCAGCCTGCCGGCGCTTCGGGAAGGCGGCGGATCCGCTCGACGAGTCGCTCGGTTTCACTTGGCGCCTTGACCGTCGTCGCGGCATCTTCACGTTCGATGCGCCGGTACAGCATGGCGAGCGCGATCCCGAGCGCGGCAACCAGGATGATCCGTGCGGCGATTTTCATTTCCGAAACCGGTCGAAACTTTCGAAAAATTTTGCATAGACCGGCGGCACGCCCGGTTCGCCCGCCGTCGATTTGTAGGCCGGATCGAGCGTGTATTTATACAGAAAGAACAACAGCTCCAGGCGCCCAAGATCGGGTCTGGCGGCCTGGGACATCAGTTTTCGGGCAATGTCGAGCCGTTCGGCAAGTCTCGGCAAATGGTCGAACACGAGGCGCAGGGCATCCGCCGTCCAGCGCGTGCCTGCCGGAGTTTTCTGATAAAAATCGATCATGTCATTCCAGCGGGAATCGTCCGCAAAGAATCGCACAATGGCCGATCGCGCGTCGTCTGCCGACCCGCCGTCCGACGAAAGCGACAGATACATGTCGTAGTTGAATTTCGCCATGTCGGCGTTGCCTGATTCTTCGTAGGAAACCGCGCGCCGATATAGAAAATCGAGGGACTTCACCAGTTTCACGTCCGGCAGAATGATTTCAGGCTGGGTCACCGAAAAGACGGGCGGCGATGCAAGATCGAATCCGCCGGCTGACACATCCAGCATGTAGCTTCCGTATGGCATGGGTCCGAGCAGAAACGTCGGCGTCCTGGGCCGGACCATCATGCAGTATGCTTCATCTCCAATGGCGCAGAGAAGCACGTTGGACGGATCGTCGTAATTGAATTCGAGCCGCCCGGTCACCTGGGCGACGTCGTCTCCGGCCGCGTGCCGGGGCACGATCAAAATTTTATCTGTTGCGCGATCCTTGAAGAACAGCCGGTCGAGCGTGGCGCCCATCGCCTCCCACGACGCATTGAAACGCCCCAGAGAAATTTTATTTCCGCCCGGCCCCACCACGAATACTTCGGACGTCCCGGCCGCCGGCACGGTGAAGAGCGGACCGAATGGCGACACCCGAAGTTCTCCGCCCTGGGGATCGATCACCGACACGTCGGGTTCGGTCGGATCCCGGGCGTCCAACCGGACAATGCCGGAATCGGTTTCGAGCAGCCACACGTCCGGACTTTGAATCAGCGCCTGGCGGACTTCGTGCAATCCCTCGATCGGTATCGTCACTCCGGTATCGCTCTGACCGGCCGGATCGGTGTTGAAGAGAATGAATCCGGCTGATTCGTCGCGCCAGGCAATGCCCTGACCGGCATGCCAGTTTGCGTCAAATGTCTCCTTCCGAATCAGCGTCGGCGGTTGGCCGGCGACAATCCAGGTTGTCTGATGTCTCTCAACCCGGGACAAAATCGTCGGCCGTCCGCCCGGTAGAAACAGCGGATCCATGTGGTCGGGAATGTCGAGGACCGGCTCGGGTACTTCCGAAATTTGAAACAGCCGCAGACCGTGTTCGGCATCGCGGGCCAGAACGAACACCTCGCCGGTCTGGGTCACCGTCAAATCCATCGGTTCGGCATTCATTTGCAGGCTGGTGAATGCCGTTGTGCGCGGCCATTCCACCCTTGGCCATTCGGCCAGAATGGATTGTTCGGCGTCGAGCGCGAAGAATCCGGATGTTTCGATCACCGTGTCCGAGCCGCCCGTCATATCCGCCCGTCCGCCGCCGTCCCTCCCGGGTGATTTTTCCGACAGGATCGGGGCCAGCCGCTGAAATCGGCTGTTGCCGATCGAAATCAGACCGTTGAATTCCGCCGACCATCCGATGAGCCGCCACATGGGCGGTTCCGGAACCGCAAATCCCTCCGGCATCGTCACGATGTCTTCCGGCCGCAACTCGTCGTCGCTCCGCCACGGAACAATGCGGATCCGGTTCGATTCGGACAGAATCAACAGGGATTTCAATCCGAGATTCGTCAGCCGGATTTTGCAGGAAATGAGTTGTCCCGCCGGTCCCTCGGCCAGGATCTGGGGCTGGCGCAGAAAATCGGTCCATTGATATGGCAACTGCAGTTTTCTTTTTCCGGCTGCATCCGCCAGCCGCGCGGATCCCCCGCTCCCGCCGGTTTTTGTTGCGTTGAACGCAAAGGCGCGTTCCCCCGTGTAAGGATCATCCGACACGGTTGCCGCCCAGATCTCTTTTCCGATCCGGATGTCGATCTGATCGGCCGATAGGCTGGTCAATTCGGCGTCATCGAAATCAGCCAGCCGCGATGTGAGACTGTCAATTTGAAGAAGCAGCCGGAGCCGGGACCGTCCCGCGGCGGATTTGTCACGAAGGAAAACAAACGCACGGCCTTGCACGTCGATCACGGAAAGAATGTCGTTTCGAAGCGCCCATCGTAACGGTCGGATTCGAAATCCCAGCCCCGCCATCTCAGCCACCGCTTCCGCCGGCAGGGATGGATCCCGCGCGGAGTCATTTGCGAGCGTCGGTGCGTCCCGGACAGCCGCCGTCGATTGCGGCCGCGCCGGGTCCATCTCGATCCATCGGTTGCCGCCGAATATCCGCCGCCCGTCAAACATCCGCAGTCTCCCGGCCGCCCAGTCGAGTTTGATGTCACCCTCCAGAAGCGTCCGAAATTCGGCCCGCCGCGAGACGATCGCCAGGACGTCGCCCCGTGTTGGAGAAAATCCGGCGCCCTCGAGAGATTCAATCGTCCCTCCACCCGGAATCACCACGGCACTGCCGTCCGCGCTGAGCGAAATTTTCGAAATCCTTGCCGTGATCTGGTCGGCGACATAGACGGCTTCGTGATTCGGATCGACCAGAGCGTCGGCGGCGAACAGGGGAAGATTCGGATCAAACCATTCCGCAACAGGTTGAACGGTTTTGGCGTGGCTGGCGCCCGGCGCGACAACGACGATGCAGAGCACGACCGCTGCCGCCAATGCGCGCCCGCGCCCGGTTTGGTGTATGGTCATAAGTTACTTTTCGATATATCATTGCGTTGACTAAAGTTCGATAGACGTAGTAAGGGTGTCATCCTGAAATTTTGTGCAGGGTTTGCGGCGGGATAGCTCAGTCGGTAGAGCAGAGGACTGAAAATCCTTGTGTCGGCGGTTCAATTCCGTCTCCCGCCATAGTTTTTCGAGAGGATTCGAACGCTTTTGTCGGATGCAACACGTGGGGTATCGAAATTTACAATCAGATAAAAAGATTGCGTCTATTGAGAGTCAAAGACTATAGACCCACACAGGTCAAAACAGGGCGGCGGCCGTCGTATAACTTGGCGTTCCCGGCGGGCGGCATTCGCCGCCCTCACGCCGCCCTGACATCTGGGGCGGCGCGCGTGAGTGCCTAGTCGTTAGTCGCCATAGCCCGCAGGATAAAATATAAAAGGAGGACAATTGATGGACAGCGATATAAACCAACAGATTCTTGACGAACTGAGGAAATTACGCAAGGCGAACCAGTTGGGTATGATGATAGCTCTCGGGCTATCAGTTGCGTTATGTGCTTGGATTTATTCACGCGAAGCCGACAATCCATGGAGGGACGTATCATTGGCGATGCGACAATCCGATTATCAGAAAGCTTTGAAGGTGGCTGAGAAGTTGGCAACAGAACATCCAAGCGATTATTATGCCCATGAGTACCTCGGCAATATCTACTTAGCGTTAGGTGATGCGGTACATGCAGAGGCCGAGTATTCTCGTGCATACGGATTGTTGCCATCAGAAGATATGCAGAAGAAATTAGATGCTGTCCGTAAACGCCTCGGAAACGAAGCGGGCAAGTCAACGAAATGATAAATTCTTAGATGAAACGTAGAATTGTCCGGATACGAGACTCGGGGCGCGGGACGTCACCTAACTTGGCACTCACGGCGGGCGGCATTCGCCGCCCTCACGCCGCCCTGACGTCCTGTGGGGTGGCGTGTGGGAACGCCTGGTCGTTAGGTGACATCGCCCGCAGGAGATATTGATAATATGACTTCAACAGATGAACTCATAAAATGCAGTTTCTGCGAAAACCGCCGAATACCCACAAACGTCATCAGAAAATCAGATCAAGCCATTTGTCACCTATGTCTTCTTCAATATAGGGTATGGCTAAAACAAGACCCCGCATTTGACAGAATGATTGAGAAGGTGATGTCCCACCCAGAGGTCGACACTGAAAAGGATACTCACCTCATAAAACCAATCAACCAATCTGCAAACGATTTATTTGGCACCGACAAAAATGCGAAGTGTTTTATCTGTGGAGTTGATAAAGAGACCTACAATATAAAAATAATCCAGAGAAAAAACGCTTCTATATGTAACCGATGTATTTTAGAGAGATTTGGAGAGTGGAAATAGAATGTCATTTTTTTTGATGGACAAGGATGAAAAAACAAAGAAAACCTCTGTAATCTTTGATAGCTCAAGTCAGATTCTTCTGGTCATTACTATTATTGGGATTTTGGCGGCCGCCGCGATACCGAAATTGATGAGGGCATTAAAAGAAGCTAAACAGGCGAAGATTGAAAAACAGCAGATATATGAAGACAAAGCATCGAAGGACATTGCGAAATGAATTTCATAGTAAAGCAGATTGTCCAAGCAGAAATGTGGGGCGGGCGCCGTCACCTAACTTGGCATTCGCCGCCCTCACGCCGCTGACATCTGGGGCGGCGTGCGGGAACGGCTGGTCGTTATGCGTCATGCCCCGCAGGACGGAAGAAAACAAGAATTGAGAAACCGACACCGAAAGGATCGACAAAATGCAATCACAAACATGTATAACAGATAACCCACCACCAACGATGAAATACATATATTGGGCATTTACTCACTCAAATTGGGCGTTTCTATATATAGGAAAAATATTGATAGATCAGCGAAAGAAGGAAATTATACCACCAGATATTATGTTCCCTATTCTGGTTGCTCTTGCTCTGGCCGAATCCATAGCGATCTTCACAAATTTTAAATTTCAACCGTTTCTTTTGAGATTATATTATAAGCCCACGACAGGACCAACAACAAAGGGCCAAGACCCTATTTTAGTCTATGCGATTGTTCTCTGGGCGTTTTGTCAGTCTATTTCGATTTATGGACTGGTTTGGATAATGCTGGGTGGCGCTCAGTCTCCTCAGATATCATTTGTAATGTTGAGTTTGTTAAGTTTTTGGTTGGCAAATCCAAAGGCAATCATCGAACAGATAAAGAAAAATAGTTCTAAAACAACGCAAAAATGAGATTAAGGTTTTGTGGGCGTAGCTATGTGGGGCGGGGCACGACGCATAACTTGGTGCTCCCGGCGGGCGGCATACGCCGCCCTCACGCCGCTGACAACTGGGGCGGCGTGCGGGAGCACCTGGTCGTTATGCGACATAGTGGCCGCCTATGGCCATCCGCCATCCATGGCGGATGGGGGGAAGCTGTTTGAGAAAGATATTTTAAGACCGATGGAGAAAATTAAATGAGACTGGAAAAAATTGTCGGCCTAATTCTCATCGGCACGGCCATTGGTATAACAATGACATTTGAACGCCTAGATTTAGGAATGTTTATATCGCCAAGTGCGACCGCAATTGTTTTCGGTATTACAATAGGCGCGACCTGGATGTCTGAAGACAAAAACGATCTTAAAAAATGCTGGCTCGCATTTAGAACTGCATTTTCAGAGGGAGTCAAATGCAATCAGGAAGAGTTAAAGATATATGTGAGGCTGTATTCCATGTTGTCGCGATATTCCATGTATGCAGGCTGGTTTGGGCTACTTTTGGGTATTATTAGTGTCTTGAGTTCCCTAGAGCAATTTATAGCGCAAGATAAAAATTTTGTGGTACTCTCCGGCGGCATTACGTTGGCATCCATGTCGCTTGTCTATGGCACTTTCTCCTCAAAATTCATCTTTGATCCACTGAAAAACTGGTTTGAATGGCAGATTGAGCACCCATCCGAAAGTGGGCGGAATAGTCTCGCTGTACAAACTCAGCGGCCGCCGGAATCCTTCCACCGAGTATTGTTTAAGATGATCTTGTTTTTATCCTTCGCCATCACGTTGATCATGGTGGTCATTTTGGTTTCGCGGAAAATTGGAACTATGCAAAAATGAAAGATGGAGACTGGACATTCGTAAACATTCGGATGCGGCGGTAACTGCGCCACGGCGGCCATCGTGGCCGCCGTGGAGCGGCCACTACGTCGCATAACTTGGCACTCACGGCGGTCGGGAATGGAGTCGGAGTCCTGATCCGGCCCTCCCTCACGTCCTCCGCTTGGCTCCGGGCGTGCGGGAGCACCTGGTCGTTATCTGCCATAGCACCGTCCAAGGCCAGCCGCCATCGTGGTGGCTGGAAAACATAACATGGGAAATAAAAGCGATGTACGTACTCGAGTATAAATTTTACCCTGATACAAAAAAGATTCGGATAGAAGATTATTTAATCGACCTTTGGTCATACTCCGCAGAACTTATGACGAGCGGGCAGATTGCAGATTACACAACCATTTTAAACCATAAGATACCTCGTCAGATTATCGTCAGCCACGAACGAAACTCTTTATCAAGCAGATTTCACACCACTATAGCCCTCAAAGCGTACAAAGAGATTTTAGACAAGTCCGATAGAAAACCGAGTATAAAGATATTGGGTACTGCGCCCGAGGCCGGGCCTGTTTGTCACTGCAAACGACCATCAAGTGTTTATTTCCTCACGACATATTTTTCATATGAATCCCCACTTCGTTGTGGGCAGTGTAAAAGACCTATCCCCATATACAGATTCAAACTTACTCGAGAAAGACTACTGGGTATAAAATTGTGGAAAGAGGCGCACAACAGATGCGATGGACTCTTCGTAGGGTCAGGAGTGGGTGAACACTGGGGTCATAAACAAGTAGCTTCTTTTTCTAGCCGACTCTCAAAAGATGCGTACGAGTTATGTAGAAATATCGAAAAGGAAATCAAAATCCCAACATATTATTACCTCAACAAATATTATGGGCGATCCAAAAAAGATGAAAAGCGGCGGAAATGTCCAAAGTGTGGCGGCAAATGGTTGCTGGAGAAACCTTGGCATGATTATTTTCATTTCAAATGCTACCGATGCAAGCTTATTTCAAATATCGCATGGGATGTATGATGACATTCTGTAAATCGGATACGGCGGCACTGCGCCACGGCGGCCATCGTGGCCGCCGTGGGGCGGCTACTACGTCGCCTAACTTGGCACTGCCGGCGGTCGGGAATGGAGTCGGAGTCCTGATCCGGCCCTCCCGCACGCCCTCCGCTTCGCTCCGGGCGTGCGTGAGCGCCTGGTCGTTACGCGACATACAGCGCAGATTGAATTACTGACATCATGAAACTAAGAAATATAATTCGAATAACGGCCCTATTCCTGATATTTGGTTATGTGCTCATATATTCAATCGAATATTTACAGGCCTGCATTAAAAAAAGCAATCGACAGCCCATCGAAGAGTCACTCGTCCTACACAGAAACAAAGATCCGATGGCAATAAAAAACGGCCAAAATCTCAATGACTTTACGAGTGACACATCAAATCAAATCATATGGCACTTAACGGATGGGGTCATGCCTTTTCTGGATACATACAAAATATCAAATCTGCCAGAAACCATCCCCGATCTTTTATTGCCTTATGAGGACAGCATCGCCTTGTATGCGAAATTAATCAAAGCCTCGCCTATGGCGTATCCCTTTGAAGACACCATCACTCGTTCTGGCTATATACCTCGATTGCCGTTCCATATGTATGCAACACGGTTACTTCATCTAAAAGTCAGATGGCTATTGAAAAATGGTGAGTTCAAAAATGCATTAGAAACCACACGTCTGATTTTAGAGATAGGAACAAAATTAGACATGTTGGAGGGGCCTACTATTCTTACCCTTCTAGGCAATTCGGTCAAAGACCAAGGTGCCAAGGCCGCGGCGGATTGCATTAAATTTATTCCTGAAACTTTTCCTGTTTCCTTTAGCGACCTTTCTTCCGATTTGCTTACGGCTCGTTTACAAGACACGGGCATTATTAATTCGTTGGTCTACGACTACGAACAAGACAAAAACTTATTAATGCATATCAAAACGGCACCTCCCTTGATTATATTTACAGTAGGAGAACACCCAAAAGAAAAAGCCGAATACGGTTGGTGGCAAAGATTTCATATGTATTTGTATTATGATGCAGACGAGACAATCAACTGGACACGAAATGACATGGCCTCAATAATTGAAGCCGCTAAACTTCCGTTCTTTATGGTCGATACGTCATATCTCCCAGAATACAGAAAAAAGCCAGAAATGATGTCAGAAGGATACAACGGCCTATTTGGATTTCTTCGTATTAAATGGAATTATCCAACAAACTACATGGGACGTACGTGGTATTGGTCCACCCATGGAGTACTTCTAAGATATGAGAGGATGTTGATGTACAGGGCAAGTATTAATGCGAGGCTTAATATTACATATATCGCCTGTAAGTTGCATGATCAAAAAGTGCTACCTATTACACTTCGGGATTTGAAATTATCGCAGAGTGTTTTGATAAATCCTTTAACAGGCCAACAACCAGAATATGTTCCAAAAAAACGCTCCATATCAACTTTTCTGATGGAAAATGAAAAATATGAAGTATCATTCTGATTATGTATGCGAATGAAAACAGGTTGTCCAAGCGCACATTTGTGGGGCGCTGTAAGGCGTGTAACTTGGCACTCACGGCGGGCGGCGTTCGCCGCCCTCACGCCGCTGACAACCAATTCGGATTTGCGTGATCCGGACGCCGGATAGGTGTCTTGATATGTCTGTTGCCCCCAGATCGCACCACGGTTGCGTGGAGCCTGATTGTGACGATTCTGTGAGGCGCGTCAATAGTCGCTACTGATGCGTTACAGTGGTTGGATCGGAAACCGAGTTCAAAGCAGTCCGGCTGAATATTACGAATGTGGGTCTTACCTTCCCAAGAGTCGGACGAATTCCGTGACGGAGATTCCAGCATCCCGGAGCATTCCTTTCAGTGTCCAGCGGTCGACTTCGCTGTCCATGACAACGATGACTGTCTTGCCGCGTTGGTCATGCCGATACTTCACGTGGCTTCCACGCTGATGGACGAACCGGAATCCGGCACGTTCAAGCACTGTGCAAATTTCTTTGCCGGATACGAGCGGCGGTTTCAAATTGAAAGGGAAACGACTTTGTGTTCCGGGCGGGTCTTCTTCTCGGCGGGATCAGCTTCCAAATACAACCCAATAGCTTCCTTCAATCGCTCTAACGTTTGTTTCTCTGTCTTGCCCTGCGTCCAGCATCCTTTGAGTACTGGACAATGGGCGACGAAAAATCCGTCTTCACCTTTTTCGACGACGACTTTCAGCTTCATGTTTTATACCTCCGTGTCCGTTGGTTTCGATCTACGCCCTATTGTCTCCGGCCTCGTGGAATTTGGCAAGGGAAATTACGCGTGTTCCCATTCCCATCTTTCCGCCTGCGCCGGCCCATTTATCAGGGTAATTCCATCGATGCGTTGTGTCGGCGGTTCAATTCCGTCTGCCGCCATATTTCTTTCCCCTGCATGAAAATCCTTTCACTTCTTTCACCCGTCTGATATATTCTTGCAGAATATGACTCCAACCATTCACTTGCGTGAATATGCCCTCACAGCGGCTTATCTCGCTACAACACACGATCCCTTACGTCGCGCATCCCTATTTAACCTTTTTCTCGGAATTGGACTTCGTCAATCCACGATATTTTCACGCAACTCCGTCACGGATATCAGGCAGTTAGACGCCATGTCTCGGCCCAGAGTAAAAAACAAAAGGATTGAAAAATGAGAAAAATGACTATAGAAAGAATTTCTGGCCTGATTCTGATTCTTACAGGCATTGGTATTTTTATGGGCATTGAAAAACTGGACTTGAGCATGTTTATCATTCCGAGTGCTGTCGGAATTGTTCTCGGTATCACACTTGGTGGAACGTTGATGGCCTCCCGTAGCAGCGATATAAAGAAATTTGGGCTTGCAATAAGGCATTCCTTTTCTCACGGTATAAAGATCGATGAAACAGAATTGAAGATCTATGTACGACTATTTACGACATTTTCTCGATACTCGATGATTGGAGGGTGGTTTGGTTTTCTTTTGGGCATCATCTGCATTTTCGTTCGGCTGCCGGAATATCTTAACCAGGGCAGTAACATTGGACTATTAACCGATAGTGTTTCTACCTCGTTAATACCCCTCGTATACGGTGTCTTCCTGTCAAAATGTTTTTTTGGACCTATAAAAGATTGCTTTGAACAAAAACTCGAATTCCCTATAGAAGATGAACAACCATTACATGAAATTCATCAGATGTCTCCCCGCGAAGGCTTTGAAAATCAAAACCCGTTGCTCATCAAAATTATATTGTTTTCCTCTTTAGCAATCGGCTTAATTTGCATGGTTATTTTGATCGCATCGAAAGTTGTAGAACAGAAATGAAAACCCGGGGCTGGGCACGTCAGATAATTTGGCGTGTCCGGGGGACGGCATTCGCCGCCCCCACACCGCTGACACATAAGGCGGCGTGCGTGAACGCTTGCTCGTTACGCGACATACCCCACGGGTATTTGATACAACCGGACGAAAAGAATAACTAGAGGGATCAATCCCATGAAATCCCAACGGATTAAAAAAATCGCTTTCTGGAGTCTATGTGGTGTCTCCATTTTTATCTGGGGATATATTCGTGGTTCCGAATCTATAATGGATACCGTCGAACACGATCGTCGGTTAAGCCGTAGCCTCGATTCAGTAAGTTCGATGTACACACTAGAACTCCTACATGAGAATAAAGAAACGGAAGTGATTCGGTATCACATACACAGATTAGAAGAGATTGAAAAGGATATTGGTAATTTAAATACCAGTGATACAGCATTCGCGAGATTCATTGGGACTATCAAAGAAAGACGTACCTATTATCAAGGAGAAATCGATACAAAATCGATTTCAAAACATATTTCGAGTTCACATAACGAGGAGAGTTTTTGATGAAGCTTCAAAACAGGTTGTCCTAGCGTGGGAACGTTGGGCGGGGTACAACCCATCATAACTTGCCACTCCCGGCGAGCGGCATTCGCCGCCGTCACGCCGCTAACTATATGGGGGGTGGCTGCGGGAGCGGCTGGTCGTTATGTACCATCCGCCGCAGGATAATTAATGTGGCAGAAAAATAGTCGGACAGGAGATACACATGGCGATTTAATAAACAGTGTTTATAAGGCCGCCACAATCATATTAACGACATTGATCGTTTGGTTTATTACGTACATGCTTATTTCGTTCAATTTTCCATTAGAGTACTACTTCCCTTGGAAATCATTTATCATTTGGGTCACGGGGTTTTGTTTTCTCCTATTTATAATCCGACGATGGAAAATTCTGATGATGGGTATCGCATTGGGCGTTTCCATCGCAGGACTTCGAGAGGCAACGCAATGGGACGACACATTGTTGACAGGACGAGTCTATAGTTCACTCGAATTCGGGATGCCTGCCGCTATCATTGCCGAGAGATTACGTAGACCAGCAGATAAGACGATTACATTTTCGATTTTGCCGCAGAAAACAATTTGGATTTATTTGGATGATGAATTTAATCCAAACAATATCAGAAATGAAAAATGGCAGTTCCAAAACTTAAAAGATTACCCGGAGATTTATTGCTCGTTACAATTGCTATTTGATAGAAATGATAAACTCGAAGCATGGGTTTGGAACGAATATGGAACATTGCATTATCCTCCTTCAACGGTAAAAAACGGATATTTTCTAACAGAATATTTAGGAACAATTTCGAATAAAGATACAGGAGTGACAAAATGAAATTTACAAGCAAAAACCCGGGTGACGCACGGCACATAACTTGGCGTTCTCCGGCGGGCGACAATCGCCGCCCTCACACCGTTGAGTATATGGGTGGCGTGTGTGAGCGCGTGGTCGTTATCTGACATGCCCCGCCCAAAAATAAAATGAATTCGGCAATTTTGGTGGCTGTGGTCGGAGTATTTGTATATATTGTACACTGGCCTTTAGAACGATACATAATAGGCAATACAAAAAGACGCCGTTTAATTCAGGACGATATTTTGAGTCATCATGAGACCCTTGCTAAAGATTCAATCTACTATCGCCTGATCATAACGGACGAAAATCGATTGAAGAAAATGTTTAAACTTTTACCCGCGACCGCTTCTGGAATATTATTTATAAATGGCGATGATGTTTTCCTTGACGCAAAGGCTATGAAGGGCGAAAAGCTTTTTCAAAGAGTATATAAGAAACTCGGCGTACGGGCGGTTCTTCATACAAAAAAGGAAATAGCTCCGTGGATAGAGATCCCGGATGGAAACGAAAGCCTCTACATTTCATGTGATACTGGATTAACAATAATAGGTCGGGATAGGGCCACGCAACAGTTATTCGATCACATCAATAATAAAGTCACGCCAACGCAGATTGATTTCGATACCGAACAGAACAAAAGTAAAAAATACGCATTGATGTTTTTTGTATTTATATTATGTGGGACTGTATTGGTCTGCATATTGAGAATAAGGGAAATCGATAAAAATACCAAGCTCAAAAGGGATGGTAAACAGATTGAGCAGACGCGCAGGATCAGATGAATCAATGGCGGAGACCGGGATCGAACCGGTGACCTGGCGCTTATGAGACGCCCGCTCTAACCGACTGAGCTACCCCGCCAAAAACGGCACGCCTACGTGATACAAAAAAGCGGCGGTGGGGACAAGGGGAGCGTCAAGGATGCACGAAGCGGGATCAATTAGCCGAAAGCAGGCGGTTGACTTCTCCGACAAACTTCGAGTAGGAAAATGGTTTCAAGATGTATCCATCGGCGCCGGCCTCAGCCGCCTTCTGCCGGACTTCCTCGGATGTGAATGCGGTCAAAAAGGTGATTTTGGTCCGATGAAGATTTGGATTTTGTTTTAACTTGCGGCAGACTTCCACTCCATCGGCGTCCTGCAATTTGAGATCGAGGAGGATCAGATTCGGCGTGCGTTCGTCCAGAGCCTTGTATAATTCGTCCGTCGTTTGAAAGACCATCGACTCCACACTCAGCCGGGACAGAATATCGCGCACGATGGCGCAGATGTCCGCATTGTCGTCCAGGACGAACACGACACGCCCGCCCGGCGCCGCGGCGGCCGCATCCGCCGTCTGCCGGCCGAGGTTCGGATCGGTCGAAACAAAAATATGATTGCGCCTGTTTTTCTTTGCCTGATAGAGCAGGGCATCGAGATCGTAGATCAATCTGACCGGATCCAGGCGTACGTCCGGCCCGCGCACGATCAGCGCGCCGCCGCTGACCCCGACATATTCGGAATTCGATCCGCCCACCCCCGCACCCATTTTTTCCTGTTCCGTCGCCGTGACCATATCCCGCGCCCATGTTTCGATCTCGGAAACGCGGGAGAGAGACTCCGGGAAGATAATCAAAAATTCATCGCCACCCCAGCGTCCGCAGATACTGCCTTCCGGCGCGCGTGATTTGAGCATCTCCGAAAATCGGCGGAGAACGTCATCGCCGACCAGATGGCCGCACAGATCATTCACCTGTTTGAACCGGTCCAGATCGACCAGCGCGCAGGACAACGATCCCTCCGCCCGCCGGAG
>JAHFCY010000004.1:0-1446 GCA_023249255.1 Candidatus Lindowiibacteriota bacterium | reverse complement strand
CCGCACGCCGGAGCGCCGCGATACGATCCGCGAGGACCGCCGTCAGATGTCGGCGGTTGTGAAGGCCGGTGAGGTCGTCCGTCACGCTGAGCGCTGAAAGCATTTCATTCTGGTTGTGAATCACGTCGTACAAATCCTTGACGCGAAGACTTGCCCCGATGCGCGCGAGCAGTTCCTCCCGCCGGAAGGGCTTCACGATGTAATCGTCCGCGCCGGCGCCGCCCAGTCCCTGAATCATGCTCTCCATGTCGTGCCTCGCCGTCAGCATGATGACCGGCAGATATCCATCGGCCGCCCGTTTGATGCGTTTGCAGACTTCAAAACCGGACATGTCGGGCAACATGAGATCGAGAATGACAAGATCCGGCCGTCCCTGCGCGAACGCCGCCAGCGCCTCCGCACCGTTTTGCGCCGGAACGATCCGAAACCCCGCCAGAGTCAGCACGTCGATCAAAACTTCGCGCAAGTCAGCCTCGTCATCGATCAGCAGAATGGTTTTCTGCCCCTCGGACCGGGTCATGTTGGTTTGGCGGGAAGAATCGCCGACGATGAGGCCGGCGGTTTTTTCGATTTGGTGACCTCCGGGAGAGGACGTTTGGGCAGAAAGACGGTAAATCGGGATCCGCCCCCGGCCCGGTTTTCCGCTGTGACGCTTCCGCTGTGCGCCTCGACCAGACCCTTTACGATCGAAAGACCAAGACCGGTGCCTTTTCCGGCTTGCGACGATTTTCGTCCGCGATAAAATTTGGTGAACAGCTTGTCCATGTCGCCGTCCTCAATTCCCGGGCCGTCGTCCTCCACCCGGATCCGGACTTCATCGCCTCCGGGCGCTTCGACATCGTCCACCAGCACCTCGACCATGGTCGCCGCGAACCGCAGAGCATTGTTCACCAGATTCAAAATAATTTGTTCGATGCGGTCGGGGTCGATGTGTGCCTTGATCGGGGCCGTGTCGATGCCCGGAAACACGAGTTGAATGCTCCGCTCCTGCGCGATGGTGTAGAGAGCCTGACAGGCGGACATGATTGGCCCGCGGACGTCGGACTGCGCGCACGAAAGCGACAGGCGTCCGGCGTCGATGCGGGAAATGTCGAGAAGATCTTTGACCAGCCGCTGGAGCCGGCCGACGTTTCGTTCTGCAATGGCGAGATGTTTGGCCTGTTGATCGTTGAGATCGCCGAAGACGCGTTCGCTGAGCAGGGAGAGGGATCCGGCGATGACCGCCAGAGGGGTGTTGAGTTCGTGCGACGACATCGAAATGAAATCCGTCTGCATCGTGATGAGTTCCTTCAAGCGCTGCTCGCGTTCCTTTTGTTCCCGGATGTCAGTCATGAGAACGAACGACGCCTCGTACCGGCCATCGCTGTTGTACAGAGTTGTGCCCTTCAGAAGAACCGGGATGGAATCGCTTCTGGCGGTCTTCAGCTCCAGTTCCACGCCGTAACT
>JAHFCY010000261.1 GCA_023249255.1 Candidatus Lindowiibacteriota bacterium | reverse complement strand
CCGCGAGCAAATCCCGCATGAGCGCGAGCCGTTCGTAAATCATCGCGATAAACGAATCCGCGCCCTTGCCCCAAGTGTCGCGGTAGGCGATTTCTTCCAGGATGTTGGGCTTTTTGGTGAAGGTGTCGCCGCCGATCTCGATGTCCATCGAAAAATCCGCGCCCACGTCAAAGGGCGGGTCAATGTAGATCAGCTTGAGGCCGCCCTGCTTTTCGATCTCCTCTCGCAGTGGCCCGTTCTTGAGCGACGAGAGAATCAATTTGTTGTCGCCCCAGATCAGCTTGTTCGTCCAGCCCTTGATCTGCCGGCCGCGCTCGTCCAGATCAAACAGGCTCGTCTGTAATCGGGTGTCCTTTTCGGCGCGCGGCTCATCCACCTGCTCGATCACCTGAAACGGCAGGACGATATTGCAGACCTCGCTCGTCTTGCCGTTCCAGACCAGTTCCACCTCGCGCTTGTCCTCAAACAACAGAAACCGGTACTTGTCCGGCAGGGGTTTGTCCGACTCGATGAAGCGGATGATTTCTTGTTGTTCCTGTTCAGTCAGTCGGGGCATGGATAGCCTCTTTTTCCTTGTGTTTTCCATCGACAAGAGCATTCGCAGACACTACCAGCCGGGCGATTTGAGATTTGTCGAAACCCTTAACTTCCACATCCGTTGCCTGCAGAGTATAGTCCACATCGAAGAGCCCTGCATCGGCGAGTTTTGATAAGTACGCCTCAATTTTGTCCATCGCAGTAAACAATAATTGGTAGATGGTTCCAAATCGTGCTTGTACTTCGTGCCATAGTTCGTCGCCAGCCCGCGACTCAATCACACGATGGGCGATTCTTTTATTTCGCAGGCGCTTGAGAAGATACAAGTCGTCATCCACAGGTCGGCGACCTCCATCGCGTTCGGTTAAGATCGGCTCGTTGAGAATGTTACCGGAAGCAGTGTCGAGAACATCCAGTGCTTCAGTCATCCGGAGGATACTGTTTTCGATCTGCGCTACGGTGCAGTTGTTGAAAGCGAAATTAAGAACCGGATTACGGCTCTGGCTCGATAGCGGATGTTCTGCGATCATTTGCGCGAGCTCAAGCCCCCGGCGGAGACTCGGCAGTTCGGTCTCAAGAGCAAATAACAGCGCGACATCGCGAGGACTTACAGATGGCATGTGTTTCCGGCCTGGGTGATTCGCTTCGTCAGCCGCATCCTCTCGTTAGGCGGCCTCTGACGAGCCGTGCGAAGGACCGCGGCACGCTTTCAGAAAGTTTGTTCCAAGAACCGTCATCTGTAGCACCGATTTATCCACGGGCCAAAAATGGCTCCTGCTTATCACGTCATCATTCTCCGCGGTCGTGATCACACATAGCCGGAGTCTTAGGAGATTATCAACGGCCTCCATCAGCACGCCACCACTCAAGCCCGAGGTCTGGCCGAGGGCGGCAATCGTCTGACGTGCCTCGTCTAATCTGTCCCGCTGTGCACTATCGAGCGCGTTCAGAACGCAGGCATCAAGCGGTGTCATTTGCGACAGGATGCTGGGATACGCAGAGGGCACACTTGTACCCGTCGCTGCGGACGCGAGCAATCCCGCCCACTGATTCTCTAGACCTGCCCCCTCATCTTCCAAGGACGCCTGATACAACAGCGCCACCGCAGTTCTTGTCGAAAGGGCGATTGGTGTCGGCGCGCCCTCGACCACCATCGCTGCAGCTTTTGTGGCGATACGATAAAAGTTCTTCTGTCGTCGAACCACGATCATTTCGCGTAGCATGTCCCCGATCTCATCGACCGCTGGGCCGAGCAGACGACTGATAAGCCCCTTTGCATCGGGGGTGAGGTGTTCAACTGCTACGGATCCAGCCTTCGTCATGAATGGTTCCAATTAATCACCTCCAAAATCTCTCCCCAAGGCCGCCTAACATTGTGCATGGCATCCTGTTCCATGACCCCACTCCGTTTGGCTGATTCCCGAGGCAATATTTCTGGACCGCTTTCTAATTTGGATAAAATCAAGCCGCCTCTTTTGCGACTTCGGTAAGAACCTGGCGCGCATAAGTGGAGGCGCCGCGGAGTCCCTTGGTTGACGCGAGTCGCTCGAGGATCCGCTTGACGGATCGGGAGAGGCGGACGTTGAGCATGGTATTTTTCTCATCGTCATCAAGGTCGATGATGTCATTTTGGTCCACGTATTTTCCAGTATCATGCGTTTCAAACCAATGGATGACGCCTGACTCGGACATTTTTTTGAAATCAGGCAATTTCTGTTTTTTCAGCATCATCGCTCCTTCTCATTTTGCGTTTTTTCTTGTAGAGGCGTTTCTCCGATGACTTCATCACGGTCAATCTATCTCTGCCTCCGTCGAACTGTCAAACACGGCCATGGTTTCTTGACTGTGTGACATGTGATATCCATTCTGCATGCCCCGGCGTCGTCAGTACTGGCTGATGAAATCCGAACCGGACGAGTTTTCCATCGACGATCTTCGCCGGTCCAAAAACGGAACGGCGCGGTGGGACGGCGTTCGAAATTATCAGGCGCGGAATTTTTTGCGCGACGACTTCGAGGCCGGTGATGCAGTGCTCTTTTATCACAGCAGTTGCGATTCGCCCGGAATCGCAGGCGAGGCGGTTGTGGTCCGGAAGGGCTATCCCGATCCGAGCGCCTTCGATCCGGACAGCTCGTATTATGATCCGAAAAGCGATCCGACCCGGCCTGTGTGGTATTCGGTCGACGTGAAATTCGTCCGGGCCTGCCGGAACATCATCACGCGGCCCGCACTTGCGGCCATGCCGGAGCTCAAGACCATGCTGGTCCTGAAACGCGGCATCCGGCTGTCTGTCCAGCCGGTCACAGAGTCCGAGTGGCGCGTGATTCTGAATCATGCGGAATGGGTGTGAAATATCAAAGTGATATCATGATATCATGATATCACTGTGGCCGGGACGCCGACCGGTCTTGTCACAACCGGCCGCCTATGCTCACATGACGCTTCGCGCGTGGCGCGGCAATCGTTCCCACAGGAGTTCCATATGACACCGCAGGAGAATATCGAAACCGCCGAGCCTTCCGGTGAATTGAAAATTATTCTGAACGGCATCAGCCAGCTGCCGACTCTTCCGGAGGTCGTCAACAGAATTCTCGCCCTCGTCGAAAACCCGAAAACGTGCGCCGAGGATGTGAACCGCATCATTCGCCTCGATCAGTCGCTGACGGCGCGCGTCCTCAAAATCGTTAATTCGTCCTTCTACGGGTTCCCCCGACAGGTCTCCACCGTCACGCAGGCGGTTGTCATTCTCGGATTCAACGCCGTCAAAAGCCTGGCGCTGTCGGCGTCGGTGGTCAATCTATTCAAGAACGAAGGCACCGAAGAGTTCGATGTCCGGAAGTTCTGGGAACATTCGATCTGCTCGGGCGTCTTTGCCAACATGGCCGGCCGGCGGATCAATTATCCTCTGCCGGAAGAATGCCTCATCGCCGGCATTCTGCACGGCATTGGCAAACTCGTCCTCGATCAGTATCTCCATGACCGATACGGAGAGGCGATTCGCCGCGCCAAAAAAGAGAAAAAAACACTGATGTCGATCGAACATGACATGTTCGGCGTGGACCATTGCCAGGTCGGCGTGATCCTCGCCGAAAAATGGAAACTTCCGGTCCACCTCGCCGACGCCATCAGATTTTATCCGGCGCCGGGTGGCGCCACGGTCAATCCCACGCTGGTGTCGCTTGTGCATCTCGGCGATTACATTGCACGCAAAAAACGCTGTGGCAATCCGGGCGATCTGGTCATTCCCCGGTTGAGCGATGACGCCAAACGAATATTGAAACTCACACAGCCGGACATCGACCAGATGCTTGTGGCCGCGGATGATGAATTCGACAAGGCGGACGACCTCCTCGACGGATTGCATGAGTCCTGACGCCGCTCCTTCCCACATCACCAAACGCGACGGCCGGACCGTTCCGTTCACCAAACTTCGCATCAGCAACGCCATTTTTCGCGCGGCCGTCGCCGTCAGCGAACGTGACCGGGACGAGGCTGACCGGATGGCCGACCTTGTGGTCCGCGAACTTCAGCGCGTTTCCCCGTCTGGCGAATACCCGTCCGTCGAGGAAATTCAGGACATCGTCGAAAAAGTGCTGATCGAAAACGGAAAATACCGCATCGCGAAAGCCTACATCCTCTATCGGGCCGACCGGACGCAAAAACGTCAGGGCCGCGACGCGCACGAAGTCCGCAGGGGCGATCCGATTCCCTGGAAAAAAATATGGAGCGTCCTCAACTGGGCGGTCGACCATCAGGTTCACACGCTCCCGGGGCTGAACGCGCGGCTTCGGCGTGGGGAGTTTGGCGCGCTGGTCCGTGAATCGGAGGACGAGTATCAGCTCGACATTTTGCGCGCGG
>JAHFCY010000260.1 GCA_023249255.1 Candidatus Lindowiibacteriota bacterium | reverse complement strand
CTGCGCGAAGAAGTTGATCTGGTCGCCGCTATGCGTGGATTCCTCATGGGGGTGCAAGGTCAGGATCGTGACGTCAACAGTCTGGGTGACGAAGCTGATCATGCCCGGGCCGGGGTTATTAGAAAAATAAGGATTTGTGGCGTTCACCCAGACGGAGTAATGAGGAGCATCGCGTCTGCCGCCCGATCCAGGCGCCGGATCGTACCCGCCGTCGACCGTCAGCGTGTTGGTGGTCGCTCCCGGAATGGGGGTAGCGAACTCCTTATACCACTGATAGTGAAAAGTGATCGGCGGCGTGCCGCTCCACTGTCCGGGATCCACTGTGAGCGTTGCGTTCCGTTCGAGCTTGCCCGTGATGGTTGGTTTGACGACGGATTTGGCGTAAGACCCTTCCTTGATCGTGACGACGGCTTCGGCAGTCTTGCCGGATGCATCCGTGATCCGGATCTTCTCCGTCCTCAATGACGACATGACGTTGGGCCCGGGTCCGGCGACGAACATGCCGTCCGAGGCGATTGTGGACGCTCCTTTGCCAGTAATGACATTTCCGCCGAAACCATTGTCCACAACCGTCATCCTGAGAGGGGGCACTCCACCGGTGATGGAGAATTTCGCGGTCGCACCCGGATCGAGCGTCGCCGAAGTCGGCAGAATGGTCAGCGGCGCGAGAACGGTCGCCTTCAGATCCGATGTCGTGCCGTTCGCGTCGGTCACGCGGATCACGTCCGTGACGTCCGCCTTCGTTCCCGCCGTATATGTCCCGTCGGAGGAAATGCTCCCGCCCGACGCGTTCTCGGTGAGCGAGAACGCAAAGGGCGATCGTCCACCTCTTATCACGCGGACCTTCTGCGTTCCGCCGGGATAGAGGAAAAACGGTGATGAGGACGGATCGAGGACCATGGAAGGCGGGATCACGAATCCATCCGCGGCCAGCGGACCGAAAGGCGAGGATCGGGCATTTCCGGCGGTGACCTTGCAGTTGATGTAGTGATCCACGTCGCCAGCCGCAACGGTGTACGTCGTGCCGGTCGCACCCGCGATTGCAGAGTTGTCGCGTTGCCACTGATACGAGTAGATGATCTCGGGCGTGCCGGTCCACGTGCCGGGCTCGCAGGTGAGGACCTGGCCCACGAGCGATTTGCCGGAGATCGTCGGCTTGACGGTGTTGATGGGCCCGACCGTCCTGGAGATCACTTTCACCGTCGCCGTCGTGGTCTGGCCCGTTCCGTCCTTGACTTGGACCACGTCCTCGACGTTCTCGGTCGTGCCCGCCGTGTAAGTTCCCTGCCATACGATGCTCGCGCCTCCGGAGTTGTTCGTCAGGATCGAGTAGGTGTACGAGCCGTCACCGCCTGTCGTCGCGAACTGCGCCGTGCCCCTTTCCATCCCTTTGGTCGCTTCCACGGAGATCGAAGCGGGCGAAATCTTCAGCGGCGGCACTCCGATCGCCAGAGCGTTCCCCGCCATCACCCAGTCGGAGTAGCCGCCGGCGAACGCGCTGGTGAATGCTCGAACCTTGCAAGTGATCTTCCGCCCGATGTCAAGCTTGGTGGTCATGTACTCGGCCGTGGTCACGCCGTTGATATCCGAGCCGTCGCGCATCCACTGGTAGCCGTACGATGTGATCGGCCTCAAAGCCGTCCAGGCGCCGGGATCGCAGGTGAGCTTGCGGCCCACGAGCGGTTCGCCGTTGATCGAGGGAGGCGCGGAGTTGACGGGCGGCTTCGGCTTCACGATGATATCGGTCGTCGCGCTCCGGTTGGATACATCGGAGGCCTTCACACGATCGCGCATCTCGCGAGTCGTCTGGCCCGCCGTGTACCTGTTCGCGCTGAGCGAAGCATTCGTCGTGTTGGTGACAAAGGCAAATGTATATGGAGGCTCGCCACCCGTGGCCGCGAACTCCACTACGTCGCCTTCGATGACCGTGGGTAGATTCGGAGCGATGGCAACCGCCGGCTGAATCTCCAACTCCAGGTCGGTCGTGACCCCTCTTCCGTCCGTCACCCTGACCACGTCTTTGACCTCGGCCGGCGCAATCGCAATAAAGATGTTTCTATCAATCTTGCTTCCGGAGTTCCTGGTCAGGAACGCAATCGCATACTTCCCGTCGCCGCCGGCCGCGTCCAGGTTCACCACATCGCCGACCACGACCCAGTTCATCTTGGTCCTGATATTCAGCGTCAGAGGCGGCCGTTGCAAGGGCTTGACCGTATAGGTCGCACGCAGTGTCCTGCCCGCGGCATCCTTGACCTCGATCACGTCGACGGACTCCTGCGCCGGATAGCCGGCCTGGTAATTTGCCGCGGAAACTCCGCCGGTGAGAACTGTATTGAGCGTCGCACCCGACTTGTTCTCGATCATGGTGAAAGTGTGGGGCGGGGTTCCGCCCTCCACTTGGATCTGCAATCCCTTCCCGGCCTCGATCACGGCGGACGAGACGAAGGATATGGAGGTGAAGCCTAAGCGTACTTGGACTTCGAATACAGCGTCTGCAGTCCTACCTTGGCCGTCCGTGACACGAACGGTCGCCTTCGGTTCGGCCATCGTACCCGCCTTAAACAAGCCGGTAACCGCGTCGATCTTGTGCTTGGCCGGATCGGGCCAGTTCGGGAGCGAGTAGGTGTATTTGCCATCGCCTCCCGAGGCGGAGAAAGTCAGGGATTCCTTCGCATAAGCCAATTGGATCGCAGGGGAGATTGTGAGCGGCGCGAACTGCACTGGCGCGGGAATCGCAATCGAATTCGAACTGACCGCGTCGACCGATCCGCCCGCTTTGGAGCCGGTGATCCGGCAGGTGATCGTCTTTCCGGCGTCGGCGTCCGTCGTCGTGTAGGTAGAGCCCGTCGCTCCGTCGATCGTCGCTCCGTCGTGAAGCCACCGGTACGTGAACGCCGGGTTGCCTGACCACGCGCCGGGGTCGACGGTGAGAACCGAACCGACCTTGCCCTCGCCGCTGATGACGGGCGCGGAAGTGTTCGCGAGCGCCACATTGAAAATAAACCCGTCGGCGCAGATCACCGACGCGGAACCGATCTCGTTCTTCGCCGTCTCCCGCAATTCGATCTTTTTGCCGACGTCGTCAGTCGTGAGGACATACGTCGTCCCGGCCGCTCCGGGAATCTCAGCGCCATCGCGGAGCCATTGATAGCTGTACGTGAGTGCGCCCTCGGGAACACGTTCATAGGAGAACCAACTCCGGCCGCGGCTGATCGCGAGCTGTTGTCCCACGTGATCAACGCCACGGACATTGATCACCGGCGGAGACTGATTCAAGGGTGGCGATTTGATGAAATCGATCCGGCAGGATTGCGAAGAGCTTCCGAAGGCGTTGGTGGCCGTCACGAGGCAGTCGACTGTTTTCCATGCATCGTCGATTGTCGGGGTGTAACTCGCCGCGGTCGATCTTGGGCCGGATATGTTCTGGCTATGCCACTCATAGGTGAAGGTGGGCGGCGGTTCGCCCCTCCATTCGCCGGGGTTGACCGTGAGAACCGATCCGACCTTGCCATCGCCGCCGATCGAGGGCGCGGCCGTGTTCACCGGCGCTGACTGGATTGTAACCGAATTCGAGACGACCGGCTGGGACGCCCCGGCGGAACGACTCGTCGCCGTTACCCTGCATGAGATTTGTCTGCCCACGTCCTCGGTAAGGAGCCTGTGACTTTGCCATCTGGCGTCCTTCGACGCGATGGGAACGCCATCCCGCAACCACTCGTACGAGTAGTCCAACGAGGAGCCGGTCCATGTTCCCGGATCACAGGTCAAATTGTTTCCCACTGTCGACGTGCCGCTGATTTTCGGCGCGGACGTATTCGTCGGGGGCGGCAGTTTGATGGCCGTCGCGCCGCTGACAGCCTCGGTCTTCCCGCCGTCGTTTCTTGCGGAAACACTGCACGTGATATTTTTCCACGCGTCTTCGTCGGTCGTTTTGTACGTCGCGTCGGTCGCGTTCGGGATCGGCTGGCCGTCGCGCATCCACCTGTAGGTGAACGTCGGACTGCCCGACCACGCGCCCGGATCGACGGTGAGCGTCGATCCGACGGTCGGGTCGCCGCTGATCGTCGGGGCGGATGTGTTCTCCGGCGCGGGCCCGCTCGACGGCGGCGCCGGAATGACGGTCATGGAATTGGTGTGGAGGCCGGCGTTGTGCCCGCCTTTGTTCCAGGCATGGATCTGGCAACTGACCGCGTGATTCGCGTCGGCGGCGGTGAGTTCGTACTTCGACTCTGCCCCTCCGTTTATCGCATCATCATCGCGGTACCACTGGTATCCGAACGTCGTGGGATTGCCCGTCCATGTTCCGGTGGTCGCCGTCAGAATCGAGCCGACGGTCGGGTTGCCGCTGATCGTTCCCGCCACCGTGTTCTGCGGCGTGGGAATTTCGACCGTCACCTTTT
>JAHFCY010000259.1 GCA_023249255.1 Candidatus Lindowiibacteriota bacterium | reverse complement strand
GAAGAGGAGACCAGACTGGTCCGGGGCAGGCCGGCGTCTTTTTACGATCTCATGTACCAGGCGGTCGTGGAAAATGGAAAACCGGCGAGGCCACCCGGTGCGAGGCCGGAAATTTTCCCCAAGGCTGACGGATATTACGCCGTGGGGCCGAACCAGCCGGTGCGGATCGCTAAAACTGCGAAGCGATGCGTCCCCGAGCCGGAGGTCGTGTCGTATTATGCGCCGAAAAATTCGGCCCGCGCGTGGCGGAGGATCGGCTACACGCTCGGAGATGACTTTTCGGATCAGGGATGGGAATCGGAAAATCCGCTGTACCTGCCGCACGCCAAGGTTCAGCGCGGGCTGGCCGCCATCGGCCCGGTCTTTGTGACCTCCGACGATCCGCTGTTTGATCCCCGCGAGATTGCGATCCGGTGCCGGGTCTATCGCGCCGGAAAAATCACGCAGGACAGCGGGTCGCTTCGGACCGGCGAAAAACATATGGCCCACAGCCTGGCCAATCTTGAATTTCATCTCTTCGACAATCGACCCTTTCGTCCCGGCGAAATCCGCGGATTATTCTGGGGAACCAGCGCCGTGTTCAAGCAGGCCCTGACAGCCGGCGATCTGATCGAGATCGAGGCATCGTCCGGCCTCGGAACGCTTCGGAATCCGGCCGCGACGGCATGATCTACCAGCGGCGTATCGAGAATTTCACCGGGAGTTTTTCCCTCGGGAGTTTCGCCGTTTCCTTGACATCATCCCCCGTTCTGGGATAGAGTTTGAGACACCTTATATATAATTATGGAGAGGCGCGTCTGATTCGGTCTCATTCAACACGCAGTCCGACGGGGGGGAAATTCAACGGGATGGAGGTTCGAGAGTCGAAATCATTGGCTCGGGGTGAAAATTGAGGAAACCAAACCGTTACACCATTTTGTTGGTGCCGCAAGCGGGGGGACCGACGAAAAAAATAAGTTTTTCGGAAGGCCGGTTGCGGGTCTGGTCGGGTGTCCTGATGACGGTGGGCATTCTGCTTCTGGCCAATCTGGCTCTTTTTGCGTATCTTTATTTCATTGACCGCGGCAATATCATCCACTATCTGTCGTTCAAAACCGAGAACATCAAGCTGAAATATGAATACAAGAAGGAACTGCGGGATCTCTTTGCGCGCGTGGAGAAGGTCAGCGACGCGCATCAGCAGAGTCTGGAGCAGATCGCCGAAGTCGAGACCATCACCGGATTTCGGGATTTCGATCCCAAGGATTTCTTGAACGCGCAGGGCGGGCCTGAGTCGCCGGTGACGTTCGCGCCGACCGAGGAGACGGATGTCGGCGACGTGCGCAAGCAGATCGACGCGATCGACCAGGATCACAAACAAATCCGGGAGCGGCTTGAGAAGATCCAGGTGTTCGTGCGCGCCAACGAGGAGCGCATGCATAACACGCCGGTCGGCTGGCCGGTCCACGGCTGGGTCTCGTCCGGATTTGGATGGCGGACCGACCCCTGGACAGGCCGATACGAGCACCACGACGGCGTCGATATTTCCGCCTTTTACGGCACGCCCATCCGCGCCGCGGCTGACGGGATCGTGCGGGTGGCCAACTCCGTCACGGGATTCGGCACCGTGGTGGTATTGACGCATAATTACGGATATGAAACATATTACGGGCACATGAGCCGGGCGGCCGTTCAGCCGAAAGCGAAAGTGGCGCGAGGCGACATCATCGGGTACGTGGGGTCGAGTGGGCGTTCGACGGGAACGCACGCCCATTATGAAATCCGGGTCAACAACAGGCCTGTCGATCCCCTGCCGTACCTGGGCCTCATGCCGTAAACCGAAGGAGGAATGAGCATGTTCAAAAAGATCATGACGCAGGTGGCGGAGTCAGGCGGATCGGAAGCCATCGACACCATCCTAGGACCCGGTACGCACTTCAAGGGCGTTCTCACGTTTGAAGGTTCCGTCCGGATCGACGGCAAGTTCGACGGTGAAATCGCAGCCGGCAGTCTTCTGGTCGTCGGCGAGGGATCGATTGTCAAAGCGAATGTGCGCGTGAACCGGGCCGTGATCGCCGGCCAGATTCAGGGAGATATCGAGGCCACGGAATCGCTGGAAGTCCAACCGACAGGACGGATTTTTGGCGACATCCAGACGCCCGAGCTGCAGCTGGCGCGCGGCGTGACGCTCGAAGGGCGCGTCATCATCAACAAGCGCGCCGACGGCACCATGGCCGTCAGTATCGGCAACGAAAAATCGGAGTCCGCCCGCGATGGTGGCGCGGTCCGGATTGCCCACAAAGTCTGACCTTCTCTTATTGTTCTGCGCGGATTTTTTCTGACCTTAGAGGGTCCTGAAGGAAGCGGGAAGTCCACCCAGGCGCGCAAGATCGTCCGATATTTTCAATCCAGGGGATTTCACGTTGTCCACACCCGCGAACCCGGCGGTACCGAACTTGGCGAATCGATCCGACGACTGCTTCTGGATCCCACGTACCGGCACGTCGATCCGACAACCGAATTTCTCCTCTACGAGGCCTGCCGGTCCCAGCATGTGCGGGAAAAAATAGTCCCGCATCTTAAGCGCGGGCACGTGGTCGTCTGCGAGCGTTTTTCGGACGCGTCGATGGCATACCAGGGATATGGACGCGGACTGGCCCTGCGCGATCTTGAACGGGTCGACCGATTCGCCACGGGCGGCCGGGCGCCTGATCTCACGCTGCTCTTTGATCTGCCCGTTGAAACCGGACTTCGGAAAGCCATCGCGGCCAAGCGAGAATTTTCATCGGGCGGGGACCGCATCGAGCGGGCCGGGCTTGCGTTTCACCGGCGCGTCAGGATTGGATATCATCGGCTTGCCAGGCGGCATCGGCGGATCCGGCTGGTCCGGATAAAACCAGGCTCGACGCCGGACACAACGTTTGAAAATGTGCGGGCGATTTTAGATGGGGTGATTCGAAGGGGGAATAATCGTGCGCGTCTCGCGAAAAGCTGAAGTCAGCACCGGAGGTCTCGAAGGCCGCGGCGGCGGAGCTGAATCGGTCGGCGGCGGCAAGCCGATGCCGGGCGCGAATGCGGTCGGCGCGGCGCAGTCGGAGCCGTTTGTCGAAAAATTGTTCAGCAAACTTCTATCCGAAGTTCGCGGGACGATCGACACGCTTCAACATCGCGTGGACGAAGCCGCGGGCAATCTCGTCAATCAACCGAATCAGGTCACGCTCGACGGCTACAAGGACGCGGTCTCGCACCTCCTCGCTTTCGTCATCGGAAACAGTTTCAAAATTCTGCATCTCCAATCGTACAAAAAGGGCAAGGACGGTCAACCGAAACCGCTGGTGAAGGTCGAAATCATCGATCAGAAAATGGCGGAATTGACGCGGGACGTCATAACCGGCCAGAAACCGTTTTTGAATCTCGTGAACCGTCTCGACGAAATCCGCGGGCTTCTGATGGACCTCTACGACTGGAAACCCGGCCCGTGAAATCCACAGCCGTCCAGCCTCTCCGGCGCGGAGAAATTCAGGCGCTGGCCGGAACCCGCCAGCCCCTGTTTTTGATCGGTGCTGGCCGGCGCGCCCGGCTGAAAGTCGTGCAGGCGATTCACCGGGAAATGACCGGAAAAGATTTCGATCCGGACAATCCACACGCGGATCTTTCTGTTCTGGCGCCGCCCTGCCGCGACGATCCGGCCGCGCCGCGAAGCATCGGCATCGAAGCCGTTCAGCTGTTTGTCGATCGGCTGTGCCTGACGCCCTGCGCCGCGCCGGTTCGAATCGGCTTCATCGAACCCGCATCCGCCCTGACCGTCGAATCCCAGAATTCTCTCCTTCGATTTGTCGAGGAACCGACCGTCACCAGCCGCCTGATCCTGTCGTCCCGGCGCGTTGAAGATATGTTGCCGACGCTGGTCTCCCGCTGTCTGACCGTGCGGATCGCGGGCAAGGCAAGCGACGCGGACGAGGTCTCCCATCTGGCCGAAACCCACGGGGAGGACGAAGCCGTCGTGACGCGGCTTCTGGAAATCCTCGATGATCCGGACAGTGCGGAGCGGCTCCTGGAGCACAAGGCGGCCGGGCAGGCATTGGAGATGTACGACACGCTGGCGCGGGGCGGGCAACCGGGCGGTGACGGGCTGCGTGTATTTTTGGAAAAAAAACCGGCCACGGAATTTTCACTCTTGTTTGCCGAAACCGCGCTGGCCGCCGCCGTTCAACGTCTTGAGCGCGGCATCCGCGCACAGTCCGAAGTCGGCCACGAAATTCTGCGGGCACGGCGGCTTCTTGAGTTGCAATCCGAACTTCGTTACAATCCCGCGCGGGCGTTGGTCGTTCAGACCGTGCTCGGATGGATGGCGAACGAGCCGGATGCCGGTTCGGCGTCCCACGCGGAAGGCTGATCCCGGATGCTGACGGAAATACGGACGGAAATT
>JAHFCY010000258.1 GCA_023249255.1 Candidatus Lindowiibacteriota bacterium | reverse complement strand
GCCGTCGATGAATTCAACCATCGAGTGGACGATCGATTCCGGATGAATGAGAACTCCTATCGATTCCGGCGGCACGTCAAAGAGATATTTGGCTTCAATGATCTCCAGCGCCTTGTTCATGAGCGTGGCCGAATCAATCGTGATCTTCGGTCCCATGCTCCAGTTGGGATGCGCGAGCGCCTGCCGGCGCGTCACGCGGGCAAAAGAAATGCGTTTATTGAAAAACGGCCCGCCCGACGCAGTAAGAACGATCCGGTGGACGCTCGACATGTTCTCGCCGACGAGTACCTGAAATACCGCATTGTGTTCGCTGTCAACCGGAAGAATTTTCGCGTGATGTTTTTGGGCGGACCGACGCAGAAATTCGCCGCCACAGACCATTGACTCCTTGTTTGCCAGCGCAAGCGTCACGCCGCGTGACGCCGCGGCCAGGGCGGACGGCAATCCCGCCGCGCCGACCACACCGTGAATCAAAATGTCGGTCCGGCCCTCCGAGAGCACGTCGGTCAGGGCCGGCATGCCGCGAAGAACCTTCGTGCCGCGTGGAATCGATCCGTTGAGTTCCGCGGCGCGGGCCTCGTCCGTCACGACCAGATATTTCGGATGAAACTCCCGTGCCTGGCGGACAAGATCGGCCAGGCGGCGGCCTCGGGCGGCCAGCGCATTGACGCGGAATTGACCGGGAAAACGGCGGATGACGGATAGAGCTGACCGACCAATCGAGCCGGTGCATCCGAAAATTGAAACGGACCGCATGAGACGGGCGTTACCGGGGCGACGACAAAGCGATGAGGCGGGCCAGATCGTCCAGAAGTTTGTTGACTTCCGGGATCTGGGAGGATTCGGATCGGAGTTCGTTGAAGATCGCCTGCGCATCCTGCGTGACACCCTGTTTGAAATACGCGATCGCCAGATCGACTTTGGCCCACACGTCAGCCGGATTGATCACCAGCGCCTCTTTCAGATAGTCGATGCTTTCCGCGTAGTTGCCTTTCGCAACCATGAGCCAGCCGATGTCGCGGAGGGCATCAGCCGATTTTTCGAGCGCAAGACTCCGCCGAAGATGCTGCTCGGCGCGGACCAGTTCTCCAAGACGCAGATGGGCCATGCCGAGAAGATGCGTGTATTTGGCCGAGCGGACGGCAGCCGGAAGATGCGAGGCGGCGCGAAGGACCGTAACAGCGCCAAGCGGATTTCCCATTTTCATCTGAACCAGCGCAAGATTTTCGACAACCTGAACGTCCTGCGGCGATGCGCGCCGGCCGGCCTGAAGTTCTTCGAGGGCCAGATCATGACGCAAAGCCCGGCAGTGGAGGATCGCCAGACCGATGTATCCGGCGGAATGATTCGGGTGGACAGTTTTCAATCGCTCGAAACAGGCGCGGGCGTCATCGAATCGCTCGCATTTGTAGAGAGCCAGGCCGAGGTTGTAGAGAAGCGGCGGGGTATCGTCCGCCACGTCCCGGTGCGCCTCAATGCATTCGATGACTTCCTGCCCGCGGTTGAGCCGGTGACAGAGATTGGTGAACACCTGAAGAATTTCGCGCCGAAGCGCGGCGTCGCCCATGCCGATCCCGGATTCGAACATCCGCCGAAGTTCCTGATACGACTCGTCGAACCGTCCGAGCCGCTCCAGACACTGGGCGGTACGCAGTTTCCATCCCAGCGATTCGGGATCCAGCAACAGCGCCCGGCGAAAGTGGGGCAGGGCGCGACGGACGTCGCCGCGCGCAAAGAGATGCTCCGCGAGCCGGTATTCGCGCTCCAGCGCCGCATGGGGGCGTTTGGGATGAGCCATGCGCGAGAGAGTATTTGGAGGGGGAAACATTGTCAAGAAACGGGCACGACGGCGACGACGACGACCACGCGCGACCAAGAAAATTTCTATGAATGCGACGGGTCGGCGATCGTCATTCCACCTTGCTTACGTCTGCACCACACTTGGGACAGATTTTCGCGGATGCGGAAACACCCGCACCACATTTCGTGCATTCGTACTCGAATGAATCGGGCGATGAAGCCACCGGGGCGGGGGCAGGCGCGGGCGGGGCCGACCCCTTTTTGAAACGCTTCTTAAACCAGACGCCAATGGCCACAAACAAGGCGATGACGGCTTTCTTTGCGGCGAGGATGAAGGCCAGAATCACTTTAAAAAATCCAGCCTTGGCCGCAACGCCGCCGGCGACCAGAGCCGCAAGACCATACGTTGCGACCTTGTCCATTGACGGATTGAAATCGGTGTAGCGGTGTCCTTCGTTAAAATCGGCCATGGACAGAATCCGGGGTGTGGCGCCCTCAACCTGCCGAAGTTGATTCATGCCGGCCACCGCATTGAGCACCAGAACGCCGCGGCGGCCGAGGATGCGAATGTTGTAGTTGAGCGTGTGATCAGGACTTTCGCCGAATTTCAATTCTTTTGCCCAGTAAAATTTGTGGCTGGATGCGTCGTACTGCGGAGGAGTTGCCCACCCGACCAGTTCGATCGGCTTGTATCCCTGCTTCTCCCGTTCCGCATTGGCTTCATGAACGGATTTTTGCATCTGTTTCAGCAGGTCATTATAGTCTATCTTGCTTGCATCGTCGTCCTTGACGTAGCCGTCTTCATCGTACGTGACGATCACGGCCCACCCCTCCTCGCTGGCGGGACTGAGGTTCGCCGGAACAAGCATCCCGAGGGGCGCGGCGCCGGGCGGGTTGCCCCACAATTTCACAAGAACGGTCTGGGCGTCTTCCGGCCCGAGGAAACGAAATTCAGCCGGAATATTCAGTTTGGCCAGACCGTCTTGAAGGGTGACTTCGCCCTGCCGATACTTCAGGCTCTGCAGAATCCTTTCAATTTCAACTTGCGGGTTCAGGCGGCCTTCCGCGAAACATGCGAAAGACAACCCGAATGTCAGCAAACAGGTGCAAATAAATATTCTTTTCATCCCGATGTCCTTTCCGGTTCCGGTATCAACGGTATCCCATGCCGGGATACAGGACGTTCACGGCAAATAGATGAACAGGCGGATAAATCACGTCGAACATCCTCCAGGCAATCATCAACCCGACGTAATTCAACGTCGGGTGACGCATGAAACTCAAATACTTTTCGGAGGAGGCGCTGCCCGTAAAAAATAAAATAAGACCGCTTCCATCAAGAGGCGGCAACGGCATGAGGTTAAACGTGCACAACAATAAATTGAGAGAAAAAAGAATACTCAGCATTTTGGCCAGAAAAATGAATATGTCCGACGCGCCGGAGACCGTGACCCGGGAAAATCCAATCCGGGCGGGCGCTTCAAAAACGTGGAATACCATGCCCATCCGGATGGCCAGCGCTGCCAGCAGCACGAGCAATAGATTCGCCCCCGGCCCGGCCAGTGACATCCACGCCGAACGCCGCGGATTGTGTAGGGCCCATTGCGGATTATAGGGCGTGCTGGCCCATCCGATCATCCACCCACCCAGGAAATACGAGAGGATCGGAACCGCCACCATACCAAGCGGCTCCCGTTTGATATGCGGCGTTGGATCCAGCGTGACCTGACCACCCCGATACGCCGTGTCATCTCCCAGTTTCAAAGCGGTCCACGCGTGGGCGGCTTCATGGAGGGTGGTGGAGAAGAGGAAGACCATATACCACTTCAACCCGTCCACAAGGTTGATCGTCATCTTCTCTACGTATCATTGGTGCCGCGGGGACACAATGTAAAATTTGACGCGCGACCCTCCCTTGGGTATACTCGACTAAACGTTTGTTCAGTTTTATCCAATTAAGTGATATGTTTATTTATATTTTCTCCTCACTTCAGACATATATTTAATTTTAATCAAAAAAGCTTGACAAGCTGTTTTTTTGATAATACAAAGCCGGCCATTGTTTCACGGCGCAGGAGGAGTCTTGCGTCCAAGACAGGTTCGGAAAGGCGGAGTTGGAATGCCCGTACGCGAAGGCGTGATATACCCGAAGTTTGCGGACAAGTTTTACAAGGTCGATTTTGAGGCGGACCCGATGCCGGTCCTCTGCCTCTATCCGGTCCCAGCGGCAGTCGAGCTTCAGGACCCTCGTCTGCAGGTCTGCGGTCTCGAAGAACAACCGCGGTCGATTTCGTGGAAAGTCGCGGCTGATCTGCCCCGGGTCACTCTCAAGGTCCCGCTCATCTGCCAGATATTCAACTGGTCCGAAGTCGTCGAATGGGAGGGAGTGAGGCTCGTCGACGTCCTCGACTATTTTAAAATTGAGACGGATCCTGACGGATACTATGCATTCCAGTCCCGCGACGGAATGTTTTTCGAGACGCTGTCGCGCTACGAAGCCCGTGATCCGCGCGTTTTGCTTGCGCACGGAATGAACGGCCAGCCGTTGCCCATCCAGCATGGCGGCCCCCTCCGGCTCGTTGTGCCATTTTTGCAGGGATACAAAAGCGTCAAGTGGATCGGCGC
>JAHFCY010000257.1 GCA_023249255.1 Candidatus Lindowiibacteriota bacterium | reverse complement strand
TCCGTTATCGAACGATTGTCCAATGACCGCACGTTTACCCACGCCTTGACGCCTCTCTTCACCCGCAGCCGCAGCCCCGAGGTCGATCGCGTGACCGTCCGGCCCATCTCGACCCGCGCGGTTGAATACGGAAGCGATTCGGAACAGACGACCACGGTCGATTTTCTTCCGCCGCTGGGCCACGCCGTCCGATCCGCCAACGAACAGTCGTGTAACTTTTTTCCACTGTTTCATACCCGCCAATGGACTGACGCCGACGGTTCGGCGCATTCCTTTACGTCCTTCTTTCCGTTCTTTCATCACCGCGTCGACGGCCCGGCCCATCATACGGCCTTTGTTCCCTTCTATATGTCCGGCACAGCCGGCAGCGTGTCGTACCCGATTCCGTTCAAAAGCACCCGCGATTATTCCGCCGTTTTCCCCTTCTACGGCAATCTCTACGGCGCGTTCGGAAACGATCGGGTCACCTTCGCATTCTGGCCTCTCTATACCCGAATCGAAAAAACCTACCGCACCCCCGACGGCCGGCCTTCCGCCGCGGGGCCGTTCGTCAAACATCAGTTCCTCTATCCGATTTTCACTTTCGGATCCGGCGGCGGCTACAAATCATTCAAAATCTGGCCGCTCTACGGCCAGACGGTCAAGGAGGGAGAATATGTTTCGAGATTCGTCGCATGGCCCATTTTCAATTTCACGAAAAATTTAAATTCCGATACGTCCCACGCCAAAAATGTCATGGCCGGCCTGCCCGTGTACTGGGATATCCAGGACGGCGCCAAATTCTCCCAGTCCCTCTTCCCGCTCTACGGCAAACGCACCATGCCTGACTTCGAACGATCCTTCCGGCTCTGGCCTCTCTATATAAACACCAAATATATAAAGGAGGGCTATACAACCCGCGATTATCTCTGGCCGGTATTTTCCAAAACAGAAGGGACAACCGAAGGATTTAAAATCTGGCCGCTCTATGGCGTCCGAAAACAACGGCAGATGTCGCCGCGTGGAAAATCCTCCGAGGACGTTTCGGCGTTCTACCTCTGGACACTGGGCAAATACGAACGCTCCGTCCGGCCTGACAGCCGCCGCGTCTACAACCGGCTCTTCCCTCTTTACGTTTTCGGCCGCTACGACGACGAGGCCGGATACAGACAACGTCAGGTCTTTCTCTGGCCGATCATCTCCTATCAGGAGGACACCCTGCAGGATGCCAAGGCCGTTTCGTTTTTGAATCTCCTCGGCACGTTCGAAGCCCACTTTCCGGCGATTCAGGAAGTCTACAGTCCCCTCTGGCGCGTGGTTGATTACGCCCGCCAGGGAGAAGAAGAGCGTCTTTCAATTCTCTGGAATTTCATCAGCGTCCGGAAAGATCATGGCAATGAGGCTCTGACCATCGGGCCGTTTTTTCAATTTCACCGCTCCGACACCGGCGCCCGTGAGTACACGCTCCTGACAGCCTTCCACCTCCACGCGCGCCCATCCGCCCGATCGTCTGACACGGCCCGCAGGCGCAACTCTCCCGAAACCGTCGCTACCCTGCGATCTCGCGTCTCCGGAGTTTTGGCGGTTAAAAAATAAATGATTAACGATCGCCCGCAAACATCGGCCACACACAGACACTCACCTGCGCCCACCGACCTCCATCTTCTCTTTTTGGATTTGTCTGTGTCAGTGTCTGTGAACGTCTGTGTATGTCTGTGTGTGGCTACAGGTTTAATCTGTCCTCATCACACATGCTGACCCTCACCGGCCGTTTCGTGCTGGAACTTTGCGCCCAGACCGGCGATATCCTTAAACTCGGCGGGCAATCCATCTCGCTTCTACCCAAACTCAGGCGCCATCCCAAACGGTTCATCGAACAGTTATCCTTCGTCGGCGCCGAGACCGTGCCCATCACCATCGTCCTCTCCTTTTTCGTCGGCATGGTCCTCGCGCTTCAGTCCGGATACCAACTGCAGAAATACGGCATCGAGGACAAAGTCGGCGCGCTGGTGGGTCTGTCTATCGTCAAGGAGCTCGGGCCGGTGATCACGGCGATCATCCTCGCGGCCCGCGCCGGCGCGGCCATGGCGACGTCGCTTGGCACGATGGTGGTCTCGGAGGAAGTCGACGCCCTGCGGTCGTTCGGAATCAATCCGGTCGAGTTTCTCGCGGTTCCCCGCGTTCTTGCGTGTTTTGTCGCCCTTCCGTTTCTGGTTATCGTCGCCGACGCTGTCGGCATGAGCGGCGGGGCTATCATCTCGAATTCCTATATCGGCATTTCGTTCCACACTTACTGGGAAAATCTGTATGCCAATGTCAATTTCAAGGAAATATTCAACGGCATCGTCAAAGGCGCCGTCTTTGGATTTCTCATCGGCGCCATCTCCTGCCGCGCCGGACTCGCGTCTTTCGGCGGCGCCGAAGGCGTCGGCCGCGCCACCACCCGCGCCGTCGTTACGTCCCTCATCGCCATCCTCATCACGGATTATTTCATCACGAGATTTCTTATTTACTTCGACTGATCATGAATCCGTTGATCCGCGTCAAAGACCTTCACGTCCAATTCAACGGCACCCGCGTCCTCGACGGACTCGATATGGAAGTGTGCGAAGGTGAGATCTTCGTGATCCTCGGGCCGTCGGGCGTCGGAAAAAGCGTCCTGCTCAAAAATCTCATCGGATTGTTGAGACCCTCCTCCGGCCGGATTTTCCTCGGAGACGCCGAAGTCAGCGCCTTGTCGGAACAGGACCTCAACGTCCTTCGCGAAAACGTCGGCATGGTCTTTCAAGGTTCGGCTCTGCTCAATTCCCTCTCTGTCCTCGACAACGTCGCACTCCCCCTGCGCGAACGCCACAAACTGGCGGAAGAAGAAATCATCCCCCGGTGCCGGCAAAAACTTGCGCTGGTCGGGCTGCAGGACGCGGAGGAACTTCTGCCGGCCCAGCTCTCGGGCGGCATGAAAAAGCGCGTGTCGATCGCCCGCGTCCTCGCCATCGAACCCCGGCTCATTTTGTACGACGAGCCGACGGTCGGATTGGACCCGATCCTCGCGGAAGGTGTCGATGGTCTGATCCTTGAACTGAAACGCACCCTCGGCGTCACATCCCTCGTCGTCACCCACGACCTCGACAGCGCGTTTCTCCTGGCTGACCGCATCGCGATGCTCCATGAAGGGAAATTTCATTTTGTCGGCACGCCCGACCAGTTCCGCGCCACCGACAATCCCATCGTCCGCCGCTTTACACAGCGCGGAAAAAAATGATAGGCAGACTGACATGACTGCTGAACAAAAAGTTGGCGCGTTTTTTCTCTTCGCGCTCTTTATGCTCCTCGTCCTGACCCTTAATGCCGAACACCTCACATTCGGCGGCCGCACGGAAATTCAGAGCCGGTTTCCGGCCGTCAACGGTCTTTCAGTCGGCGATCCCGTCACGTTGGGCGGCGTCAAAGTCGGCCGCGTGGCGGGTGTGGCCGTGGCCGATCAGGACGTGGTGGTCTCGATGGAGATCGATCGCGGCGTGACCGTCAAGGAGGACGCCCGCGCGGCCGTCCGCATGGACAGCCTCATGGGCGGCCGGTATGTATCGATAGAGTTTGGATCGCCCGGCGCGGCCCCGGTCAAATCCGGCGGCGAAATCCGGTCTGTCGGCACGTCCGATTTCGATGAGATCGTCCACAAAGCCAATATCATCGCCGACGATGTCCAGGTCCTCGTCCGAAACCTCGACAAAAATCAGCAACGCGTCCTCGGCAATCTCGGCGACATCATGGAAAAAAACAAGGATGGCATCTCCCAACTCATCAATACGTTTGGAGACATGGGTCCCGCCATGAAAGGCACGTTCGGCAATCTCAAACGCATTTCCGATGACGCCGCCGCGGGCAAAGGCACCATCGGAAAACTCTTCAAGGACGAAGAGCTCTATACCGAGGCGCTCTCCTTCACAAAAAATCTCAACGCCGCCTCCAAACGGCTCGATTCCCTCGTCGCCAACAACGAGACCAAAATCGGCGCCGCCATCCAAGGCTGGGCTGACCTTGGCACCAGCCTCAAGGAAACCACGTCGGGCCTGAAAAGCATCGTCACCAAAATCGACAAGGGCCAGGGAACTCTCGGCAAACTCGTCAACGACGACGCCCTCTACGTCGAAACCAAACGCGTCGTCCAGAAAATCGGTTCCGCCGTCGACCAGATCAAAGACAACTCCACCGTCGGATCCTTCGCCGGAATTCTCCTGACAGGATTTTAATCCCCGATATGATCTCTCAACGCGCCCGATCCTGCGCCGGGTCGCCCACCCTAGCCATGGACGCCAAAGCCAAGGCACTAAAGGCCGAAGGCAAGGATTTGGTTTCTTTTACCGCCGGCGAACATGATTTTGATACGCCCGATCCCATCAAAGAGGCCGGGATAACGGCCATTCGTAAAGGCCAGACCAAATACACGCCGGCCAGTGG
>JAHFCY010000086.1 GCA_023249255.1 Candidatus Lindowiibacteriota bacterium | reverse complement strand
CGGCCCGTTTCTCGAGGAAGTCCGAACCTACGTGCTCGCGCATCAGCCTGCCGTGGCGATTTTGCCCAAACGGCCCAAATCCCTGCTCAGCCGGTTTGTCTTGAAGGACGAACTGACCCTCATCAAAAATACGGCGTCCCACACGCAGATCCGGATCATCGAGGAAGATATATGAAAATCCTCCGGGATTGTGTCGATGCCATGACCGAGCGCGCGCGTTTGGACGTCCCGAACGAAACCTGCGGATTTTTCACGGGCCTCGCCGGAGTGATCGAACAAATCCATCCGATGAAAAACACCGCGGCCCACCCGCGCACGCGCTACGAGTTCGAGCCTCTGGAGCATTTTAAATTTTTGAAACGAATGGATCGGGAATGCGTTCCCATTCTCGGCGTGTACCATTCACACCCGGCCTCGGAGGCCTATCCGTCCCAGACCGATGTCGACCGCGCGATGTTGCCTGACGGCACGCCGACTTATTCCGACTACGTCTATCTCATCCTGTCTCTGGCCGACGCGTCGCCGGTGATCAGGGCGTTTCGCATCCGGCAGGGTGGCATCATCGTTGAAGAGGATCTGCTGACCGCGGAATCCCGTCGGTGATGAGGCAGATTCCGGCTCTCGCCGGCCGGTTTATTCTGTATCTGGCGATTTTCGTCATTCCCCTTGCCAACGCGCCCATCACCGGCGACACGCTGGAAATCAAGACGCATTTGTTTCGCATCCTCGGCGTGGCGGCAGCCATCCTCTACGTCGCCACCGCCATCCTGCGCGCATGGCCGGCCGCCCGCCTCCGGCCCGACGCCAAAACTTCGCGCAAACAGAAGCCGGATGACCGCGCGTCTTTGCCGCCGGCTCCCGCCCTCGACGCGATCGATCTTGCCCTGGTCGTCAGCGTCATTTCGCTGGTCGTCAGTTCTTTCGCCGCCGAAAGCCGTATTGCCGCCATCCCCGGCGCGCTCGACGCCGTGACGTCGCTCGCGTTTTTTTCTCTTGCCCGCACGGTCTTCGACGTCCGCGGCCCGGCCGGACCGGCGCGTGTTCCGCCGGTCATCAGCGTGATCACCATCGGGTCCGTCCTTCCGGCCCTGTTTTATCTCTGCGATTATTTTCATACCGGCATCCCCGATTCACTCGGTAATCAGAATACGGTGTCGCACTATCTCCTTCTCTCGATGGCCGCGCCGATTTTTCTGGCGCTGCGTCCCGGCCGCATGCGCTGGTTCGGCGTCGCGCTCGCCGTTTTTTTACTGTGGGTGAACTGGCTTACGGCCGCGCGCGGCGCCGTCGTCGGAGTACTGTTCGCATCCGCGATTGTGGCGGTTCTGACCGCCGCGAGATTCTGGTCGTCGATGTCGGGCCGTCAGCGCGCCGTGGTGGGCATCGTCTGTGCGATCGTGGTTCTGGCCGGGCCGGCCCTCCTCCACGTCTATGCGACATCGACAGATTTCAACGTCTCGGTCCGGTTTCTGAGCTGGAAGTATTCGATCTCGCTTCTGAACGATCGCTTCTGGTTCGGATATGGCCCCGGCCTGTTCTCAACCTCGTTTGAAAAAACAAAATTGTGGATGGCCGACAAAGATTCAACTCTGCTTGGCATGCTCACCGTCAATTACGCCCACAACGACTACGTTGAGATCGCCGTCGATCAGGGCGTCGTCGGATTGGCGGCGTTTTTGTTCCTCGTTGTGTCGTGTCTTGCGCCGGCCGCAAGGATCTGGATATCGCGCGGCGGCCGGCCGGCTGATCAGGCGTGGTCGATCGCGCTCCTGTTTGCGTTGGCGGCAAGCCTGGGCCAGGCGGCGTTTGATTTCCCCTATCACACGCCCGCGCCGCGCCTGTTGTTTTATGTCCTCCTCGGCCTCGTTTCGATTCGTCCGGCCAAAGAAGAAGCGCCGGCCGAAGAAGCGCACGTGTCTTCCGGCGCCGGGGTGTGGTCGATGGCCGCGTTGACGGCCGCGTTTGCCGCCCTGCCTGCCGCGCCGCTATTGGCCATGTATTCCGCGTCCGCGATTTCCCACGTGGCGGAACCGCAGTTTAAAGCCGGGCACTACGAGGAGGTGAAGCATCTGCATGCGTGGGCGGCCGGGCAGGATCCGACCCGGAGTCAGTATTTTTTCCGGACGGGACTGGGAGAGGAGCAGGCGGGGAATTTTGAGGCGGCTCGCGCGTCTTATCGAAATGCCCTCTCGCTTGAGCCGTATTTTCCCAATGTCTATTTTCATCTCGGCGTGACGTCGCTCGAACGGAATCCGCCTCGCGCAGCTTCGGAATTCTACGCGAATCTTGCGTTCGTGCCGACGCCGGTCGCCTTCCACAATCTCGCCGCCATGTGCATGGCGCTCGGAGACAGCGGCGCGGCCTCGGCAGTCTATCGCGAAATCGCCCGCCGATATCCCGATGACGACCGTGCGCGGCACAACGTTGAAGCTCTCGAAACCCAGATGCGCTCCGTTCGGCCGCCTGAATACGTCCGGGCGCTTGAATTATACAGTCAGAATCGGCTCGATCTCGCGCGGCCCGCCGCCGAACAATTCGTTCGGGACAATCCGAACTACATCGACGGCGTGTTCCTCCTCGGCCGTATCCTCTTTCATCTCGGAAACCACGACGCGTCGGAACGGCTGTTCAAAACGTATATCGCCGGCCGCCCCAACGATCCGGAGGGACACTACTATCTCGGCAACGCGCTGTATTTTCAGAATCGGCTGCGCGAGTCGCTGGCGTCGTTCCGGGAGGCCGTCCAGATCAATCCAGGCTCGCCCAAAATGCTGTACAACCTCGGCGTCAATTATTATTTCGTGGATGATTTCCGCTCGATGAACGATTGTTTCGACACAGTCCTGGCGGTCAATCCGAACGTGTCCTTCAAGGACAAAATCGAAGAAATGCGCCGCACCGCGCGCGCCAAATCCCGGCCATGAATCTCAAAACCGGCGCCATCGTATTCCTCGTCATTCTCACGCTGACTGCCGCCGCGCTCGGCTGGATCGCCCACGCCGTCCAGACATGGGCCGTTCCGGCCGAATCGCTTCTGGCCGAATCGCAAGCGGCGAATCAGCGTGGCGAGACGGACCTCGCGTTTCGCCTGCTGGTCAAAGGCGCATTTTATTCTGACCGGCCGGAGGCGTTCGTGTCGGCGGCCGCTGATCCGGACCACCAGGAATATTTGAAAGGCATCGAGTCCCTGCGCCGGGGACAATTGGACGACGCCGAACGCCGCTTCAGCCGCGTCGCCCAGTCCGATTCGAAACTGCTGGCCGTCCGCGCCCAAATCCGTATCGAAGAAATGCGGTATCGGACGGGCATTCCGAATTCCGCGCGCATCCCGTTCTGATGGCCCGCCGTCTCATCGTTCCGATTCTCTTCGCCGCCGGATTTCTCGCCGTCTTTCTCCCGGCGCTTTCGCTCTTGGGTCCGATTTTTGTCAACGCTCTCGCCGATCCGATCGCGCCCGGCCAGGCTTTGCGCGCGGCGATCATGTGGACGCTCGCGCACCTGGGCATCCCTGCGCTCGGCGCGCTTTTTGGCGCGTGGGTGGCCCATGCGATCGCGCGCCGACGCCGTCCGCCGCCCGTGGACACCTCCCCCTCGCCCAAACCCCCCACCGCGTAAACTTCCCCCCGCGCCGCGCCGATACATAGTGTGTGGAGAATCTCTTTGAGGAAAACCGCATGTTTCTCAATGATCGCTTCCCCGGAATCTGGGAGGCGTTTCAGAGCGCCCAGCCTCTTCCGGAATGTTCTTCGTCTCAATTTCTGATCCCTCTGCCCAACGGTCAGGTGATCGATCTTCTGGTCGATGAGGCTGTCTTTTCCGAAAGTCGCCGTCAGCGTCTGTCCGCCGCCGCCGGCGCCGCCGGCGCGGTCGTCTGGGGCGTCGCGTCGCCGGAGGAATTGCTCGGCCACGTTGAGAGATTTGCCGGCAGGCCATTTCTGTACGTCGAGTCGGACCGCGCAATGTTTGAACGGATCCTTACCACGGTTCCGCTCAGCGGGCATTTTTCCTCGCCGCGCTCGCGCATCGCCTTCGTCGGCGACTGCGGCCGGCTCATGGCCGACGTTGCGCTGGTTTTCGGCGAGGAGACGCACGAGCGCATCCTCACGCGTGTCTGGGTCGACGTTGCGCCGTCCCTTCTCATCCGCATGCTTGATGACCGCCATCCGCTCGGCAGTTTCGTTTCGCTCGTTCTGGAAAATGTCTATTTGAACCAGTCCGAGGCCGAAAAAGAACGGCGCAAGCGTCTCTACGATCAGGGGGTCCGCGGGCTCAAAGATCTCTTCCCGGCGGATTACTTGTATCAGGCCATGGTCCACTGGCTGACTGTGTATCTCGTCGCCAGTCCCGGCATCCGATCACTCTATCGCGGCTCGCCGCCTCAGACTGATCCAGCCGAAGTTTTGCCGGCCTCCATCGTGATCCTTGCCTGGAACCGCTGGGACCTCACCGAAAAATGCATCCGGTCGATTCTCCATCATCCGATTCTTGAAGGCACCGAAATCGTGGTTGTCGACAACGGGTCGACGGACATCACGCCCTTCGCGTTGAACCGAATGGCCGAAAAAATCCCGTTCCTTCGGACGCTGAGACTTCCGTCCAACGCCGGCCCGGCCGGCGGACGCGAAGCCGCCCTGAAGGAAACCCGGGGCCGCACGCTTATTTTTTTCGACAACGATGTCACGGTGAAACATCCGCGCTGGATGGAAATTCTGCTTGAGCCGCTGATCCAGCATCCGCGCGCGGGCGCAAGCGGCGCGTTCGGCGTGATTCACACAAGCGATGAAACTGAAACTTGGACGCAAAAAATTCTTTTTCCGGGACTTGCGGTTCCCGTCAACTGGATTTCGTCATTTTGCCTCGCGGTCAAACGGCAGGCGCTCACCGACTGCGGCGGCTGGCGGCCCGATCTCTATCATCTCTACGGCATGGAGGACGTCGCGCTCGGATACGCCCTGCGGGAATCCGGATGGGCATCGGTTGTACCCGGACAGTTCGTTCCCGTCACGCACGGCATGAACCACAAGGACGGCCACTACGATTACGATTTCAATGCCACGGGGCAAAAAAATACGGAGGCCTTCAAACGGCTCTGGGGGGATCGCCACCGGGTTTTGAATCTCGCCCGGAACAATCAGACCCTGGCGGCTGTGCCGGCATCAGCCGATCGGAGTGTCGTGGCGCAGGCGTGAGGTGAAGTGAACGGCGGATTGAATGCCCGCCGCTCGGGCGATCTTGATCGATTGTTCCATCCCTTGATGAAAATGCGGCACGCCGTGGCTGTCGGACGCAAACGTCGTCGCCTTCCCGCCAAGTCTCACAAACTTTTTCAAAATATCTGACGAAGGATATGGCTCCAACAGGCTCTGCTGACGGAATCCCGACGTGTTGATCTCCAGCGTGATCCCGGTCTGAATCACGGCCCGTAAAATTCGCTCGATGTCTTCGCAATATGGCTCGGCTGAATATGATCCGTATATGGGAATGCTGTATCGTTTCAAGTGGTCGAGATGGCCCAGAACGTCGAACAATCCCGATTCGGCCGCGCGCAGAACTTCCGCAAAGTACGGCCGGACCGCCTCCTCCGGCGTTTTCCCCCGGAAGTACCGGTCGCCGTGATGAAACGGACAGCGGTTCACGAAATGGACCGCGCCGATCACGAAATCAAAATCTTTCCCTCGAAGATATTTTTTCGGTTCGTCCGAAAATTCCGACTGGTAGCTGATCTCGACGCCTTTTAATATGGAGAGACGGCCTTTAAATTTTTTGCGCACGTCGTCGATTTCGCGGCTGTACCCGTCGTAATCGAGACGGGCGAATCCCTCGTCGGCCGGATCAAATTCCTGATGGTCCGTAAACCCGATGCCGTCATAGCCGAGCGACACCGCCCGTTCGGCGTAAGCCTCCATCGTCGCGTCAGCGGGAGCGTCCGGCGAATGCCGCGTGTGAATGTGCATATCGTACATGGCCGGCGAACCTATCCCAGCCACATGCGGATGTCAACTTAAGCCCAACCGTCCACCTGCCGATAAGGTGTCTAAGGGGGGAGAGACTCCGAGGAGGTTGGATGGGCATGGAAGCCCAATTTTTGAGAATACGAGGCCGCGAACGGATTTATCCCGTGTCGCGCATGAACCCAACGGCCAATGAAGTCGTGGTCGATACCGAGATCGGCGAAGTGCCTATTCCGCTCGCCAGCGTCGAATTCATCCATCTGGAGGAATTGAAACCGCCCGTGGCATCGTCGGACCGCAATCCAGTCTTTCCAGAAATCGATCTGCACGGCCTGACCGTCGAGGTCGCGCTCGACGAGCTGGACCGCGCGATTGAAAACGCGCTCGCCGCCGGAAGCCGGCACCTGCTGGTGATTCACGGTAAAGGTACCGGAACGCTCCGGGAGGCCGTATGGGAAAAACTCCGGCACGACTCCCGCGTTGATCGCTTCGCCCTCGACCACACCCGCATCGACGGCACCGGCGCCACCCGCGTCAATCTCGCCTGAGTATAGGTAGCCGGGGTTTAAGCCCCGGCTATGGATTTTCGGTGTGAAATTCACCCTTGACCTGTACCCCCCTTATCCCCGTAAAAATTTTCTTTCCAAAAAGAGGATTTTCTGGCAAGGTTGGGTATTTATATCAATAGCAGGGGAGGAAATACGGAGTGGGTCTCATCGACGAGATTAAGGCGCGGGCTGATATCATTCAGATCATCTCCGCCTACGTGCCGCTCAAGAAAGCGGGAAAAGATTACAAGGGGCTCTGTCCGTTGCATGGCGAAAAAACGCCGTCGTTTACGGTCAGCGCCGAGAAGCAACTCTTTCACTGTTTCGGGTGCGGGGCCGGTGGAGATTTAATCCGGTTTGTTTCGCTCATTGAAAAAATTGATACGGCGGAGACGGTCCGACGTCTGGCCGATCGGCTGGGCATTGAGCGCCGGGAGCGAAAAGCCGGCGCGCCCGCCGAGCCTTTGCGCCGCGCACTGGATATGGCCGCGCGGTTTTACGAGGCGGCCTTGGCGGCGCCTGTCGGAGCAGCCGCCCTGGCCTATCTTGAACGCCGGAGGATGCCGCCCGATTTGGCGAAGGAGTTTCGAATCGGGTACGCGCCCGGCCAGCAGGATGCGCTCACCATGCGGCTTCGGGAAAAGGGTGTTCCCGAGGACGTCCTCGTCCGGGCGGGATTGACCGCCAAGGATGAAAACGGCCGGGTTCGAGACCGGTTCCGGGATCGGCTGATGTTTCCGATCATGGACGGCATGGGGCACGTCGTCGGATTTGGCGGCCGCGTCATTCAGGACGGCGACCGGCGGCCAAAATATCTGAACAGTTCGGAAAACGAGATCTTTCACAAAGGCAAATTGCTTTACGGGTATCACACGGCGCGGGAGATCGTGTCGTCGGCCAACCCGCTGGTCCTCGTCGAAGGATACATGGACGTGATTTACGCCCAGAGCGCGGGATTGGCGGCGGTTGCGGCGCTTGGCACAGCCCTCACCGATTCGCAGGCGGACCTGGTGGCGCGATTTCGTCTTCCGGTCGTGTTGGCTTACGATTCGGATGCCGCGGGCAGAAAGGCGACGTTGCGTGCGGCGAAGAGTCTCCTGGCCAAATCGGTCGAAGTCGGCGTGGTCATGTTTGATTCGGGGAAAGATCCGGCGGAGTTGGTCGAGCGAGGCGACATCGAAACCCTGCGGGCATGCGTTTGCGCTCCGAAAGATGTCTTCGCGTTTGTCGTGTCGGCTGCGAAAGCCCTGAATCCGGACACCGCCACGGGCCGTCGGCAGGCCAGCGATCTTGTCATCGATCTGGCCTCCGGCATTCGCGAGCCGCTGCTTCGACAGCGCATGATCCAGGCGTACGCGGACGGATTTCACCTGGGCACGTCGTCATCCGCCGATCTTTTGAAAGGCTCGTCGCCGGGCGCTCTTGCGTCCGATGTCCGCAACCGTCTCAACACTGCGCGCGGCCGGACGGCGGATGTGCTTTTGGGAGAAGGCCAGAGCCGCATGGAATGGACGATCCTCGGAGTTTGCTTCGCGCGGGCCGACCTCATGCCGATCGCGTTCGCGCAGATCGATGATGATTTTGTGGAGGCTGACGCGCGGATGGTCTGGGACGTTCTGGCGGCGCAGTACGAGCGGAGGCACGAGATCGACATGGAGGAGGTCATGACGGCATTCGCCGATTCGACGGACATCCTCCAGAAGATTACGGCGATCCGGTTGAATCCGCCGGTCGAAGCGCGGCTGCCGGAGGACGGATTCAGGGACATGTTGAAACGCATTCGGCAGTCGAATCTCAAGCGCCGGATTGAATCGTTGCGCATGCGGCTGAGGGAAGCCGAAAGCGGGAAAGACCGTGAGACCGTCAGGCATTTGCTCGAGGAAAACCGCGAACTCCAGGCGATGATCACGGCGCTGGACTAACACATACGAATCGTCTCGCCGCGCATTTGGCGAGCCAAGTTGAGGAGATGGAACGAAGGAGGATGTGGACGTGAGTTTGCTGAAAATCAAAGGCGTGCGAAAACTTCTGGAGATTGGCCGGAAGAAAAAGAAATTGACGTATGATGAGATCAACTATCTTCTGCCGGAAACGGTGGCGAACTCCGATCTCATCGACGATATTTTTATCCTGATTCAGAAAAATGGGATCCAGATCGTCGAGGACGTCGACGCAGCGGCCCTGTCGGCCACGGATGAGGAACTTCTGGCGAAGGTCACGCGTTTTGGCGACACCGACGACTCGATCAAGATGTATCTTCAGGAAATCGGCCGCATTCCGCTGTTGACGCCCAAGGAGGAGGTCGAGATTTCCAAGCGGTTTGACACAAACCGGATGCTCGCCTACAAGGCCGTCCTCGGAACTTTCATCGCCGCCGACATTTTTGAACAGGAGGCGCTCGAGGTCCGAAACGACCGGACACGCATCAAGAAACTTGTCGCGATCAAAAAGACGGAGAAACTCTTTCCGGAAGAACTGGCGATGTGGCGCCGGCGTGTTTCGACCGGGTTCAAGAAAATCCGTATACTCAAACGCAGATATTTGCGGGTGTCCGCCAAATACCTCCATGCCGACGGCGAGCTTAAAAAGGGGAAGGACGTCCCCAAGGAACTTTTGACCATCAGCGGCCTGATCGGCGACGCCCTGCTCGAAGTCAAGCTCAACAAGGCGATCATCTACAGGATTCGGGACACCATCGCCCACATCCTCGATGAGCACGACCGCGTCCGGCGCCATTCCAACAGCATCGCGGGGGCGTTTCGGACCGGCGGAGACCGGCTCCTGCGCCTTTACAAAGTCGGTTCGGACGTCATCAAATCCCGGGCATCGTTTGTCACGCGGCTCAAACTCGACGATCGCCGGGAACTCGACGAGGATTTGAAGGAACTCGCCGGCGCCCAGAACGTCTATCAGAAGCAGGCGCGATTTCCCATTGACGGACTGCGCGAGATCCTCAAGACGTACCGGTTCTACAACCGCGAGGCGATTGACGCCCGCGACGAGATGGTCAACGCGAATCTCCGGCTCGTCGTGTCGATTGCCAAGAAGTACACGCACCGCGGGCTCGGATTTCTCGACCTCATCCAGGAGGGCAACATCGGCCTCATGCGGGCGGTCGACAAGTTCGAATACCGGAAGGGCTTCAAGTTCTCCACGTACGCCACGTGGTGGATCCGGCAGGCCATTACCCGCGCGCTTGCCGACCAGAGCCGGACCATCCGAATCCCGGTCCACATGGTCGAGCAGATCAACAAGGTCATGCGCGAATCCCGCCGGCTCATGCAGAAACTCAACCGCGAGCCCAAGCCCGAGGAGATCGCCAAGGAACTCAACTGGCATGCGGGCCGCGTGCGCCACATCATGAAACTCGCGCAGGATCCGATCAGCCTCGAAACGCCGGTCGGCGAAGACGGCGACACGTCTCTCGGGGATTTTGTGCCCGACCACACGAGCGTCTCGCCTCTCAAAACCACCGTCGACACGCTCCTTCGTGAACAGCTGGAGTCCGTCTTGAAGACCCTCAACCAGCGCGAGGAAAAAGTCGTGCGGTTGAGGTTCGGGCTGGATGACGGCCGCGAGCGGACACTCGAGGAAGTCGGCAACATGTTCAATGTGACGCGCGAGCGAATCCGGCAGATCGAGTGCAAGGCGCTCAAAAAGCTCCGGCACCCTGTCCGCGCGCGGCTTTTGCGGGATTATCTCAAAACGTAAAAAAATTTTTACCAAGGCGCCTCTCCATATATATAAGGGGGGGTCTGAGGGCGGGTCGGCGGATGCGCAAGGGGGGAAATATGTCCGGCTGGAGATACGCTTGCGGAAGGCTTATCGAGGGCTGATCAATATCCTCGATCAGCGTGTCGGAAACGAAAAGCGGATCCTTCGAAATTACGCGAGGTCGCTCAGGAAGAAACTGGACTGCCGCACGACCGGATGACCGCCTCGGCCGCGGCGACTCCGCTTCGGACGGCGCTTTCGATCGTCCCCGGCCAGTCGCCGTCAACGTAATCGCCGGCAAGAAAAAGATCAGGATGATTGGAGGCGTTCACGCCCGGCCGGACCAATCCGGCCCGCGGCGGAAACGTCGCCTCTTTTTCGATGATCGCGTTGCCTGTCACAAGTTGACCGTCTGTGCCGAGCGCCTGTCTGACCTCCACATCCCCCGCCACCACCAGCTCCGTTTGCGACTGTTGCGAAGCTGCGTCCGCCGCGCTGATGATCGCCTGAAGGTGCTGTCGGCCGTCGTGGACGCCCTTGTTGAAAATCCACTGAATCATTTTGTTTTGAACCATGCAGAACGGGAGGTTTGTCATCACGCGGTCGTAGAGCAGATGGATTGAAATGATGGCCGATCCGCCGAGAACCGGCGTTATCTTTTCGGCGGTTTCCTCCACGCCGGTCGACTCCTCCAAAATCATTCTGGCGATGGCCGGTCCGGTGGCCAGAACAATTTTCCGCGCGTTAAGCGCGCTCTGGTCATGCAAATGCACGACGAACCCGCCGCGTGGACTCAGGCTCAATCGAAGCGTGCGTTTGCCGAGTTTGAGAACGACGGATGATCTTTCAAGCGCGTGTTGAACGTAATCTGTGAACAGCGCAAGAAGCGGAACGCGCGGAACGCCAATCTCCATCCCGCCCCGGCCCCGCCAGAACGCGTCCTGCACAATGTGCCGCACATGCCTGGCCGCCGCCCTGTCGGGCTCGTAGTTCAACGCGCTGACCAGGAACGGATCCCAAAAAGCCCGCCGAATCTGTTCCGTCTGGCCGAATTTCCGCGCCGTCTGCGCCCAGTCTAGGTCGTCGTGATTTGCCGAAAACGCCAGGCGGACAATTCCCTGCGCCAGAGCCGCGCGCTGGATCATCCCAAGGCCGGGAAACCGGAACAGAAATGGCGCCAGATGCAGGGGCGCGCCGACCGGCCACGGCCGAAGAACGTCAATATGTCCGTTTCCATCCGAAATCGGCAGATCTGAAAACCATTCCAGGGCGTCTGATGCGCCCACCGATTCAAGAAACTTCCGCGTCTCGGTACAGCATCCGAGAAGCACATGCTGTCCGTTGTCCAGTGTATCCGGCCAGCCCGCAATCTTGTAGGACGTCGCTCGCCCGCCTAATTTCAGTTTGAATTCGATCAAAATCGGATGAATGCCTTCGCGGACCAGCCGCATGGCGGCGGCACAGCCGGCAAATCCTCCGCCAATGATGACGACGTCGCTGGGATTGGAACGGTTCACGTCAAGGTCGGATTCGGCGCGGATCGAACGGAGTAGTCGGGACGAAACAGTATGCCGAGAAATGTGAAGGTCTTGTCGAATCGCGACAGCGTCACGCGCCGCTCCAGCACGCGAAATCCGCCCGATTCGATCCGATGCAGAAGCAGGGAATAGAGCGCCGCCATCATCGCAACGGTCCGTCGCGCGACCAATGATAGATGCTGAAGCAGGGGATACGCGCTCTCGTAGTGCCGGCGGGCGC
>JAHFCY010000085.1 GCA_023249255.1 Candidatus Lindowiibacteriota bacterium | reverse complement strand
ATATGAACACGCGATATCGGAGGCCGATGATCCCCCCTCTTCTGATTTTTACGGCCGCGGGCGCCGAGGATATTTTTCGGAACTCGCAATCCATCCGCGCGACGACGACGCGACTCATCCTGGCCGGAGTTGTTTTTATTTTTTCTCTCCCGGCATTCATTCCCTTCAGCCGGGCCGTGCTGGATCGGGGCAATGCCCGACACTGGCATCAACTCGGAACGGTCTACGCCGCGTCGGGGAATTCCGACCGGGCGCGATGGGCCTTCTATCGCGCGCGGGCGCTGGATCCGGCCATCCGGATTCCCACCGTCACGGGAAATTGAGATAGAGTGTCCGCCATGCCGAAACTCATCGACCGATTGAAGCCCGGCGTTTTTTTGCGCACCGGGCACCGCGGGGCGGGCGGGATGGCGCCGGAAAATACGATCGAGGCGATCTGGCGCGGCGTCGCGGCGGGCATCGATCTTGCCGAAATCGACGTCCAGGCGACGGCCGACGGCCGGATCGTTCTTCTGCACGATGAATCGGTTGACCGCACAACGAACGGACGGGGTCTGATCGAACGGATGCGCTATGAAGACGCGGCGAAATTGGACGCCGGGTTCCGATTCGGCCCGCCTGATTTTCCATTTCGCGGCCGGGGCGTCCGCATTCCGCTTCTCGAAGAGGTATTTCAGGTTTTTCCATCGCTCGGATTTACGATTGAAATCAAGCCTTCCTCCCATCCCGAATTCATCCGAAATCTTGCCTCGATCGTCCGCGCGCACAATCCCGGCCGCGTCATCGTTGCATCGGACGCCGCCGATCCGCTGAACGCGTTTCGATCCATCCTGCCGGACGTGCCGATCAATTGCCCCAGGATCGAAGTCCAACGATTTTATTTTCTGGCTAAAATCGGTCTCGGCAGTCTGGTCCGGCTCCGGGGGAACGTCTTTCAGGTGCCTGTTTTTTCCGGCGGCGATGGCCGGTCAGGCGTGCGTGTCGTCACGCGCAGGTTTCTCGAAGCCGCACACCGCGCGGGCAGGCCGGTTCAGGTGTGGACTGTGAATGACCCGGCCGAAATGCGCAGACTCATGGATATCGGCGTCGACGGACTCACCACCGACAGGCCGGACGTATTGCACGACATCTGGCGACAGCGTTCCGCATCGGCGATGTCCGGCAGCCGATAAAACTTGACATTTTAGTCAGGTTTTCGTAGCGTTGAAGTGTCAACCACACATGGCAACCAACACGAAGAAGCATGACGGCAACATTGCCGGCAAATTCTATGTCGATACCGAGTGCATTGACTGCGATCTGTGCCGGGAGACGGCGCCGAAAAATTTCAAGCGCAACGACGACGGAGGATATTCATTCGTGTTCATGCAACCGGCGAATCCCGAGGAGGAAAATCAGTGCCGGGAAGCTATGGAAGGCTGTCCGGTCGAGGCGATCGGCGAAGACGGCGCCGCAAATTAGGAGGAACATCGTGGAAGAACACGCAGAGCAGGCGAAATTTTATAAAGAGATGACAGTCGGGGAAGCCATGAAACTGCATGCGGACGCGTGGCAGATTTTCGCCGGATATCATCTCGGCGGCTGTTCCCACTGCGGCATCAGCGAGGTGGAAACGATCGAGCAGGTGTGTCTCGGATACGGCGTCCCGGTCGACCGGATTATCGAAGATCTCAATTCTCTCCTCGCGCCAACCCCCGGAACCTAATTCCCGACAACGCGGCCGATCAGATCGTAATCGGCAACGTCCGTAATTTCGACGTCGTACATCTTCCCAAATTCTTTCACGCCATCCCGCGGAGCGTCGTTGATAATAATCTGCCCGTCCATATCCGGGCACTGCCCGTAAAACCGGCCGCGCAGGAGCGACTTCGATTCGGGATGGAATCCCTCGACGATGACCTGAAGGCGGCGTCCGAGGAGTAGGTGATTTCGTTTTCTGACCATGTCCATCTGCATTTTTGCCAACCGATCGTATCGTTTCTGTTTCACGTCTTCCGGAATCTGTCCCGGCAATTTGGCCGCGTGCGCCTCCGGTTCCAGTGAAAATTTGAACAAGCCGACGTTGTCGAGTGGATGATCCTGAACAAATTCGACCAGCTCCTCAAACTGCGCGTCGGTCTCGCCCGGAAATCCAACCATGAGGCTGGTGCGGATAATGACTCCCGGGATACGCTCCCGAAGCGTCTCGATGGTTCGGACAATATGCTCACGCGTGGTTGTCCGGCGCATCGATTTCAGAATGGCGTCGTTGATGTGCTGGATGGGCATGTCCAGATACGGGCAGAGACGTGAATCCGATTTCATGAGATCGATCAGGCCGTCGGTGATTTCATCCGGGTAGAGATAGAGCAACCGCAACCAGAAATCCCGTTTGTCGCCTAACATTTCCCGCACGATCCCCTCAAGCGCGCCACGTTCCTTGCGGTCCTTGCCGTAATCACCGAGATCCTGGGCGATGAGGATGATCTCAAACACGCCCTGCCGAAGAAGCGCGTTGAATTCCTTCATGACCTGCTCCCGTGATTTGGATCGCAGAGGGCCTTTGATGTTCGGAATAATGCAGAACGCGCATCGTTTGGCGCAGCCCTCGGCGATTTTCAAATAGGCGTAGTGTCCCGGCGTGGCGATCCGGCGCGGCACCTCGCCCCATTCGAGGAAACTTCGCGCGGACGTGACGGCATCGCCCGGATCGGGCGATCGAATCGCGTCAAGAATTTTTTCGACGTCGCCGGACCCGAGCAGATAATGGATATCCGGGAACCGCTCTCGGATTTCCCCGGCTCGATTCTGGACCATGCATCCGGTGACGACGACCCGCGCGGACTTTTTTTTCTCGCGAAAGAGACCATCGATCGTCTCGCACGATTCCTTGCGCGACTCGGCCAAAAATCCGCACGTGTTCACGACCAGGTAGTCCGCCTCCGTGTGGGACGGCGTCATCTCATATCCCGCTTTGAGGACCATCCCGAGCATGACCTCGGTATCGACCCAGTTGCGGGCGCACCCAAGACTCGTAAAGTGTATTTTTCGACCTGCCGTGGTTCGGGGATTCATCGATTCTCCTTTGCGAACGCCTGATTATAGATTATCCTATATCCGGAGGACACCACCATGACTCTGAAAGTTTTATTTTTTGCCGCCGCCCGCGATCTGGCCGGCGCAAGCGAAACGGCCGTGACCACAGTGGAGGCCGTCACACTCGGAGAATTGAGCCGCCGACTGGGCGAAACCCATCCGGCTCTGAAAAAACTTCTCCCGTCGTGCCGCTACGCGGTCAACGCCGAATACGCGCCAATGGACCAACCGCTCAATGACGGTGACGAAATCGCCGTGATCCCACCCGTGTCCGGAGGCGAGGATACGACTGTCTACGCCGCCATTGTCCGCCGGCCGATTGACATCAGCGCCCTATCTGCGCGCGTGACGTCGCCCGCGAACGGCGCGGCGTTGACGTTCGCCGGAACGGTCCGGGAAGACATGGACGGCCGGCGCAAGGTCATCCGGATCGAATATGAAGGCTACGAGCCGATGGCGGAAAAGGTTCTCAACCGAATCGCCCGGGACACAGCGGAAAAACACGGGGCGCGGGTTGCCGTCGAACACCGGCTCGGCGTTCTTGCCGTCAGCGAAATTTCCGTCGGCATCGCCGTGGGATCGCCCCATCGGTCGGAAGGATTTTCGGCGCTCCGGGACGTGATCGAAACGATCAAGAAAGAGTTGCCGATCTGGAAACGGGAAAATTTTTCTGACGGGTCATCGGAGTGGGTCAACTGCGCGGTAGACGCGAAACAATGAACGCTTTCCCTCGGACTTCGTATTTCGTCTGACGAATCAGGAATTCGAATCTTTGATCCCGCAATTTGCGGGATCAAAGAAATCGGGCCAAGGGGGTCGACGAAAACTCCCGTTAGTCTTTACCGAGCATGGCGCGATCATGGCCGCCAACTCAAAAATACGTTGATCCCCGGGCCACTAAGCCGGCGTATGTGACAACGCTTCTGGCAAGGGGACATTGACACGAAACGTCAGAGTTGTCCCTGGGACAATTTCATCGGTACCGATGACAGTCAAACCTCGCACAAAAGTTGAGAGATGTCCCCAGACCGCCGGTCTGATGATCGGCGACGTCACGATTACGGCTGGAAAATTATCGGCCATGGCACTCCGCAATGCGTTTCGTATGGAAGCGATTACCGTCTCCAGATCGTTTGCTGGTAAATTGAAATGGGCTTCATCGTATTCCCATACAACATGGCGGCGAAGCAGGACCTCGAACGGAGCGTCCAAGTGTACCCCGGCAATTGGACCGTTCGCCTTCAGGAACGATTCGGTGATTTGCGAAGCCAATGCGATTCGTACCGACTCAGTCAGATACAGCGGCCCCCGCCGATGGTCGGCCTTGTTGACCATCGTTTCGAGAATCGTTGTCATATCTCGAATAGAGATTGTTTCTTTCAACAGCATTTTTAAAATCTTGTGAACTTCATCCGTCCGAAATCTGGCGTGAATCGCCTCAACCAAGGTGGGCTCAGTTTCCTTTAACTGTTCGAGAATTCTAACCGTATTCTCGAGTGTCAAAAGGTCGGATGCATGTTGCTTGATGATTTGACACAGATGTGTGGCAAGAACTGAAGTCGCATTCACCATCTTATATCGTGCAGCCTCCGCCTCTTCGCGATCATGTCCGGATATCCAGACGCACCGAAGGCCATACACAGGTTCCAAACAATCGATACCTTCAAGATGACAGTCCGTATCCCCTTTCAGCACAAGAAGACGATCCGGATACACGATTGAAGACCCGACGTCGGCGGCACGTATTCTGAATACATATTGGTTTTTAGATAGCCGCGTATCGTCGCGAATACGAACGGGGGGCAAAAGAATGCCCAAATCCAAAGCCACCTTCCGCCTGATTTCTCCGATATGCTCCACCAGATCGCCGCCCTGCGCCTTGTCTACGAGGGGAATCAGGTTTTCAGCTATATCCAGTTCCATCGTCTCGACCCGCCATAGACCTTCGACATTTTCATTTGCAATCACATCATACTGATTACCGACTGCCGCCGCATTCTTTAAAATGAGCGGGCTGCCCAGCACTCCAGTAAACAGTCCGAGCGAATGCTGTAAAAATCTTCGTCGTGAATCAGTCATAAGATTGCCCTCCTCAAAGGGATTTATATTCCTATTACATGTGATTCTGCGTTCAGCTTTATTAAACGGGAGAAACATCAGAATTTCCAATTCCCAGAATAAAATCAGGCGGCGATTCACAAACGCCGTTGCGATTCGACGAATTGAATGATGCCCATAAGTCTGGCCAGACGTTTTTCAAGGATAATGCGCCGGCGCCGGCATAAGCATATCTGCAATGCGTCCTCCGAATCCAAAGCCACGTCGATCTCCAGATCATTTCGCGACAGCTCGGATTCGGCAAATCGTACCGCGGAATACAAGGCAGGTAGCTTGGCATGGAATATTTCGGCTGCCCTGTGTTGTTCCCATGGATCCTTCCAATTCCAAGCAGCAGAAAGATTGAGGTCCAAGAGATCGGATTTGAGATCATAAATTTTATGTTCCGGAGGCGGATTTTTGTATATGGGTAACCGGTCGATAGCAGGGAAATCGGAGTTGACATGCGCTTTCTCCGGCCGGACGCCCGCAGGAGTTTTCGGATGGAGCACAATCATGCGTCGATGATCACATTCTTTTGTCGAATCATAAAACAAGCGCAATATCCGCCTGATCATTCGGATCACGCCCGACCCGTTGAATCTCTCGCGCTCTGACATCGATCCCTCCTTTATGATTTGACCCACTGCAAAAGTTAAACGGCTGATCCATGTAAAATGCCGCCAGGAGCGATAATTTTGAGGGTCGGTTCGGTTTCAGCAGTTTCCAAATAGTCTGCGCAATCGCTTGTAGTCATATGGTCGGCGTGCGGGATTTTGGATTCTATAAATGCAAATTGCCGTTTCCACGCGCCGATCGAAATCGCTTGTGTTTAAAATCCGGATTAGACGAGGAATCACAGCTTTCGCATCTGATCCGATTTCTCCCAAATAACGAATGGCGTTTATGTCCGGCAGAGTCTTGATCAGCGTTTTGATGCTTTCCGGCTGTGACGTCGGATCAATTCTCAACAGTGTGATCGCGGCCAATGCGGAAATAACCCTGTCATTTGAATAGAGAAATCTGTACAAAACACGTGACGCCGATTTTGCATTCCGGCCTATACCGCCAATGACCTTCAGCGCGTTCTCCCGGAGATCTGGTTCATTCAAGCATGCAAGGACATACGGCAACTCGTGAACTGCGGCGAGTCCGAATCTTTCCAGTATCTTTAAGACCGATTTCCCATATCCCGCATCGGCGCCAAATATATTGCCAATATTGCCGCCCCGGCGCTTCACCAGATATTCCAGCGCCTGGAGCCGATGCGTGCGCATTGCAGCAAACCCGCTGACGAACACATCATAATATTCCTGTGCCTCCCACACATTATAGTGCCACTCACCGCGTTCGTAAGTTTGAAACGTGTTTTTTGCAATGAACTGAAAAAGCTCTCTCATTCTGGCAAATGCGTAGTCGCTGCCGATCGTTCCAATGGCCCCAACCGCACGCGGAAAAAAAAGACTATCGACATGATTCGCTTTTGTAAGTTCAGTCAAGCAATCCACAGATCGTTGATAGAAAGCGGATGAGGAATCCGTAACTTTGCCGAGATACGTGACCAGTCCGGCTACGAGTGAAGATCCAAAGATTGATGAATTGCCATAAGGGTTTCTCTTCGCGTAAATCAAATCCAGAATTTTGCCCGCCAAGCGACCGTTTTTCGGCAATTCGAGCTCGTGTGAGTCTCGGATCCAGTGTTCCTGATGCTGGGATTTAATATGTTCGGCAAACGTTAATATTTGAAACCCGGCGCGGGCAGGCAATAACCCGCTGCGGCCTAATGCATATAATAGCTCGTGCGTTATATATCCCTTGTATAATTCACGGAGCAGAAAGGGCCTGAATTTTGGGGCCTCATCGGGTCTTAACTCCTGCAAGATACTGATCGCACGGTGCCGGATTTCGGGGTTGCGATTTTTTGTGAGTGGACGCAAATATTGGATTACATCCGACGCTTTCAACGGATCCAACCGCAGCATTGTGCCGATCGCGACACAAAGCAATCCTGAAGACCTGACGCTGTTTGACAGGTAGTTCAATATTCGGTTGGTTTTCATAAACTGCACCACGGTTCATCGAAAATATTCGACAGATGAGTTGATGTCATAGACTCATAGTAAGGTCGACGCGTCGGATGCAGGATTCTAAATATGGCGATCGCGGCCTCACAACGTGCGGCACGTTGCTGCGACTGGAGCAGGACTTTTAACGAAGGAACTGCCTTCTTTGCGCGTGGCCCTATCCGTCCAATCGTCTCAACGATTTCCGGACTATCCGGGGCATACTGAAGTAATCGAGGCAACGCACAGATGGCCCCCGAACCAAAAAGTCTTAAACGTCGCGCGGCGCCGTCATTCGGCAATTCTCCGGATATCGTATCGACACTCAACTTTAGTTCGGAGGGATCAATTCTCCACAAAGCCACCGCGGCCTCGCATCGAATGATTTGATCCGCATCGGAGATGAATCTGTGCAGTGCAGGCACAGCCGATTTTGCGCTCGGTCCAATGTTTCCCAGGGCTTCGATTGCACTGTGGCGCCGCCATTTTCCACCGGGTATATCGAGATAGCGTACAACCAGTTGCACTTCAGATGCGGCATCCGGTCCCAATGAGCCTATTGCTCTCAATCGCCATAATCCATCTTCTGACGATAGAGGGATATATTTTCGGATCAGCGGCAAGGCGGCTTTGCCCAGTTTGTGCAGGCGCAAAGAAAATTGAAACTGAGCGCGATCGGGTTGATGTTTCGCGATTTTATGTAACAGCCGAATGGCATAATCTCCGCCTATATTTGCGATGGCATCGACCGTGGCGTTATAATATTCTTCATACCTCCCCCAAGATCGATTAGCCTGGTAGAGGGTGTCCAAAGCGCGTTTGTGGTGATGCCTGTGGAGCACCTGCCCCAATAGTCTCAACGCGTATCTTACGCCGCAAAAATTATAAGCAGGTCCATCCGGATAATTCCAATATCCTTCCAGCACCTGAATCAGTTTGTCAGCCAGCCCGGTATTCACAGGCAGTCCAATGCGAAGAAGGACACTAATCTGCTCACGTGGCAGTTCAGCCAAATCGATTAACGGCAATATTTTTGCCGCTGCCCGGCGAGCCAGCGGCCCGGCGTACTCCAGACCCAAATAGGCATTGTGTGTCATTCGTCCCTTGCCCAGATCAATGATGTAATGACCAACTGCTTCTTCGATAAAATCCGGCCGGAGGGTCTGCAGGGTCAGCAGCGCCATGTGGCGTACAGATATTTCCTTCGATCCGATCTTTTGGCGAAGCATCCGAAATACCCCGCCGGCATCGAAGGGATTGGCACGAAGTGCGGTGGACACGGCAAGACGGAGATCATTGGCAGTTGTTTCTTTCCCCGACATATAGTGAATGAATTCGGAGTGCCGCGCGGCGCTGGAATTCGGCGATACCATCTTAAAACTCGTTCCTGTTGCACCCGGCATCCTTCACACCTCCGCGAAAAGGAATGTCATGCGTCCGACACCTGTAATAAACGGCCACATGGGGGAATTTTCCGACGATGATGCAAATATATTCTTGACCCTCCCCGGATTGGCCGTTATACTCTCGGAGGGATGCTCGATGTCACCAACGATTCTTCGATATAAAAAATATCGTTTCTTCTTCAACAGCCGGGAGGAAGCGCGAAGACACGTTCATGTCCAGTCTCCGGATGGGACGGCGAAATTCTGGTTGGAACCGTTGATTTCGCTGGTGATGTACGACGGCGTGTCGGAAAGGGAGTTGAACGAAATTGAAAAAATCGTCCGTGAGCACAGCAATGAATTCAAAAAAGCGTGGGACAACTACTTCAGCCTGTGAGGTCACGTCCATCGAGCGGAACGGATTTTGGCTTCTGATTGATAATCGGGAGTACTTCGTTCCTTTCAGCGCTTATCCCATGTTCAGGCGCCTCTCCGTCGGCGACATTCAAGAAGTCAAACGCATCGGACGGGACCAACTGCGATGGGAATCACACGACATCGATATCGAACTTGCCGCCTTGGAAAACCCCCGTGAGTTTCCTCTGTTAGCGCCCCACTGAGCAAGAGACGTTCCACTTGCGGGAACCGAATGACTCAAAGCTTGAATTTGCACGGGTGGCCGGGTATTCTTTACGCATGACAGTCAAGCAAAAGGTCATGAAGGCTGTGCAGAGTCTCCCGGATGATGCGTCCTATGAAGATGCCATGGAAAGGCTTTTGTTCCTTGCCAAAATTGAAAAGGGCGTCCGGCAGGCGGACGCGCGTCAAACGGTTGCGCACGTGAAAATCCGGCAAAAGATGAAAAGATGGTTGAAGTAAGATGGACTCTCCAGGCGGCGCAGGACTTGTGACACAGACCCCTTAGCTGGCACCTGCTTCCCAGTTCTGCAATGCTTACGTCCAGTCCTCGACGCTCAATTTTTTGATTTTTGCGAATTCTTTTTGATTGTGGGTAACCAGTGTGCCGTTATTGGAGATGACTGTCGACGCTATGATCAGATCGTTGGGGCCGATGGGCTCGCCCCGCTTTTCGAGGTCGCTTCGAAGGGTTGCATATACTGCGGACGAGGAGTCATCAAACGACACAATTTCGAATGGGAACAGGAATTGTTCCACGATCGATCTTGTCCGCGCCGGATCATGGCTTTTCTCCGCTCCGTACAGAAGTTCCGCTTTCACGATGGCCGGAATCTTTATCCTGTCCGGCCCAATTCGACTCATTTTTGATGCAATATCGGGATACGCGCCCTTCAAAGCGTAGATGCAGATGTTGGTATCCAGAAAATAACTCAAATTCTCTCCCGCCTCGCATCATCCTTCAGAGGCAGGGAATCGGGCCGGCGCAGCCGCTCGCCGGACAGGCTGCCGAAGAGCTGAAAGTAATCCCTGGGCCAGCGAGACTCCAGAACTTCAGTGAGTTTCCGTTTCACCCACTTCGAGATCGACGCCCCCTCTCCAATCGCCGCCTTCTCAATTTTTTTCAGCGTTCCCTCGTCAATGTAAACCGTCAACTGCGCCATGACGCATCCTCCTTTCTCCAGTCGGCCAAATCATCCCACGCCACAAGTATATTTGCAAGTATATTTGTATGATGGGTTGGATATCCCGAACAAAAATAAACCTATAAACCTATGCTGGCCCCATGACTGTTGACATCTGAGACATCTGTATACAGTTTGTAAACAACAATGTCAGAAACGTCCGGGATCGCGCGGATGGTTGCGGTCAACGCACTCATGCCAAACAGCCATTAACCAAATGTTAAACAATTGGTATCCGTCCCGGATTTTCAGATTTTGGAAAATCCCCGTGAACTTCCTCTGTTAGCGTCCCACGGAAATTTGAACTCCGATTCTGAATTTACTGGTTCTGCTCGACGGTTACGTAAAGAATCTTGTCAAGTACTTTCACGATGTGTGGCGAGACAAAATCCTCCAACGAATGGAGAGAGGCGAGGGTATCCTTGTTGTCGCGCATCGTTTCTCTGAATTTTGACATGAACTCGACATAGTACCGGTCATAGGGAGTCCGGCGTCGAAGGTCGAGGGCGGATTCGGCACGGCTGTCCAAAATGGGGAATGTGTCAGGACGTAGAAAATGCAGAAACTTCGACGCCCATACCGGCCAGTGTTTGTCTGTCCGAAAAGGTCGAAACAAATCGGCCACGACTGATTCCGGGGGAATGATCGTCTCGATGGGATCAACAGATTTGATCAACTGCGAAGCGCGAGCCAATCCGGGGGAGGCAGAGAAATTCCGCGCGATGTCTTCGGAGACTTGCCGGAACTCCTGACCGTTCAAAAAACGTTTCTGCGCGCCGCCATAGTCCTCGCCGACGAATCGAATCATTTCCACGAGGGCCTCCGGCTCATCCGGTAATCCACCAGCAAATAGTTTGTATCCGCGCGCATCCAGATCGAGATTCGGGTGTCCGCGATAAAATCCGGTGTTGTAAGAAATGAGCCGTTGTCTTGCCGATTCGAAGTCCAATTTCATTTCTTTCCTCCTTCGGCACGTATTAGGTCTTCAAATTTGTATTCATCCGTCTTTATTTCCTATATCGTCCAGTTCCTCATATAGTCACTAAACGGGGCTTTACTTCATTTTTCCGATTTGCCCATGCGTTCGACCGGCAGCGACAAGCGATGGGCGGACGGAAGGCCGCACGCGAGACAGGAGTCGCGGATGGCTGACGGCGTTGCGACGGCTTGGGCGAGGGATCGTTCGGTGGCAAAGAGGGTGACGCGGGTGCGGGCGCGGGTGACTGCGGTGTAGAGGAGACGGCGGTCCAGGAAATCGTCGGCGGAGCCTTCGGGGAGGGCGATGGCGACTTCGGGCCATTCGCTTCCCTGGGATTTGTGGATGGTGATGGCGTAGCCCAAGGCCACGGAATAATATTCGTCGAAAGGAAGCATATAGACGGGCTGGTCGGATTCGCGGTCGATTTGGAATCGGTTGCGGCCCAGATACCAGCCGACTTCGCCGTTGTAAACGCGGGAGTCGGCGTTCGGGGGCGGGTTGTAGGTCTGGGTGTTTTTCATGATGAGGATTTTGTCGTTCGGGCGCCAGCCATGTTGGGATTCGGCCGCGCCTGATGTGCGGCCGCACTTGAGCGCCTCGTCCTGCGCCCGGCGGTTGAGTTCCGATCGGCCGAGCGGGCCGTGATGACGGGGAACCAGCATTTGAGCGGACTTGAGAGGCGGGCCGGCGATGGTTCGGAGTTGGCCGCAAAACCATGAATTGACCTGTTTCAGAATATCCGCATTGTCGAGGCAGATGCGGACGTCGACGCCGTCGTCGGACTCGGGGACATGGCCATCCAGAATAC
>JAHFCY010000256.1 GCA_023249255.1 Candidatus Lindowiibacteriota bacterium | reverse complement strand
TTAACACCCCACATTCGGGATCCGTCTCCCACGACGGCGGTCGGCCGCGCCGTCCGCCTTTTAGGCGAAACGACGGGAGCGATCAGCGACGCATGCAGGGTGGACGGTCGCGATCCGAATCCGAGCGGCCAAGGCCGCCTTCCGCGGTTCGCAAGGCGTTTGAACAACTCACGCCGATGCATCCGGACAAACGCCTGATCCTCGAAACGCAGCCGGAAGAAAAAATAGGCCGCTGGATCGACCTAGTCACGCCCATCGGCCGGGGTCAGCGGTGCTTGGTCGTCTCTCCGCCCAAGAGCGGCAAGACGACGATATTGAAAACCGTTTCCCGCGCGCTGACGCAAAATCATCCGGACGTCGCCCAGTTTGTCCTCCTCGTCGACGAGCGGCCGGAGGAGGTCACGGATTTTGAGCGGTCGGTGAAAGCCAGAGTCATTTCGTCGTCCTCGGACAAAACGACCGAGAACCACGTCGAGCGGACCCGGGCGGCGCTCGAGGAGGCGATGCAATGCGCGGTGGAGGGCAGGCACGCGGTGATCCTGCTCGATTCAATCACCCGCCTCGCGCGCGCGTTCAATCTTCATATCGACTCTTATTCCAAAACGCTCTCGGGCGGGCTCGGCGCGATGGCGATGGAGGAACCGCGGCGATTCTTTGGAGCGGCCCGAAGCATCGAAAATGGCGGAAGCCTCACCGTGGTGGCGACGGCGCTGGTTGACACGGGATCGCGGATGGACGACGTGATCTTTCAGGAATTCAAAGGCACCGGCAACATGGAACTGGTCCTGTCGCGCGACCTCGCCGAAAAACGGATGTTTCCCGCGATTCAGATCAAGGAGTCAGGCACCCGGAAAGAGGAACTGCTCTATCCGGAATCCGAATACCGCGGACTCGTGTCGCTTCGGCAAATTCTCGCCGGCCTTTCGCCGGACGACGCGTTTCGAATGATGGACAAAATTCTCAATGAATTTCCGAAGAACAGAGATCTCCTGCTGAAACTCAGCGAGAGCTGACTTGCACTTTGCGAAATCCGGGAATAAAGCAGGGCGCGAGACCGTCTAATCAGATGATATCCCCTCTTCCACACTGTCTTCTTCTTCTGGCGCTGATTTCGATGGCGCCGCCGGCGGCCCGGGCGGCCGATTCCCCGTTGACGTGGGGAAATTGCCTGCGGCAGGCTCGCGAGCGCCACCCGGACGTTCGCGCGGCCGCGGAATCCGCGCGGGCGGCCCGCGAGGCGGTCGGCTCAAGCCGCGCCACGTATCTTCCCGACGTGAACGGCTCCGTTGATTATTCGCGACCGCACTCGTCATCGAGCGGCGACAATTACTCGTATGGAATTTCAGGGAGCCAGCGTCTGTTCCCGGGCCTTCTGGATCAGCCGGAAGTCGCGAAGGCGAAGCTGGGGCTCGAATCCGCCGAGGCCAATCTCGCCGCTGTCATGACAACCGTCCGCCTGCAGATTCGGACCGCGTTTGTGGGGCTTTTGAATGCGCAGGCAGTTGTGACGCTGGCCGAAAAAATCGCCGACCGGCGGCGCCGGAACGTCGCTCTGGTCCAGGCCCGATTCGACGCGGGCCGGGAGAATCAGGGATCGTTTCTGCGCGCAAAGGCCCAGGCTGCCGAGGCCGAACTGAATGTGCGGCAGGCGCGGCGCGCGATCCGCGTCGCCCAGCAGGAACTTCTGCGCGCAATCGGCAGGGCGGATTTTGAAGCGGTTCGTGCCGATGGAGATTTCGAAACAGACACGCCACCCGCGTCCATCGATGCGGGCGAGTGGATTGAAAAAATTCCCCCGGTGCGAAAAGCCGCCGCCGACAGACAGGCCGCGGAACTCGGGCTGACAATCCAGCGCCGGGAATTTTTTCCGACGGTTTCGTTGTCCGGCAACACAAGCCGCAGTGACGGCCATTGGCCGCCGCGATCGACATCGGGCGGATGGACCAGTGCGCTGTCCCTATCCGTGCCGCTTTTTTCCGGAGGAAAAGAACTGCATGACGTCGAATCCGCGAGGGCCGGCATGGCGCGGCTCGAATTTGTCGAGCGGAGCACGCGGGATCTGGCCGTGTTTGACGTGCAGGATAAATGGGCCGGATGGACGGACGCGGTCGAAGGCGTTGACGTTCGCAGGGAATTTCTCGACGCCGCGCGCTTGCGCGCCGAAATCGCCCAGGCGCAGTACACGAGCGGCCTGATCTCATATCAGGATTGGGACACCATCGAAAACGATTTGATCTCGCAGGAAAGACAGATGCTGACAGCCCGTCGGGACGCCGCTCTCGCCGAGGCGGCGTGGGACGAGTCCACCGGCCGGGGGATTGAGCCGTGAAAAAATATTGGATCTGGACTATCCTGATCACGGCCGTTCTGTGCGCCGCCGGGTGGATGTACTGGCGCGCGAAATCGCCGACCGCGGACGGAGTGGTCTACAAGCCGTTTCGCGTCAGGCGCGGGGACATCGAGATGACTGTTCGAGCGACGGGTGGTGTCGAACCTCAGAACCGCGTGGAGATCAAGCCGCCCATCGGCGGGCGCATCGAAGACATGCGCGTGCGCGAAGGGGACGTCGTGCGCAAGGGCGACATCGTGGCATGGATGAGCTCGACCGAACGCGCGGCGCTTCTGGATGCGGCGCGGATCAAGGGTCCGGAGGAAGTCGCGCGATGGGCGCAGATGTACAAACCGGCGCCGCTGGTGGCGCCCATCGACGGCATGATCATTGCGCGGAAAGTCGAACCCGGCCAGTCCGTGACGTCCGCCGACGCCGTGCTGGTCATGTCCGACCGGCTCATCGTCAAGGCACAGGTGGATGAGACCGATATCGGATCCGTCAAGGTCCGGCAGGAAGCGACCATCGTGCTGGACGCCTACCCGCAACAATCGATCGACGGGATCGTCGACCACATCGCGTATGAAGCTGAAACGGTCAACAACGTCACAATTTATTCGGTCGACGTTTTGCCCGACGAAATTCCCGCATTCATGCGAAGCGGCATGACGGCGAATGTGACCTTCGTCATCGACCGGCGCGAAGACGCGCTGTGGGTTCCGGCAGAAGCCGTCCATGAAACCAACGGCGAGAAATGGGTGATGCGCGCGGATTCCGCCGGTTCGCCCGAATCCGACAGAGAGAAGCCTCATGTCCCCGTCGAAACCGGCCTGTCGGACGGCAAGCGCACCGAAATTCTATCGGGTCTTGCCGAAGGCGACAAGATTCTCGTGGGAGGTCTGCGCATGCCGGACAGCCGGTCCCCAGCGCCATCCAATCCGTTTTCGCCGTTTGGCCAGCGGCGACCCCGTTCCTGAAAAACTTTCCCGACCGCACAAGACGATGATTCGCTGCGCCCGATTGAAAAAAACCTATCGCATGGGCGATCAGGAAGTCCGCGCCCTGGATGACGTGAGCCTCGATATCGACGGCGGAGAATTCGTCGCGATCATGGGACCATCCGGTTCGGGGAAATCGACGCTGTTGCATGTCCTCGGCCTGCTCGACACGCCCGACGAGGGCGATTACGACCTGTTGGGCCAGAACGTCGCGCGCATACCCGACGCCGAACTCGCCGGCATCCGCGGAAAGGCGCTCGGGTTCGTCTTTCAGCAATTCAATCTCCTACCAAGAATGACCGCGCTGGAAAACGTGGGCCTGCCGCTGATCTACCTGCGATACGGCGCGGCGCGGGCCAAACCCGAAGAGATGCTGGCCGAGGTCGGCCTGTCGGAACGCCGGGAACACCGGCCAAACGAACTCTCCGGCGGCCAGCAACAGCGCGTAGCCATCGCCCGGTCCTTGGTCAACCGGCCGCGGATCATTTTTGCGGATGAGCCAACCGGCAACCTCGATTCGAAAAGCCAGGCTGAAATCATGGCGCTGTTTGAATCTTTGAATGCCCGCGGCATCACGCTCGTGCTGGTGACCCATGAGGAGGAAATTGCGGCGCGGGCGCGGCGGATCATTCGGATGCGGGATGGGAAAATCAATTCGGACGAAAGGAAAGATATCCGTCCGGCCACCGGACCAAAAATTGCGGAACACGAAGCCGGGACGCTGACGGCTTCCGAGTCCCGCTCCAGACAGGCGGGCAGGGAATTGTGGGAGCATGTCCGGCAAGCCGGCCGGTCGCTCCTCGCAAACAAGATCCGGACCGTCCTGTCGGTCCTCGGAATTTTGATCGGCGTGGCGGCGGTGATTGCGATGCTCGCGCTGGGCCGCGGCGCCAAGGAATCGATCGAAGCGCGCCTCGCGTCGATGGGATCAAACCTCCTCGTCCTTCGGCCCGGCTCCGCGCGCTCCCGGGGCGTGGCGCTCGAAGGCGGATCGTCCACGCGATTCACAGTCGATGACGCACAGGAGATCCGGTCATTGCCGGACGTTCGGCGTGTATCGCCCGGCATCTCCGGGCGCGGCCAGGCCGTATTCGCTTCGAAAAACTGGAACACGCAGATCACCGGCGCGGTTCCAGA
>JAHFCY010000255.1 GCA_023249255.1 Candidatus Lindowiibacteriota bacterium | reverse complement strand
GCCGTCCAAATTCTTCGGGTCTCCCGTCCATTTTCCCGGGGAGGTTACCATCAGCATCGAGCCGACTGCTGGTCCCAGGTTCGGGTCGCTGTTCAGTACAGGAGGAGTCGTATTCGTCGGTGCGCTCGACACCGCCGTAGTGAGCGGCGCGACGGTGATCGAGTTCGAGCTGACCGCGTCGACGGATTCTCCGGCGTTTGTTCCGGTGATCCGGCAGGTGATCGCCGCGCTTACGTCCACGTCCGTAGTGGCGTACGTCGTCCCTGTCGCGCCCGTGATCGGTTGGCCATCGCGTAGCCACTGGTACGTGAATGTCGGACTGTTCGTCCATGTTCCGGTCGCGACCGTCAGCGTCGAGCCGACAGTGAGTTCTCCGCTGATCGCCGGCAGCACCGTGCAACTCGGCTGTTTGGGCGGAGCCTTCACTGTGATCGCGTTCGAGCTGACGGCCTCGGTAGTCCCTCCGGCATTTGTAATGGTCACCCTGCACGTCAAGTTTTTGCCCGCGTCGTCGGCCGTGGATTTGTATGTCTTGGAGGTTGGTCCGTCCACCGGTATTACCATGCTCGGTCCAACTTGTTGCGACTGAAGGGGGATCGGCACTCCATCGCGAAGCCAACGACACTCGATCACGTTAGCTACCCTGAACGGCGCTCCGTCGCGTTGCTCGTACACGTTTGTCGGATCGTACGTCCACGCGCCATCATCGCAATACAGCTTCGAGCCGATCTGCGCGTCCCCGCTCACATTCGGTGCGACGGTATTCACGGGCGGCGCGACGACGGTCAAGTCATTCGAGCTGACAGCATCGGCCACCCCGGTGACATTCTTCGCCGTAACCTTGCATGTCACTTTCTTGCCCGCGTCGTCGGTAATGGAGATATAAGTCGCGGATGTCGCTCCGCTGATTGCTGATCCGTCGCGCAGCCACTGATACGCGATGGCCGCCTCATCCGTCCATTTGCCCGGATCGCATGTCAATGTCGCGCCGACCTTCGTGAACCCGTTGACCATCGGGGCGCTCTTCACCTTCGGCACGGAGAGAGTGGAATTGACAGTCACCGCCGCGGTCGTCGCGTCCGGCGCTATGCCGTAGCCTCGCAGAGTGATCTTGCACGTGATCGACTTGCCCGCGTCGTCGGACGTGGACGTGTATGTCCCGGCAGTCGCGCCCGAGATCGCCTCGCCATTGCGCAACCACTGGTAATTGAATTGCAACGGCTCCATGGCACGCACGCCCGTCCATTTGCCCGGATCGCATGTCAGTGTCGCGCCGATTGTCATGTCTCCGGTGATCGTCGGCGCGGATGTATTCGTCGGCCGCGGCTGAATCGGGATATTATACTTGCTGTTCGCATCGGTCTGACCGCCCGCATTCTTTGCCGTGACCCTGCACGATATCTTCGTACTCACGTCGTCGGCTGTGGTCGTGTACGTCGCGGCAGTCGCGCCAGAGATCGCCTTTCCATCGCGGAGCCACTGGTAGGTGAAGGTCGGATTGCCCGTCCATTTGCCCGGATCGCATGTCAACCGCTCTCCGGCGCTATTGCTGCCGCTGACATTTGGCGCGTCGGTAGTCACAGGCGGCGCGACGGGAGTGAACGCATTCGAGCTGAGCGCATCGGTCTGACCGCCCGCATTCTTCGCCGTGACCTTGCACGTTATTATTTTCTCGGCGTCGTCGGCCGTGGATGAGTATGTCACGGAAGTTGCCCCGGTGATCGGCTGACCGTCTCGCATCCACTGATACGTGAACGTCGGGTTGCCCGTCCATGTGCCGGGCGCGACTGTGAGCGTGGAGCCGGATTTGAGTTCGCCGCTGATTGCGGGCGGCTGGACATTCCCGGGTTTCGCGGCAACGATCTGTACCGGGGTGGACCACACCCCGCGGACCTCAACTGGATTCTTCGCTGTGACGACGCAATGCAATTTTTTGCCCGCATCGGCCGCCGTGGTCGTATACATCGCCGCAGTCGCACCGGGAATATCGACTCTTTCCCTCGACCACTGATACGTGTAATTGATCGGCTCGTCCCCCGTCCATGTGCCCGAAGAACAGGCCAGCGTTGCACCTGCATCGAGATCCCCGCTGATCGTCGGCAACGCCGTACACCCCAACGGTTTCGTCAGCGGGGCGGTGGTGTTCGACGGCTTCGCGGCTTCGACTGTGACCGCCGCGTCCACGGCGGATACTCCGTCCGAGATGCGAATCACGTCCGTGACGCCGCCATTCGCGCCGGCCACGTATTCGCCGGTTGACTCGTCGATCGTGCCGCCGGATTTGTTGTCTGAAATCGAATAGGTATATTTGGCCGAACCGCCCGAAGCGCCAAATTTCTGCGGCCCGCCCGGCGCAACATTCACCGTCGCCGGCGTGATGGCCAGATTCGACCTGACGTTGACCTTGCATTCAAGGAATGTGCTGGCCCCGTCGGTGACCCGAATGACATCGGCCACGTCGAACGTCGGACCCGCGGTGTAAATTCCGTCGGCGGAAATATTTCCGCCTGAATTGTTCGTGGACAGCGAATAAGTATACGGCGTCACACCGCCGGACGACGACGCGTCGGCCGAACCGCCCGCGTAGACCCAGAGTTCCAGCGAGGGCGGCGGCTGAACCGGTTGTGGCGGAGGGGATTTCGCCACCAGATGGAGCGTTGATTCCTTCTGGATGTTGTAGTCGGAGAGTGTTCGGCCGTCCTCCAACTGCTTGCCGGCGAAAATCAGGCGCTGCTGGTCCGGCGGGACGCCTTCCTTGTCCTGAATTTTGGCCTTGACGTTCTCGATGCTGTCGCTCGCCTCCACGTCAAGCGTAATGGTTTTTCCATTCAAAGTCTTGACGAAAATTTGCATCGCGTGGGCGATATCGACGGGAACGATTGAAAGAAAACAGGCGGCCGCCAGGATCAGAAATCCGATTTTTTTGGAAACGCTCGAACGGGACATCATTTTATTTTGGTCCGGCGGACGTCACAGTGGACGAACTCGACATCACCGCGCCTTTTCCTTTGTGAGGCGTGACCGTCAGAGAAAGTGGCGGAACGATCACGGCAGCGGGCGGTTCGGGTGTCTGCGGCTCGGGCGGCGGGGTTGGCGCGGGCGCAGGAGGCGGCAATGGCGCCGGTGGTTCAGGCGCGGGGATCGCGACCGGGGGCACAACGGCTGGAGTCGGTGTCGTTTCCGCGACAGAAATCTTTTCCGGTTGAACGACCGCTCCAATATCCGGCGCGCCCGAGTTCGTTGTGACTTCGTACGCGGTCAGGGCGGTCTGGCTAAGAGTGGTGTCGATGTAAGTTTTCATCATCTCGGCCGCTTTGGGGTTGTTGTTCAGCGCGGCCTGAACCGCGGGCGGAAGGTCCGTCACGATGATGGGCTGATACTCCCACCGGCCGACTTCGCTGTCCGTCACGGTCGTGCCGCCGGCGCGGTGGGATACTGTCAGCCGCGTTTCGCTTTTCTTGCGGCCCTGCCCGCGCGCGCGTTCCGTGGGCGTGATGATGTCGAACCAAAGCTCCTTGCCTCTCTCCATATTAATAAGGGCCGTGACAGCGCCATCCGAAAGCGCCAGTTCCGCGAACGCCTCGTCACGGCTCGACATGCACCGTAGAAGCGTGACCCGCGTGGCGTTGTCGAGCTCGATTTGGCCGTGATCAAATTTGATCGTGGCGCTGCCGGATGGCCCGGTGATGACGGCGTCGCCGGGTCCGACACTTGAACCGGAAGACGCGGGTCGCTCAATACCTGATCCTGCGCGCTGGATTTTGACGACGCCGTGGATGTTGGTGAGAGTGCCGTTCAGGATTTGGGCGGCTTCCGCCGTTTGGACGGCAATCGGCAATAGACATTGGGCAATCGGGAGCAGACAGCATGTCACAGCTGCAATGAAAATATGCAGGACTCCCCATACGGTATGACGCCGATTGCGTAAACCAACTCCGTCCAAATCCATTTGTTGCCGCCCCGTCCAAGCCGTCGCCGCCCTGTGGATGGCGTGAAGCGCATGCCATGGACAAGGAAACACCGGAAATTTCAAAACGAAAGGTCTTGTGTACTACAGTGGATTTTTTGCGTCAATTGTCAGGGGGGTGATTTCAGGGACGGCTCGGCGGCCATTAAACGATCTCCGCCAGGCGGCTGGGCGAGGTCAATCGGACTCCCGGACAACCGGCGGCGGCTGTTTTTCCACGTTGCCGACAACATAGGGGGATACGGAGTATTTTGAAATCGATTTCGCAAATCTGACAAGCGGCGCGACCAGCCACTATGTCACAGAAGATATCAGCGCCGGGCCCATCATCAAACAGGAAACCGTTCGCATGTCCCACGGTGATTCCGTGGAGGACATGGAGAGAAAGGACCGGGATCTGGAAAAAATCGTCCTGGCCGGGGCTGTTCGGTTTCATACGCCCGGCCGCGCTCCTTTACAAAAACCCTCCTTCCGGTTAATTTATTTGATCCATGTCAT
>JAHFCY010000254.1 GCA_023249255.1 Candidatus Lindowiibacteriota bacterium | reverse complement strand
GCGTGCTCGTGGGGCATGAAAGTTATGTGTACTCCGTAGCGTTTTCGCCGGACGGGAAGACTCTGGCGTCGGGGAGTAATGATAAGACCATCAAACTGTGGGACGTTGGAAGCGGGAAAGTCATCCGCACGCTCGCGGGGCATGAAGATGGGGTGGTGTCCGTAGCGTTTTCGCCGGACGGAAAGACTCTGGCGTCGGGGAGTATGGATAAGACCGCCAACGCCAAGCTGTGGGATGTTGGAAGCGGCGAACTCCTCCGCACGCTCGCGGGACATGAAGATTGGGTGAATTCCGTAGCGTTTTCGCCGGATGGGCAGACTCTGGCATCGGGGAGCGAGGATAAAACCGTCAAGCTGTGGGATGTTGGAAGCGGCGAACTCCTCCGCACGCTCGTGGGGCATGAAGACGGGGTAATCTCCGTAGCGTTTTCGGCGGCCGGGCCGACTCTGGCGTCAGGGGGCAAGGATAAGACCATTAAGTTGTGGGACGTTGGCAGCGGGAAGGTCATCCGTACGCTCGCGGGGCAGGAAAGGTGGGTGTACTCTGTAGCATTTTCGCCGGACGGGCAGATTCTGGCGTCGGGGAGTATGGATAAGACCGTCAAGCTGTGGTGCGCGATGTACGATCCGCTCGAATTTTTTTCATCTCGTCTAATTCAGAGAAAATCCTATCTGGAAAAATGGCGAGACGATGCAATCGAAGAATTGAATGCACCCAAAGGCGAGTTTGAGACGACAGAACAATACAGGCAGCGACAAGACGGCACGCGGGACCGCACAGTAGAAATTCAGATACAGTTTGGAATCAAAATGGTTGAGGACAAAGAGGCTGTCCGGAAAGAAGTCAACGAAGTTCTTAAATCTTCTACCATCGTCTACGCGGTAAAATTTGGGGCATACGACGCCGATGGAGGATTTTTTCCGTTCATGGCTGAAGTCGACCACTCCGCGGAAATGACGGGTCGGCTGAAGGTGCGAACAGACCTTGCGCCCAAAATTAAGCAGAGCGGGGCGATCTTGGAGGAATACTTTCAGATTACCGAGGACGAAAAAGTGGTGAAACAATATCGGGCCCGGGCCAATGTGGGAGACGGATCGGAGAACGGGACTTCCCTGGAGGTCGAGATATTCGGCGCGGGGTCGACCGAGTCTGTGGGCAGTGCGGCGGCGTCTGCGGAATACGAGCCGCCGAAATTATCGATCCGGTCCGTGAATCTGCGCGACGCGAGCGGAGACGGCGTTGTTGACGCGTCCGAGGAGTTCGACCTTGAAGTGGACGTGGCAAACGAAGGAGAAGCGGTGGCGGAAGGAGTACAATTCCAAGTAAGCGAGGTTGAGAGCAAGTCGGCGTTGCCACCGCAGTGGGTGGGTCGGGTCGATGCCAGCAGTGCGAAATCCGTGCTCGTTCACACCGCCGGCGCTGATGATCTCCCCGACGGTGAGATGCGGCTCGAAGTGAAGGCGGTGGACGAGCATGGGGTTGGATCAAATCCGAGGCAGGTAGTGTTGAAAATCGCGCGGCGGCGCCAGGCCGCGCTGGAACTGACAGATTTAAAGCTCGTGAGCGACGGCAACGCCAACGGCCGGCTCGAAGCAAACGAAAAGGGAACATTGAGATTTCAAGTGGCCAATGTCGGTGAAGGAACATTCCGTAAAGGACGGATGATCGTCTCGTCAACGCCTCCGCTGATATTCACGGCCGGCTCGGCCAAGGACATTCTGGAGCTCAAGCCGAACCAGACGGAGGAATTATTCGTCTCCGTTGTCGTGCCGGCGGAACTGGGGGGGAAGGATATCGATCTTTCGGTGACCGCCACCGGAGAAAATCTCAAAAATGGAAAATTCGAATCTCTGTCACGAATGCCGATCGCGTCTTCCGGTGCGGTAGAGCCACCGATTATTGTCAGTTCCGGCCGTGCATCCGAAGTTTCTGCGCCGCCGGCAAGACCCACCGCCGAGCTCGATGTCGAAAAAGACATCCCGCCGGCGTCGGCTGTCCATCCAACCACCCTTGCCATCGTCATCGGCAACCGCAACTACAAAAACTTATGGCCCGTCGAATACGCGCGACGCGACGCCGAGTGGATGAAGGAATATATCGTCAAACGGCTGGGCGTTTCGCCCGACAACATCATCCAAGCCAATGACCTCACCCTGTCAGATTTCATCAACCTCTTCGGCGACCCATCCGGCGACATCGTCCGATCGCGCCTGAATCGGACGCTTCGTGATCGCAACTGGAACATCATCGTGTACTACAGCGGCCACGGCATGGCCGACGCTGACGAGAAGCAAAACTATCTTCTCCCCGTCGACGTAAATCCCGATTATCTCTCCGGCACCGGATACCGGCTGGCCGCGCTGTATAGGAATTTGCGCCAGGTGACGGACGGCAGAATCACGGTGATCCTCGAGTCGTGTTTCAGTGGCCGCACACCGAAGGGTCAGCTCGGCGGCAAAACGAGCGGCGTTGTGATCGTGGACCCAAGACAAGGCGCCCCCCAAGACATCGAAGTATTGGCCGCCGCCCACAGTGACCAGGTCGCGAACTGGTATGAGGATCAAAAGCACGGCCTATTCACGTACTACCTCATGCGCGCCCTGCGGGGCGAAGCCGACGCCGACAAAGACGGCAAAGTCACCGGCCCTGAAATTCGAGACTTTGTTACCTCCGAAGTCGCCAAACAAAGTTACAAAATCGGCACGGCCTATCAAGAACCCGAAATCAACGTCTATCCGGACGAGGTCTGGACGCAATGAAACGATTCATCCTGTTATTTGGAATGATACTCCTGTCCGCCTGCGTCACCACCCAGCCCACGGATCGATCCGGTCTGACTGCCGAGCCGCAGGCAAAGATTGTGTTTCAGAGCGAGACGCCGCGGCCGGAGTGGACGATCGGGGGAGGAACGGATCAGGTGCCGGGGAAGGTCAGTTTCCTCGGGTCGGCACAGAACAAGCCGGATGAGAGGTCGGCGCGGGGCGAGGCCGAGCAGGATGCGCTGGCGGCGTTTGCGCGGTATTGCGGGGTTGACGCGAAATTTGTGCAGGAAGCGCTGACGGTCCAGCAGACGGGAGAACACGGGATCATCGAAAGCACGCGGACGGCGGCGGACGTGTCGAAAGTGGAATCTGAAGTCTCGGTGAGCGGGGCGTTCATCGATAAGACGTACCTCGAAAAATACGCGACCAAGGGGACTAAAACCGAGCCGGCGAGATCCTATTGCAACTACTGGGTACTTCTCGCCGTGCCCCAGCGGGAATATCAGAAGATTCTCCAGAAGAAAGATGACGCCGAAAAGGAGCGCGAGGTCAGGAACGTCACCGAATTCGTGCCGGTGGAGGGCGAGCAGTGGTTCAACGACATGGGGACGCTCGAAGACGAGCAGTATATTTACCGCTGGGAACATATGACGTTTGAGGAAGGACAGCACATGAAAGCGGCGGCGATGATTGAGAAAAACCTCCGCGAACAATTTTGCAAACTGGTCGGCGTGGGCGCAAACGATCCCGGCGGGTTCTATCCTAATCCCGGCGTGGAAGTTGACCGGGGATTCAGCAAAGTCGTCAACCGCGTGGCCGGATACAAAGCGCCGCAGAAGACTTTCCTCGAGGGCGAGTACTATCTTCGAGCCAAGATAGCAAAAACGCGCGTGGCTGAAGTCCGCACGGTGCTGGACAAACTACGCCAGGAGGCCGTGCCGGTCAGTGCGGAGATCGGATTCTATGTGGAGGCGTACGTCAAAGGCCAGCCCGAGAAGGTCTTCAAGGACAACGGAGACGTTGTGAGGACCGGTGAGCAGTTCAAAGTATCGGTCAAACCCAATCAGGACGTGCATGTCTATATCATCAACAAGGACGCGTCCGGAAATCTCAACGTGCTGTTCCCGTCGCCGCGCGTGATATCGGTCCAGAACCCGGTCCGCGGCGGCTTTCGAACGGACATACCCCGCGACGAGTTATTTCAGTTCGACGACGTCGCCGGCGACGAAGAATTTTCTGTTTATCTGACGCGCAACGAATCCGCAGAACTTCAGGAGTTGTGCCGCAAATCACAGGCGGGCGCTCTGACAACCGCTGATATGGCTTTGGTCGACGTAAAATATGCTACCGCGGGAACCGCGACACCTACCGACGCCCCGGACATCCTGTCCGGCAGCGACTATGTCATGCGCAAGTGGCGGTTTAGACATGTTCAATGAGATATAACTATAAGGAAGCCAGGAAGGCAGGAAATAAAACCAATGAGTGCCTTGGAATATGAGGAACTGACGGAAAGGATTATAGGGGCGGCGATTGAAGTACACCGTAGACTCGGGCCCGGGTTTATTGAATCGTTCTATGAAAATGCGCTGGTGATCGAGCTGAACAAACGGTGGTTGGAAGTAAAAAAACAAATTGAAGTTCCAGTTGTCTACGAAGATAAAGAGGTTGGAAGGCATCGTTTGGATCTATTGGTGGAGGACACGAT
>JAHFCY010000084.1 GCA_023249255.1 Candidatus Lindowiibacteriota bacterium | reverse complement strand
TGTACAGCGAACAGACCGTCACCGACCATTACACCAAACTCGACAAGGCGCTCGCGCCGATCCCTCACCGCATTTGTTATTCGGTCAAAACAAATTCGAACCTTGCGATCCTCGCCCACATGGCGGCGCTCGGCAGCGGATTTGACATCGTCTCCGGCGGCGAATTGTTCCGCGTCCTCAAAGCGGGCGGCGACGCGTCGAAAATTGTTTTTGCGGGCGTCGGCAAAACGCCGGAGGAAATGCGCCAGGCCATCGACGCCGGCATCATGATGTTCAACATCGAATCGATTCCGGAGGCGGAGACGTTGTCCCGCATCGCGACGGAAACCGGCAAAGACGTCCGGATAGCGGTCCGGATCAATCCCGACGTTGCGGCCGATACGCACCACTACATCACGACGGGCAAGAAGGAGACCAAGTTCGGCCTGCCGATCGATAAGGCCGTCGAAGTCTTTCATGCGATCGGACGGCTCGACCGCCTGATGCCGGTCGGCATTCACTGCCACATCGGTTCGCAGATCACGGAACTTGGGCCCTATCAGGAGACGCTGGAAAAAATCGGGCCGCTCATCGAGCGCCTTCGGCAGGACGGATTCGACATCCGCTATTTCAATCTTGGCGGTGGTCTTGGAATCATCTACAAGGAGGAGGCGCCGTCGTCCGCGGCGCGATTCGCCGAAACGGTCCTGCCGGCGTTGACGGCCATGAAGATTGAGCTTCTCATGGAGCCGGGCCGGTTTATTGTCGGAAACGCCGGCGTGCTTCTGACGCGCGTGATCTACATCAAGGAAACCGGCACCAAAACGTTTGCGATTGTCGACGCCGGCATGAACGATCTCGTGCGACCCACGCTCTACGGCGCCTATCATGAAATTTTGCCGGTCCGACGGAAAGACGCCGCCAAAAAAATTTACGACGTTGTGGGCCCGGTCTGCGAAACCGGCGATTTCTTCGCCAAGGACCGTTCGATCGAGGAACTTCGTTCCGGAGATCTTGTCGCCATCAAAAGCGCGGGGGCGTATGGGTTCGTCATGGCCTCAAACTACAATTCGCGTCCCCGGCCGCCCGAAATCTGGATATCGGAGGGCCGCGCGCGGATCGGACGGCGGCGTGAAACGTACGACGACCTGGTGGCGGCAGAGACGGAAGCATTCGAAACGGCCATGGCGACCCGGATACGCCTCGGCGGATGAAAATGCCGCGATCAATCAGAATCGACAAAATGCAGGCCGCCGGAAATGATTTTGTCGTCGTCGATGACATGCGCCTCGCGATCTCGTCGCCCGCGCGCCGGGTTGCGCTCGCCCGGCAGCTCTGCCACCGTCAGTACGGCGTCGGCGCGGACGGCCTGATTCTGATCCAGCCGCCGGCCAACGGCGCCTGCGCGTATCGCATGCGGATCATCAATTCGGACGGAAGCGAAGCCGAGATGTGCGGCAATGGTTCCCGGTGCGCCGTCAAATTCGCCGTGGAAAACCGCATCGCGCCGCGCGCGCACGCCTTCGAAACGCTCGCCGGCGTCATCTCCGGACGGTATATTTCTTCCGGCGTTGTCCGCGTGTCACTCACAACACCGTCCGGCTTTCGGCCCGGTGTCACGGTCCGGACCCGCGCCGGAGGCGCCCTGCGCGGATCGTTCATCAACACCGGCGTGCCACACTTTGTCTCGTTCGTCCCGAATCTTGCGGCGTTCAACGTCAGGGACGTTGGCGCCGAAATCCGCCTTCACAAAATTTTTGCGCCGCGCGGAACCAACGTCAATTTTGTCCGCATCCGCGGCCGGTCCCGAATCGACGTCCGGACTTACGAACGCGGCGTTGAATCTGAAACCCTGGCTTGCGGCACCGGCTCGACGGCTTCGGCCATCGTCGCGGCCTTGACCCGCCGGCTTCGACCGCCCATTTCGGTTCGCACTTCGGGCGGGTCGGATCTGCTCGTCGATTTTACGGTTGCGGGTCCGGCGCGGGTAACGGACGTGACCATGCAAGGTCCCGTCGAAAAAGTATTTGAAACGAAGGTGATGCTGTGATTTCCCGCAAACCTTTTCGTCTTGGCGGATCCATCGTCGCGCTCATGACCCCGTTTCGCCGGGGCGCGGTGGATGAAGAAGCGCTGAAACGGATCGTTGAATTTCAGATTCGAAACGGCACCGACGCGCTCCTGCCCTGCGGCACAACGGGCGAAAGCGCGACGTTGACCCATCGCGAGCATCGCCGCGTCGTCGAACTTGTGGTTGAATACTCCCGGGGACGAGTCCCCGTCATCGCCGGTACCGGCTCCAATTCCACGGATGAGGCGCTTGAACTCACTCAGCACGCCCTTGAGGCCGGCTGCGACGCGGCGCTTCTCATCAGTCCCTATTACAACAAACCCACGCAGGCGGGACTGATCAAACATTTTACGCTCGTCGCCGACCGCGTAAAAATTCCGCAGATTCTTTACAACATTCCCGCCCGAACCGGCGTCAACATCATGCCCGACACCATGGCGGCGATCGCCGAACACCCGCGGATCGTCGGCCTCAAGGAGGCGACCGGCAACATCGCCCAGCTCACGCAGCTCATGAGTCTCCTCCAGTCCCGGCCGGCGCTCCGGAAAAAATCCTTTGCGGTTGTTTCCGGCGAGGATGCCCTGACGTATTCGATCATGGCGCTTGGCGGAACCGGTGTGATTTCGGCCGCGGCCAACGTTGTTCCAAAACGCATGGCCGATCTGGTTCATCATTTTTCCGCAGGCCGGCTCGAGGCGTCGCGCCGCGTTCAACTCGAATTGCTTGAACTCATCGACGTCCTGTTTATCGAGACAAATCCGATCCCGGCCAAGACAGCCTGCGCCCTGATGGGATTATGCGACCCGGAGTTTCGCCTGCCGCTGTGCGAAATGGCTCCGGCGAATTTCGAAAAACTGAAGAAAGCTCTGCAAAAATACCATGTCCGCCGCTGACCGTCGGGATGACAAAATTCTCATCGCCGTCAACGGCGCAGCCGGAAAAATGGGTCGCCGAATCCTTGCCCAGATTTTCGAAAATCCCAAATACGTTCTGGCTGCCGCATTCGAACGGCAGGGACATCCGGAGCTTGGCAAGGACGCCGGATTTCTTGCCGGCGCGCGCAAGTGCGGCGTTACGCTCAAATCGCTGGAGGCCGCCGACCGGAACGTCGGCGTCATCATCGATTTTTCCAGCCCTGAAGGATCGACGGCGTGCCTCGCCTATGCCAAATCGGCCCGCAAACCCGCGGTGATCTGCACGACCGGACTTGCGGCCGATCACGAAAAATCGATGATGACGGCCTCGAAAAAAATTCCGATCGTCTACGCGCCCAATATGAGCCTCGGCCTGAACGTCATTCTCCATTTCGCCGAAGCCGCCGCGCGATGGCTCGGACCGGATTACGACGTCGAAATCGTCGAAGTGCATCACCGCCAGAAAAAAGACGCGCCGTCCGGAAGCGCCCGGGCGCTGGCCGACGCCGTCCGCCGCGGCCGCGGCGATAAACTCGCCGATGTCCACGGCCGGCAGGGAGTCCCCGGCGCGCGCGACCCGCAGGAGTTGGGTGTTCTGTCCGTCCGGGGTGGCGACGTTGTCGGCGATCACACTGTACATTTCCTCGGCGCGGGCGAGCGCGTCGAGCTGACCCACCGCGCCACCACGCGCGACACGTTTGCGCTCGGCGCCCTTCGCGCGGCCGAATGGGTCATCAGCGCCCCGCCGGGCCTCTACGGCATGCACGACGTTCTCGGCCTGCCCTCCGCCTGACATGCGGTGGCTTCGCTTTCGCTTGAAAAATGAGACCCGCTTTGGGGTCATCATGAACGACCGTGTCCAGACCGTCACGGGACATCCGCTCACGCACTACGATTTTGACACGACCTCCGTGAATCTGAACGACGTGACGATCCTGCCGCCGTTTGATAGTGGCAAAATCGTCGGCGTCGGACTGAATTTCAAAGATCATATTCTCGAACTCGAACGAAAAGGCATTCCTTCAACGCCTCCGTCCGAGCCGGTGATTTTTTTCAAGGCGCCGGGTTCTGTGATTGCGGCAGGTGAACCGATTGTTCTGCCGCCGGAATCCTCGCGCGTTGAATACGAGGCCGAACTCGGATTTTATGTGAAAAAAACCGCCCGGCGCGTCCCGCGCGAGGAAGCGGATGATTATATTTTCGGCTATACCTGCGTGAATGACGTTACCGCGCGCGATCTTCAGCGATCGGACGTGCAGTGGACCCGCGCCAAATCGTTCGACACGTTCTGTCCGGCCGGCCCGTTTGTCGAATCCGGGTTTGACTGGCCGGCGGCTGAAATCATCGGCATGCTGAACGACGCTGTTGTCCAGCGCGGCAGGGCGTCGGACATGCTCTTTGATCCGCCGTCTCTCCTTTCGTTCATCTCGCACTGTTTCACATTGAATCCGGGCGATTTGGTCGCCATCGGCACGCCCGCGGGCGTCGGACCGCTCAAGTCGGGCGATCGGTTCACCGTGAAAATTCCGGGCATCGGCGAGTTGACCAATCCCGTGCAGGTGGAAAACGGGGCGAATCCCTCGACGTGGCAAAAGAAAGGCCGGGATTGAAATGGCCGGATCATCCGGTCCCGCCTTTGTCCGTGCCGAGCGGCTCCGCGTTCTTCCGCCGTATCTCTTCGCCGCCATTGACAGGAAAAAAAGTGAATTGCGCCGGCAGGGAATCGATCTTGTTGATCTGGGCATCGGCGATCCGGACATCCAGACCGCACCGCATATCGTCCGGGCGCTTCAGCAGGCCGCGGAAAAACCGGAGAATCATCGATACCCCGCGTACGAGGGAATGCTGTCGTTTCGAACGGCGGCGGCCGGATGGTTCAAACAGCGGTTCGGCGTGCCGCTTGACCCCCGGACTGAGCTCCTGTCGCTCATCGGCTCCAAGGAGGGAATCGGCCACATGGTCCTGGCGTTCTGCAATCCCGGCGACGTCGTTCTGGCCACCGAGCCGGGATATCCCGTTTACAAAATCGGGACTATTTTCTCCGGCGGCGCGATCCATGAACTGCCCCTCCATGAAAAGAATAAATTTCTGCCCGACCTCTCGTCCGTTCCAGCCGCGGTTCTCAAGAAAGCGAAGATGTTTTTTTTCAATTATCCCAACAATCCGACCGGCGCGGTCACGGATATTGGTTTCATGGAAGAAGCGGTGGCGTTCTGTCGAAAACATGGAATCATTCTCTGCCACGACGCGGCTTACACCGAAGTCGTCTTTGACGGATATCGCGCGCCATCCGTTCTTCAGGTGCCCGGCGCAAAAGACGTGGCCATCGAATTTCATTCGCTCTCGAAAACATACTGCATGACCGGCTGGCGCATCGGCTTCGCTGTCGGCAATCCCGACCTCATTGCCGGCCTCGGCGCCATCAAAACCAATCTCGATTCCGGAATTTTTCAGGCGGTTCAAGAAGCGGGCATTGCCGCGCTTACCGGCGATCAGACGCATATCTCCAAAAATAACGCGGTCGTTCAGGACCGGCGTGATCTGCTCGTGGCGGCCCTCCGAAAGAGCGGCTGGGAAGCCACGCCGGCCCGCGGCACATATTATCTCTGGGTTCGAACGCCCGGCGGGTTGTCCTCCGTCGAATGCGTCGACCGGGTCATGTCCGAAACCGGCGTGGTGATCACGCCCGGCACCGGATTCGGCAAAAGCGGTGAAGGCTACGTCCGGTTTTCCCTCACGGCGCCGACATCCGCGATTGCCGAGGCGGCCCGCCGCCTTGCCCGCGTGCGATTTTGAACATGAAACTCAAAGTCTTTGGAATCCGTCTCGAAGCGGCGCATGCGGCCTATCGCTGGGAACAAGAGATGGGTACGCTTCTCGAAGTCGATTTTGAAATCGCGTATCGCCGCATGCCGGAGGGTGACCGCCTCGCGCGCGTGATCACCGTCGAAGACGTCGTCAGCCACGTCCATCGCGTGTCGGAGAAAAAAATTTACACCGTCCTTGAGGCGCTGGCGGCGGATATCCTTGACACGTTCTGGAAGACGCACAAGCGCCGCATCTCGGAAGCACTCGTGCGCGTACGGAAAATCCGGCCGAAATCAGACCGCCGGATCGCCGGCTATGAAGTCGAACTTCAGAGACCGCAATAAATATGGAAACGTACTATCTGTCATTGGGTTCCAATCTCGGCAATCGCGCGGCAAATCTCCGGTTCGGTCTGGAACGCCTGTCGGAGTCGGGAGAAGTTGTCCGCGTGTCGGCTTTTTATGAAACCGCCCCGGTCGGATACGCCGATCAGCCCGATTTTTTGAACGCCGCGGCCGAATTTCGATCCGTGGTCGAACCCATCGACTTGCTCGGCCGAATCAAGGACATCGAATGCGGCGCGGGCCGAAATTTTGACGAAATTCGATGGGGACCCAGAACGCTTGACATCGACATCCTGCTCTGCGGATCGCGCACGGTTTCATCCGGCCGTCTCACGATCCCGCATCCTCGCATGCACGAGCGCGAATTTGTCCTCGCACCGCTGGTCGAAATCGCGCCGGATGTCGTCGTCCCCGTCATTGAAAAAACCGTCCGAACGATCTGGTCCGGGCAATTTGGAGACAACCGCCGTGTCGCCTGATCTGACCGCTCCGCCCCTCGCAAAACAAGCTGTTCTCAAGGAGCTTGAAATAACGGACCGCCTCCTGAAATTCTGGATGAACTGGTACAAACTTCCGGTCAATCGCCGCGGGCGCGGATCGACATACCCGGCCCGGACGGTCGAAACGCTCAAACTCATCAAACGTCTTGCCGACACGAGATATTTCACCATGAAATTCATCCGCGACCTTTTGCGTTCCGATGACGGGTCAAATCGGGAGGCGATTGAATCGTCGCTGAATCTCTGCCGCCTTCGACTTGGCCATGCTCCGCATCCGCGATCCTCGATCGACAGCCGGCTGGTCCACGCCGCGGCGGCCGCCCGATCCTCGACCGGGACACCGGCCGCAGCGGTCTCGGCCGAGAAAAAAATAGCGGAGGATCTGCTGTGAACAAAAACCGTCCCATCGGGATATTCGACTCCGGTCTGGGCGGCCTGACGGCGCTTCGGGCCTTTACGTCGATCCTCCCAAGCGAAGACTTCGTCTACTACGCCGACACAAAACACGTTCCCTACGGCGAAAAATCTCCGGATGAAATCCGGGGCCTTGCTCTGGCCATCGTCGATTACCTCGTCCGGCGCAACGTCAAGTTTATCGCGTTTGGATGCAATATCTCCTCGGCGATCGCGCTCGAACAGGCGCAAAAAAAATATCCGGATGTTCCGATGCTCGGACTCATCTCGCCGGCGCTTGCCGAAGAGGCGAGAAAAGGATCGGCCGGGCGCGTCGGCGTCATCGCCACCACCGCCATGGTCTCGACGGGCCAGTATCCCATGCTCCTGAAATCCGGTACGGAAAATATAGAAGTTTTCATGTGCGCCTGTCCCTCCTTCGTGCCGCTCGTCGAATCCGGAAAAACGTCCGGCCCCGAGGTTGACGCGGCGATCGAATCCTCCATGGGACTGTTGATCTCCGCCAAAGTTGACACGGTCATCTATGGCTGTACCCACTATCCCTTTCTGCAGAATTCAATCACGGCCTTTTTCCAAAAACACGGCCTGTCGCCCCGCCTCGTCGATCCTTCCGGTCCGATGGCCGCGTCCGCCCGGACACTCTTGAAAAAATCAAAGTACGCCAACATCCGCCTCGGATCCGCAATCGTGAAATATGTCGTCAGCGGCTCCCCGGCGCCGTTCAAGGAAAATCTCAACCGCCTCGGCCAGAAATTTTTTGACAGCATGGTTTTTTCGCCGGACGAACTCGACGTAGAATTACATCCGGTCAAGTAGCTGCCGTGTTTCGCGCGCGCCGTTCTCTGCCGGCTCTCGCATCCGCCGCGCTCCTCTTCTATGCCTTTATCCCGGAATGGGGATTTTTACCGGCTCTTGCCGCGCTCGTGCCGTTTTTCCGCTCGCTTGTGCTCGACCCCGATCCATGGTCGACCCTGGGTTTCGCCACGACGTTTTCCGTTTCGTATTTTTTCTGGCTGCGCGTATTCAGCCCGGCCGCCCCCGTCCTGATGGCCGCCATCCACAGCGCCTGGATCATCCTCGGTATTTTCCCCGCTTACATCCTCGCCCGCAAAAAACGCCCCGGCGCGGCCCTGGCCGTCCTTCCCTTCGGATGGGTCGCCTCGGAATGGATTCGAAGTTTCGGACCCTATGGATACGAGTGGGGGACGATCGGATACACGCAATACGGAAGCCTGACGGTCGCGGCGTTTTCGGCTTATGGCGGGATCTGGCTTGTCTCGTTTCTGGTCGTGCTCTCCAACGTCATCTTCACGTGGATCACGTTGAAACGCGTCTCATCCCGTTGGATCGCGCTGATTCTGTTTGCGCTCCTGTTGTGGTTTCTCTCCCCCTCCCAAATCCTTTCAAACGATTGGACGGCAGCCAGACCATTCGCGCTGGTTCAGACCAACATGAGTCCCTATCGTTCCGGTTCCGATCGCGAACAGGAAATGGAAACCCAGCTCGGCGCCCTGGCGGACGAGGCATCTTCTGTCCAATCCAAATGTGTGATTTTGCCCGAGACGGTCTTTTCGACCGAGATCGTGGGACTGGGTGGAGTTCTCACCGAAGAAGCGGCGCGTGTCTTGCGGGGATTTCTCGAACCCAACACCGGGCGAATGCTTCTCGTCGGCGCGATCGAGCGCGATCCGGATCGGATGTACAACTCGGCCATCCTGCTGAACAACCGCGGCGAACGAGTCACATCATACCGAAAACGTCATCTGGTGCCGCTCGGCGAAACGATCCCGCGCCTTGAACATCTGGAGTGGGCGCAGGCTGTGGGCCGCGCGCTCGGAACGCCCTTTTTTTCCGCGGGAGACACCACCGCGCCCATCCAAATTGGCGGCCGGCGTGCCGGGATTCTGATTTGTTTCGAGGGAACATTCTCGCGCCTGGTTGCGGAATCCGCGCGGGATGCGGATCTTCTCATCAATATTTCAAACGATGCCTGGTCGGAAAGCGAATTTGGCCACGAACAGCATCTTCGATTTCTTCGATTTCGTGCCATCGAAACCGGACTGCCGGTCCTTCGTGTCGGCAACAGCGGCCCTTCCGCGCTCTTTGCCCCCAACGGCTCTCTCGTCGCCCGGATTTCCCATCCAAACGCCGCCGTTCTGGATTTAAGTAAATACTAAGCCGCTTGTTTCTCGCCCGGCGGTTCGACGCGCCATTCAAATCCCGGCAGACCCTCTTCGCCGAGAAGTTTGTTGATTTTTTGAATCCACTCCACGGCTGGAGATCGATCGTCTCCGAAGGTGATCCGCAGTTGCACGCCGTCATGAAATTCGGATACGGCGCGTTGAAGCGTCATGAAGAGACTGTCGACAGTCCCGACGCCGGTCAACTCAAGCGGAATGTCGACGATCGTCCGATTGAACCCGGCCGGCGCCCGCATCCGGGTCTTTGCCGCCGCGACAACACTCTTGAACATATGCCGGTTCAGCGCGTCGAGGTCGGCGCGAAGTTCCGGCATGGAAATTTGTCCCTCAAGTTCCCGCCGCATTCCTCGTTTTAAAACGCGCAGATATTTTTTCTCCCGTTCGTCTCCCTGAAGTTCGGCCGTCACGGAAGGCTCCGACTCGAAATGCCGCCAGACGCCCGTCACGGCCGGCAGGCCCAAAAAATACGCGGCCTCGGAAAGCCGCATGAGCAGATCCCAATCCTCCAGCCCCCGCCGGTCAGTGTCGAAAGTTCCAATCTGATCGAGAAGCGCCCGGCGGTGCATGAACATCAGCGGAATCTGGTTTTTAAATCGAAGTTTCAGCGGATCAACGTCGCTGTCCGGCCCGGTCACCTGTCTGGTCCGTGTCCCGTCCGGCCCATGCCAGATTTCAAGATGCCGGCCGTAGGTCACGCCGTATCGGTTGTCAGCCAAAAGCGGCGCGACCAGCGTCTCGATGTGGGAATCGAGATAGAGATCGTCCGAATCCAGGTAGGCAATGAATTCCCCGCGTGACTGCGCAATCCCGCGATTGCGCGCCGCGCCGGGACCCGCGTTCGGTTGTGTAAAAATTTTCAGGCGGCCGGACGCAATCAATTCCGGATAGACGACAGCCATTTTTTCGACTGTCCCGTCGGTCGACCCGTCGTCCACGACGATGTGTTCGACGTGCTCGTAACTCTGCCGCCGGACGCTCTCGATGCACTCCAGTACCCGCCGTGCCCGATTGTACGTCGGCGTGATCACGCTGACTTGTTTTGGTTCCATGGGATACTTTTCGACAGAATGTCGGACATTATTCATCCTGTCTCCCCGTTACACCCGCTTGCTTTTCCCGTTACCTGCGCCGTATAATACAGAGCTGGAAAGGAGACCATCATGACATTGGGTAGTGCATTCGACCGGCGAAGTACGCAGTTGCCGCTGGATCTGGTCGAGGCGATTGAAGACATGAAGCGGAAGAAGAACGCGGTGATCCTTGCGCACTACTACCAGGATCCCGACATTCAGGACATCGCCGATGTTCTCGGCGACAGCCTTGCCCTCGCGCGCGCCGCGCAAAAAACGGACGCGGATGTCATCGTATTCTGCGGTGTCCTTTTCATGGCCGAGACGGCCAAAATATTGAATCCCCGGCGCCGGGTCTTCATCCCTGATCTCGCTGCCGGTTGCTCTCTCGCCGAAGGCTGCCCCGCGGATGCGTTTCGGGCGTTCCGAAAATCTCATCCCGATCATGTGGCCGTGACCTACATCAATTGTTCCGCCGAGGTCAAAGCGCTCTCTGACATCATCTGCACGTCCTCGAACGCCGAATCCATCATCCGCCAGATTCCGGCCGACCGGCCCATCCTCTTTTCACCGGACAAAAATCTCGGAAAATATATCGCCGGAAAAACCGGCCGCGAGATGCTTCTCTGGCAGGGTTCCTGCATTGTCCATGAGGCATTTTCACAGAAAACAATTCTTGATCTGAAAGCCGGCCATCCCGGCGCCAAACTTCTCGCCCATCCGGAATGCGAGGAGCCGGTCCTTGCGCTCGCCGATTACATCGGTTCGACAACGGGCATTCTCAAATACGTCCTGGAACACGACGATCCTGCGTTCATCATCGCGACCGAATCCAACATCATTCATCAGATGAAAAAAGCCAAGCCGGACACAACATTCATCGCATTGCCCTCCACAGCCGACTGCAACTGCAATCTCTGTCCTCACATGGCCCTCAATACAATGGAAAAAGTTTACCTGTGCCTGCGTGACGAAACACCCGAGATTGAAATGGATGAGAATCTCCGCATGAGCGCCTTGAAACCCCTGGAGCGAATGATGGAGATGAGCGCCTCCGTCCTCGCCGCGTCCGCCGCCTGATGGGCCGTCTGATTCAACGCCTTTCCTTCATCGCAGCGAGTCTTCTTGCGCTAAGCCTGCTCGCCCTTCCGGCCGCACATTCATCGGCGGAGGACAAATCCCTCAAGGAGGGCGCGACCATGTACGATGCCCCCAAAGGAAACTCCGTCGGCAGACTCTCGGCCGGCGCGAAAGTCCAGGAACTTAAAATTCAGGGAGACCACGCCCTCGTCCTCGTTGAAGGCTGGTCCAAAAAATCGGCGTTCTCCAAAGTTCCCCCGCTTCTGGCCCGCGTCAAAACGATCTCGCTCGCCGGCGAAAACGCGGATCTCCTCGCGGCGGCCGGCGGCAAATCCATCGGACGCGTTGACCAGGCCGCTCACATGGAAATGAAAAATATACAGGCCGGATGGGTAAAAATCGCGTTTTCCGGATGGGTTGCCGCTTCCGCGCTTGGCGAGGCGAAGGTCGAATCTGTGGAACCGGCCAAACCGCCCGCGACGCCAATGTCATCGCCGGCGCCAAACTCGACCGACACGCCCGTCTTGGCCCAGCCGGCCGACGCAGCCAAACCCCGCGTTCGGATCAGCACCACGCAGGGCGACATCGTCGTGGAACTCGATCCGGCAAAAGCGTCGAAAACTGTCGAAAATTTTTTGTCGTACGTCCGGAAAGGCCATTACAACGGCACCATCTTTCATCGCGTCATTGAGAATTTCATGATTCAGGGCGGCGGATTCGACGCCC